>NZ_JBJGYU010000007.1:0-161202 GCF_054050155.1 Geodermatophilus sp. SYSU D00703 | reverse complement strand
CAAGTGTACGGTGAATATAATAAGAGGGACCAACCAACGCACGCCCCCCCCCCCCCCCCCCCCCCCCCCCCCCCCCCCCCCCCCCCCCCCCCCCCCCCCCCCCCCCCCCCCCCCCCCCCCCCCCCCCCCCCCCCCTGGTCCGTGCCCCCGCTACAGGGCCGCGGACACGGCGACGGCGTCGGTGACCAGCAGCTCGGCGGCGTCCTCGGGCACCTTCTTCCCCCGCTGCGCCGCGACCTGCTGCTGGAAGGCGAGCAGCTGGTTGGCCGCGGTGCCCATCAGGTCGCGCGCCATCGCGGCCTCGACCGCGCTGAGCGTCTGCTCCAGGGCGCGGACCAGCCCCCGGTCGGTCAACACCCCCTCGCCGGCGAAGCGGGCGACGGTGCCCTGCAGTGAGGCGACCGTGGCCCGCACGCCGAAGACGACGGTGCGCTCCGCCGCGTTGCCGGCCGAGTCGTGCGCGACGACGGTCAGGCGGTGCTCGCCGAGGGACAGGTCGAGCAGGTCCAGCGCCTCGGCGGTCGTCGTCGTCCCGTCGAGGCTGACGGCCACCTGGGCCACGTCGCTGCGCTCGTCGGTGACCTCGACGTCGACCGGGACGACCTCGTGGTGTTCGTAGTCCGCTGCCGCGGGACTGACGATCGAGATGGTGGGCGCGATCGTGTCGACGACGGTGAACGTGACACTCGAGGAGTTCGTGTTCCCCGCGACGTCCTCGGCCGTGACCTGGAGGGTGTGCTCCCCGAGGGAGAAGGAGGACAGGTCGATCGAGGCGCCGTCCTCGACCGGTTCGCCGTCGAGCGTGATCACGGCCGCGTGGACACCGCTGAGGTCGTCGGAGACCGCCACGTCGACGGTCAACGTCTCCTCGTAGCCGTAGCTGCGCTGCCCTGGTGTGGCGATGTCGATCGCCGGCGCGACGGTGTCCTCGGCCTGCAGCGCGGCCGCGTAGTCGCCGAGGGTCATGAAGACCGCACCGGCGTCGGCCGCCAGTTGCTGGAGCTCGGTCAGGGTCTGCTGGTAGCCCGCGAACGCCACCGGGTCCAGCGCCCCCGTCCGGAAGTCCGCGTCGAAGGACGTGAGCTCGTACAGGACGGAGCAGACCCCGTAACGCTCGAAGTCGTTGCGGCAGCGATCGGCCAACGACGCCGAGGCGTACTGCTCCCAGTCCGAGTAGTCCTTGCCGTCCCGGGTCGGGGTGCACACTGCCGGGTCGTCGCAGTCCACACCGCTGTGCGCGGCCAGCCCCTGGACGTCGGTGCGCTGGCAGTCGGTCCACGACGCAGCCCCGTTGCCGCAGGCGATCTGCGACCACGGCAGGTGCACGAGACCCGTGTCGTCGACGTAGGTGAACCTCGGCGACTCGGCGTACCAGGCCGAGGCGACCCAGCGGTACCCGAGCGCCTGGATGGCCTCGCCGGCCGCATCGTCGTACGCGTCGGTCGGCGGCACGAACCCGCTCAGCTGGTGGGACGCCCGGCCGAAGTCCACGGTCTCCAGCATCGCGTCGTGGCCCACCCGCATCAGGTTGTACGACCGGGCGGCGTCCATGCCGCAGTCGAACTCCGCCGCCGAGGACCCGTGCTCCTCGACGTAGGGCACGTAGACGCAGGTGTGGTACGTGCCGTGCTGGACCGCCTCGAAGTTCGGGTTGTCGATCACCTCGTCGAGGTACGCCGAGCCCCGGGCGGCGCCGAACCGCGGAGCGTCCCAGGGGATCACCGCGAGGCTGAAGGGCAGGCCGCGGGCGAGCGACTCGCCCACCAGCGCCTCCGCGATCTCCTGCCGGTATCCCACCGACATGGCATCCGCCCGCTGGGTGATGACCGGCTTGCGGCCCCAGCCGATCCGGTCTGCCATCTGCACCTCGTGGGACCCGGCTCCCGGGTGGTCCCTCCGGTCGTCACGGGCGTCACAGCGGTCCCCGCGTCCGTCCCCGTCGCCATCGCCCTGGTCGGGGTTCGGCGTCCACGGGCAGTTGTCGGCACCGTCCGCGGTGGCATCGCCGTCGTCGTCCGGGTCGCAGGCGTCCCCGGCGCCGTCGTCGTCGGTGTCCAGCTGAGCCGGGTTGGCGTTGTCCAGCTCCAGGTCCGGCTCGTTCGGTGTCGTCGGGCAGTTGTCCAGCGAGTCCGAGAGCCCGTCGGCGTCGGTGTCCGGCGCCTCGCCGTGCAGCATCGTCACCGGGTTGGCGACGAACGCGGAGTGGAAGCCGCGGAGGAGGTCGAGGTACCCGTCGCCGTCCCAGTCGGTCGCGTCCACCACGTTGTGGACCAGGCCGGGCAGGCTCGTCGACGTGCAGGACCGGAACACCGGGGTGGCGTCGGTCCCGCTGTTGAGGCACTGCCGGAGGGAGAACTGCTGCGTGCTGCCCTCCCGCGCTCCGGCGACGAGGAGGTCCCGCCTGCCGTCGTCGTCGACGTCGACGACAGTCGGCTCGAAGTAGGTCTCTGTCCCGAGCCCGGAGGTCGACCGGGACACCACCGTTCGCGCGTCCGCGAGGACCGGCGCCGTGGCCGTCCCGACGTTGGCGTAGAGCCGGACGGCCTTCTCGGTCGCCACACCGCCGGTGCCGACCAGCAGGTCTGCGTCGCCGTCGCGGTCCCAGTCGACGACCTCCGGGGAGACGTAGGCGGTGCTGCTGCCGGTCGTCCCCCCGACCAGTGCGCCGCTGGTCGTGCGCAGCTGCCGGCAGCTGCCGCCGTCGACCCCTCCCGCGGAACCGGTGGCCGCCGTGAGGCAGACATGGATGCCCTTGCTGCCGTCCTGCGTGCCGAACAGCAGGTCGGGCCTACCGTTCCCATCCCAGTCGGCGACGGCCGGCCGGACGAAGGTCACGGGGCCGGCCACGGACGACGCCGAGCCCGCGCCGAACGCCGACACCGGTGGCCCGAGGCTCCCGTCAGGGCGCCGGGTGGCCACCGCGACCCCGCCGAACTGCTCGGTGGTGCGCAGACCGACCAGGAGGTCGTCCCGCCCGTCCCCGTCCCAGTCCGCGACGGTCGGCGCCGGGGCGTGGTCCTTCGCCAACGCGACCAGGTCCACCATCGTGTCGTACTCCCACGGAACCGGCGCCGCGCTCACCGGCCGCTGCCCCGAGACCCCCATCGCCGCGACGAGGCCGAGCCCCGTCAGCAGCGTCACCACCCGCACGCGCCACCGCGTGCGCTCGACACGTCCGTGCACTCCGCGCCCCCGTACGTCCGTCGAACCGATGCCTCTCCGCGCCTGAAGACGACGCGGCCGGGATCACAGTAAGCAGACACTGACGCTCCGCAGTTGGAACGACTGCAGTGCGTGTTCTCACACCCGCGAACGCCCGGCTTGGGCCGGTCTGCAAGTCGGCCACCAGAGCGCGACAAGTGCGGCGAAAGGCCTCCCCACCAGGCTCCTCCCCGAGCCCCTTGGAGGAGGAACCGACCATGACGCAGCAGATCCACGACCCCCGCTTCGGCGCCGCACAGCCGTTCCCGCCCGGCCCGCCGGCCGCGCCCCTGGGCCCGCCGACCGGCCAGCCGCCGTTCGGCCAACCGCCGTCGGGTCAGCCGCCCTTCGGCCCTCCGGCCGGCTTCGGCGCTCCGCAGCCGCCGGCACCCCGGAAGAAGACCGGCGCGATGGTCGGCAGCATCTTCGGCGTCCTGGTCCTCGCCGGCCTGGTCGTCGGCGGGATCTTCCTGTTCGGCACCACGACCATCGACAGCGCCGAGGCCGAGCGCCAGATCGCCGCGCTGACCGAGGAGCAGGTCGGCGTGGCCGCAGCCGACGTCTCCTGCCCCGAGGACGTCGAGGCCGAGGCCGGCGGCACGTTCTCCTGCACCGGCACGCTCGACGGGCAGGGCGTCTCCTTCACCGTCGAGCAGACCGACGACGAGGGCAACGTGCAGATCTCGGGCGACAACACCCTGGTCGTCGTCGCCACGGTCGAGGAGTCGCTGGCCCAGCAGGTGGGCAGCGAGGCCGGTGTCGAGGCGGTCGCCACCTGCGACGCCGACGGCCGCAGCGTGCTGGTCGACCCGGCCGGGACGCCGATCCCGTGCACCGTGACCAACGCGACGGACAGCACCGACAGCGCCGACGTCCTCGCGACGGTCGACGAGGCCGGCAACGTCAGCTACGAGTTCGCCTGACCCCACGCCGACGCCAGGCGGTGGCCCGGGGAGTTCCCGGGCCACCGCCTGGCGTGGTGTCAGTGGCCCCGCTCGGCCGGCGGCACCCAGCCGATGGCCGGGGCGACGTGCCGGACGATCGTCTCCAGCAGCCGGGCGTTGTAGTCGACGCCCAGCATGTTCGGCACCGTGAGCAGCAGCGTGTCGGCCTCACGGACGGCGGCGTCCTTCGCGAGCTCCTCGGCCAGCTGGTCGGGCTCGCCGACGTAGCTCTTGCCGAACCGGGCGCGCACCCCCTCGAGCAGGCCGACCTGGTCCTCGCCCGAGCGCTCGCCGAAGTACTGCCGGTCGAGGTCGGTGACGATCGGCATGACGCTGCGGCTGACCGACACCCGCGGCGTCCGCTCCCAGCCGGCGTCGGTCCAGGCGGCGCGATAGCGCGCGATCTGGTCGGCCTGCAGCTCGTCGAAGGGCACGCCGGTGTCCTCGCTGAGCAGGGTCGAGCTCATCAGGTTCAGCCCCTGGCGCGCGGTCCACTCGGCGGTGGCGCGGGTCCCGGAGCCCCACCAGATCCGCTCGGCCAGCCCCGGCGACTGCGGCTGGATCGGCAGCCGGCCGGTCGCGCCGCCGGTCATACGGGGGTCGGCGTCCACGACCGGCTTGCCGGCGATGGCCGCCAGGAACAGCGCGGTCTTCTGGCGGGCCAGCTCCGTGTCGGAGGAGCCCTCCGGCGGCACGTAGCCGAACGCCTCGGACCCGCGCAGCGCGGTCTCGGGTGACCCGCGGCTGACGCCGAGCTGCAGCCGGCCGTCGCTGAGCAGGTCGGTGGCCGCGGCTTCCTCGGCCATGTAGAGCGGGTTCTCGTAGCGCATGTCGATGACGCCGGTGCCGATCTCGATCCGGCTGGTCCGCGCGGCGATGGCGGCCAGCAGCGGGAACGGCGAGGCCAGCTGCCGGGCGAAGTGGTGCACGCGCACGAAGGCGCCGTCCACGCCGAGCTCCTCGGCCGCCACGGCCAGCTCGACGCTCTGCACCAGGGCGTCCCGGCCGGTCCGCACCTGCGACCCCGGGATGGGTTGCCAGTGCCCGAAGGACAGGAACCCGATCCGCTTCTCTCCTGCGTCCACGCCCCTGCGAGCGCCGCGGGCAGCGGGTCTGTTCCCGGTCCGTGGGCACCGCACAGGGCGGTCGCCCCGGTCACGGACCCGTCCCAGCCGTCCCTCCTGCCTCAGTGCACACGGGGAATGACTCTCCGTGTCCGTTCGACCACGACTCTCCGTCGACGGGTTCCGTCACTTGACGGCTCCGGTCCCGCACCCTGTCCGGGTGACTCTGAGCGCCCCCGACGTACCGCGGCCCGGGGCGGGGACCCCCGGCCCCGCCGCCGGCTCGAGGCTCCGCGCCATCGACACCCTGCTCGCCGACCGCGGCCAGCTCTTCCGCGCCCTCTTCCTCGAGGCGCCGATCCCCAAGGCCCTCGTCGGCCTCGACGGGCACCTCCTCGTGGTCAACGAGGCGCTCTGCGAGCTCACCGGCCGTAGCCCCGAGGACATGGTCGGCCGACACGTCGACCTGCTCGCCCACCCCGACGAGGCGCCGGTCCCCGACCTCCCGCCGGACACCGAGGCCGCGCTCGACCCGTGGCTTCGGCTGGACGGCGAGCGGCGGCTGCGCCGGGCCGACGGCGAGGAGCTGTGGGCCCAGCAGTCGCACCAGGTCGTCCACACCAGCACGGGGGCGCCGCAGTTCGTCGTCCTCTCCCTGGTGGACGTCACCGACCGCCGCCGCGCCGAGGAGGACCTGGTCCGGCGGGCGTTCACCGACCCGCTCACCGGGCTGCCCAACCGCCGGGCACTGGGCGACCGCCTCAACCACGCGCTGGCGCTCTCCCGCCGGCGGGGGCTGCAGGTCGGGCTGGTGCACCTCGACCTCGACCGGTTCCAGGCGGTCAACGACGTCCTCGGGCACGAGGCGGGCGACCAGCTGCTCACGCAGGTCGCCGACCGGTTGCGCTGGAGCACGCGGGTCGAGGACACCGCGGTCCGGCTCGGCGCCGACGAGTTCCTCATCCTCGCCGAGGACGTCGAGGACCTCGAGGGCCTGCGCGCGCTCGCCGACCGGCTGCTGTCGGTGCTCGACGACCCGTTCCTCATCGGGGAGCGCGAGATCGTGCTGTCGGCCAGCGTCGGCCTCACCCTCGGCTCCGACGTCGCCCCCGACGACCTGCTGCGGCAGGCGCACAACGCCCTCACCCGCGCCAAGACCGACGGCAGCCGGGCCCGCATCGAGGTGCACGACGGGGTGCTCAGCGACAGCGAGGTCGACGCGCTCCAGCTGGAGGCCGACCTGCGGCACGCCCTGGAGTCAGACGAGCTGCGGCTGTTCTACCAGCCGATCGTGTCGCTCTCGGACGAGACGCTGCTCGGCTACGAGGCGCTCATCCGCTGGCAGCACCCGACCCGCGGGCTGCTGCCCCCGGGCGCGTTCCTCGACGCTGCCGAGAACAACCGGCTGACCTCCAGGCTCGGCGCCTGGGTCCTGCGGCAGGCCTGCATGGACGCCGCCGGCTGGCCGGCCGGCCTGCGGGTCCACGTCAACGTCTCCGCCCGCCACCTCGCCGAGCCCGGCTTCGCCGACCTGGTCGCCGAGGCGCTGGCCGAGTCGGGGCTGCCGCCCGAGCGGCTGGAGCTGGAGATCACCGAGTCGACGGCGCTGTTCGCCGCCGAGGCCACGCTGCAGGCGGTGTCGGAGGTGACCGACGCCGGCGTCACCCTCGCCCTCGACGACTTCGGCACCGGCTACTCCGCCATCACGGCGCTGCACCGGCTGCCCATCCACACGGTCAAGATCGACCGCTCCTTCGTCGCCGACGTGGTCACCGAACCCTCCACCGCGGCGCTGGTGCAGGGCCTGGTCCAGCTCGGCCTGGGCATGGGGCTGCAGGTCATCGCCGAGGGCATCGAGGACCTCGACCAGGCGCAGTGGCTGCGCGAGCACGGCTGCGCGATGGCCCAGGGCTACGCGTTCGGCCGCCCCGCGCCGCTGCCCGGCGCCGCCCCGACGCCCGAGGAGGTCGAGCTGGCCAGCACGCTGCCGCCGGGCACGGTCACCGTCGAGGACGTGCTGGCCGCCGAGGAGCCGGCCGAGCCCGGCGCCGACCAGCCGGCGACCCGGCTGATGAGCGTCGAGGAGCTGACCGCCGAGGGGCTGGCCGCGCACGACCTCCCCGGGCGCGACCTCGCCGCCCCGGACCCCGAGGAGCGGCCCGCCGACCCGGAGTGACCGGCGCTCAGGCGCGCGGCAGGGCCAGCGGGACCGGTCGCTTGGCTGCGCGGCCGTCCCCGGAGGACCGCCCGCGCAGCCGGCGGCCGAGCCACGGGGCGACGAAGCCGCGCACCCAGGCGGCCTCCTCGGCCAGCGCCGCCCGCAGCGCGCGCTGCGGCTGCGGCGGCAGCGGCATGCGCCAGTCGTCGCCGACCGGCAGCCCGAGCGCGGTCGCGGCGGCCAGCGCCGTCCGGCGGTGCCCCTCGTCGGTGAGGTGGATGCGGGTGGTGTCCCACATCCGCCAGTCCTGGATCCAGTCGGCACCCCACTGGTCGAGGACGACGGCGCCGTGCCGGGCCGCGATCGACCACAGCGAGGCGTTGAAGACGGCGACCCGCCCCCGCGTGCGGCGGATGATCGGCGTCTGCCGGGGGTCGACGCCGGTCGCCAGCAGCACGTAGGCGCCCGCGCCCCGGAACCGCGCCACGGCGTCCTCCAGGGTGGCTGCCAGCCGGTCGGGGTGCGCGCCCGGGCGCAGCAGGTCGTTGCCGCCGGCGACCAGGCTGACCAGGTCCGGCCGTGCGGCCAGGGCCACCGGCACCTGCTCCTCGACCACCTGCCCCAGCAGCCGGCCGCGGACGGCGAGGTTGGCGTACTCCAGGTCGCCGTCGGCCGCGGCCGCCAGGTGCTCGGCCAGCCGGTCGGCCCAGCCGCGGTACTCCCCGGGGTGTTCCGGGTCGGGATCGGCCAGCCCCTCGGTGAAGGAGTCGCCGAGGGCGACGTAGCGGCGCCAGGTCGTACGGGTGGGCTCGAGCTGCACGCCCCCACTCCAGCACGGCTCCCGCGGCCGGGCCGGTCGCGGGGTGGTGACCGCACCCACACCCCGCCCGACCTGCGACGACGCGACCACGGGGGCATGCGGACCGACGTCGCGGCGACCATGACGCGCCAGCCGCCGGTCGACACCGCCGTCGACGCTATTGACCGGGAGGGGCGTGTGCCGCGACTACGCGCACCTGACCGTCAGCCTGCTGCGCGCGCTGGAGGTGCCGGCCCGGCTGGTCGCGGTCTACGCCCCGGGACTGGACCCGATGGACTTCCACGCCGTCGCGAGGCCGACGTCGACGGCACCTGGCACGCGGTGGACGCGACCCGGCTGGCGCCGCTGCGCTCGCTGGTGCGCATCTGCTCGGGCCGGGACGCCGCCGACACCGCGTCCCTCACGACGCTGGGCGGGGTGGCCCGGTTCGAGTCGATGACGGTCACCGCCACCGTCGAGGGGGAGTTCCCGCTGACCACCACGGCGCCGCCCCGCTGCCCTGAAGGAGGACCACCCTGCCCCCCACCGCTCGCAGGCTCGCGGCGGGCCCCTGCAGGATGGCCGTGTGCGGACGACGAGCAGCCGGGAGGTGTACCGCAACCCGTGGATGCGGGTGCGGGAGGACACCTTCGAGCTCGCGGACGGGACGCCCGGCCTCTACGGCGTGGTGGAGAAGTCCCACTTCGCCCTCGTGCTGCCCTACACCGACGGCGGGTTCTGGCTGGTCGAGCAGTTCCGCTACCCGATCGGCCGGCGGGCCTGGGAGTTCCCGCAGGGCACCTGGACCCCCGGCACCACCGGCGACCCCGAGGTGCTGGCCCGCGCCGAGCTGGCCGAGGAGACCGGCCTGCGCGCCGGGTCCGTGCGCCACCTCGGCCACCTCGACCTCGCGCCGGGGCTGTCCACCCAGGAGTTCGACGTCTGGCTGGCCACCGACCTCACCGCCGGGCCGACCGCGCAGGAGGCCACCGAGGCCGACATGCGGCAGGCCTTCGTGCCCGAGCCCGAGCTGCGTGCGATGGTCCGGTCGGGCCGGTTGACCGACGGGCCGAGCCTGGCCGCCTACGGCCTGCTGCTGCTCGACCGCGGCTGAGCGCCCAAGGGCAGGTCACCGGAGTCCGGCCAGCGCCCCCGGGAGCCGTACCAGCGCCGCGCGGCGCGGACCCGGCGTCCGGCGGCCCGGACCGCGCCGAGCTGGCCGACCCGGTGCAGCGGTCGCTGGCGCCGGAGCTGGGCCTCGGTCCGGCGCCCGCTCTTCCCGTAGACGAAGGCGAGCACGTCCCGGTCGAGCTGACCGTCGAGGCCCTCCCACCGCTCGGCGCGGCGCCGGGCCGCGTCGACCGTGCGGTTGGCCCTCGGCCGGCGCCGCTGGTCGTACGCCGCCGGCCCGGCGACCGGATCGAGGCGGGCGTCGGCGAGGGCACGGGCGAGGACCGCGGCGTCGGTGACGGCCAGCCGTGTGCCGGAGGCGTAGGTGAAGTGCGCGCAGTGCGCGGCGTCCCCCATGAGGACGATGCCGTCGCGCAACCACGTCCGGTTGGTCAGGTGCGCGAAGGTCTGCCACGATCCCGGGTCCTCCTGCGTGCGGCCGACCAGCGGACGCCCGCGCAGCGTCCTCGCGAAGACCTCCGACAGCAGCCGCAGCCCGTCGTCGCTGGGCATCCTGTCCAGCCCGAGGCCCCCCCACGTCTCCGGTGCGCACTCGACCACGCAGGTGCTGGAGCGGGGGCTCGAGGGATAGGCGTGCATCCAGATCCAGCCGGCCGGCGTCCGCTCGAAGGGAAAGGTCAGGCGCGGGAACACGTGGTCGGTCCCGAGCCAGAGGTAGCGGTTGCGGCCGGAGGTGACCTCGGTGCCGAAGTCCGCCCCGAACTGCCGCCGGATGCGGCTGCCCACCCCGTCGGCGGCCACGACCAGGTCTGCGTCCCCGGCCGCCGCGACGTCTCGCACGTCGCGACCGAACTCGACCTCCGCGCCGAGGTCGACGGCGCGCTGCGCGAGGACGTCGACCAGAGCCGCGCGCTCGAGCGCGGAGCGGAAGTGCGGCCGGTACACCGGGTGGCCGCGCACCACCCACTCCTGCTCGTCCCAGGTCACCGACCGGGCCCGGATCGCGCGGGCACTCGGCGGGTCGTTGGCGAACAGCAGGTCCAGCATCCGGTCGGAGTAGGTCACACCCCACCCGGTCGTGGCGCCGGGCGTGTTCCGCTCGACCACCCGTACCCGGATGCCCGGGTCCCGCCTGCGGGCGCAGATGGCGAAGTACAGCCCGGCCGGCCCGCCGCCGACGCAGACGACGTCCATGCGTCCCGAGGATGAACCGGCAGCCCCGGACCGGACAAGGCGGTCAGCCGCGGTAGGACTCCAGCAGCCGCAGCCAGATCTCGCTCGTCGTCGGGAAGGCCGGGACGGCGTGCCACAGCCGGGCGATCGGCACCTCCCCGGCGACCGCGATCGTCGCCGCGTGCAGCAGGTCGGCCACGCCGGGGCCGACGAAGGTGACCCCCAGCAGCACCTCCCGCTCGGGGTCGACCAGCGCCACCGCCGTTCCCTGGTAGCCGTCGGCGCACAGCCGCGCCCCGGCGACGTCGCCGAGGTCGTACCGCACGACCCGGTGCGCCACGCCGTCCCGCTCGGCCTGTGCCCGCGTGAGCCCGACCGTGGCCACCTGCGGGTCGGTGAAGACCACCGCCGGGGTGGCCAGCCGGTCAGCGGTCGCGGTGAACGGCGACCAGTCGGCCAGCGGCACCCGCTCCCCCCGGGCGCGGGCGACGATGGCGGCGCCGGCCTGCCGGGCCTGGTACTTGCCCATGTGGGTGAGCTGCCGCCGGCCGTTGACGTCGCCGACCCCGTACAGCCACGGCCGGCCGCGCACCTGCAGCGAGTCGTCGACGTCGAGGTACTCGCCGGGCGCCAGGCCGACGGTGTCGATCCCGATGTCGCCGGTGCGCGCCCGCCGGCCCACCGCGACGAGCACCTCGTCGCCGCGTACCTCGCCGGAGGTGCACTGCAGCACCACGTCGTCCCCCTCCCGGCGCGCCGCGGCCACGTCGGTGCCCAGCCGGACGTCGACCCCCCAGCCGCGCAGCGCGGCGGCGACCGCGTCGCCGGCCTCGGGCTCCATGTCGTCGAGCAGCCGGTCGGCGCGCTGCAGCACGGTGACCTGCGCGCCGAGCGCCTGCCACGCGGTGGCCATCTCGCAGCCCACGTAGCCCCCGCCCACGACCAGCAGCCGGCCGGGGACCTCCTTGGCGCTCGTCGCCTCCCGCGGCGTCCAAGGCCCGACGTCGGCCAGGCCGTCCACCGGCGGGACGGCGGCCTCCGACCCGGTGCAGACCGCGACCGCGTGCCGGGCGGTCAGCCGGGTCGTGGCGCCGTCCGGCGTGAGGACGACGACGGTGCGCTCGCCGTCGAGCCGGCCGACGCCGCGGACCAGGTCGATGCCCGCGCCGCGCACCCACCGGGCCTGGCCCGAGTCGTCCCAGTGCGCGGCGAAGTCGTCGCGGCGGGCCAGCGTGGCGGCGACGTCCTGCTCGCCGGTGACGGCCTGCCGGGCGCCGTCCACCGCGCGCGCGGCCGCCAGCGCCTCGGTGCCCCGCAGCAGCGCCTTGCTCGGCATGCACGCCCAGTACGAGCACTCACCGCCGAGGAGGTCGACCTCGACGAGGGCGGCGGTCAGCCCGCCCCGGACGACGACGTCGGCGACGTTCTCCCCCGTCGACCCGCCCCCGAGGACGACGACGTCGTAGGTCTTCTCGTCTGCGCTGCTCACGCCCTGGATCTTCGTCGGTGTGGTCGACTGGCCGCCATGCCGGTCGACCCCGCCACGTTCGCCGAGGCCCTCCGCCAGTACGCCGCCGGGGTGTGCCTGCTGACCGTGCGCGACGACATCGACGACGTCGGGACGACGGTCTCCTCGGTCATGAGCGTCTCGGCCGCACCCCCGCTGGTGGCGGTGGGTCTGGCGGCGGACGGCTACCCGGCGGAGGTGCTCGAGGCGGTCGGCCGGTGCGCGCTCACCGTGCTCGCCGCGCCGCAGGCGATCCTCGCCAGCCGCTTCTCCTCCGCCGGGCGGCCCGGCGCGCGGCACCTGCTCGAGTCGGCGCCGTGGAGCCGGGCCGCCGGCAGCGGCGCGATCGTCCTCGACGAGGCGGCGGCGGCGCTGGACTGCCGGCTCGACCGCGTGGTCGAGGCCGGCGACCACGTGCTCGCCCTCCTCGAGGTGGTGGACGTGCCGGTGCTGGACGCCGGCGCCGTCCCGCTGGTGCGGCTGCGCGGCCGGTACGTGGAGGGCACCGGCGGGCCGGCCGGCCGGGCGTGATGCCGGCCCCCGTGCCGGGTCGCGCCGCGAGCGTGCGAGCCGTGGGGGCACGGGAGCCCTTCCACTAGCGTCGGCCGCGATGACCGAGCCGCTCGTTCCCACCGACTCCGCCGTCCGCCGCGCGCTGGCCCGCGCCGAGCGGGGGGTGACGCTGGACGCCACCGAGGCCGAGGTCCTGCTGTCCGCGCGCGGCCTGGCTCTCGGGGAGCCGCTGGACCGGCTGCTGACCGCGGCGTCCCGGGTGCGGGACGCCGGGCTGGCCTCGGCCGGGCGGGCGGGGGTGGTGACCTACAGCCGCAAGGTGTTCATCCCGCTGACCCACCTGTGCCGGGACCGCTGCCACTACTGCACGTTCGTCACCACGCCGGGGCAGCTCCGGAGGGCCGGCAAGGCACCGTTCCTCTCCCCCGACGAGGTGCTCGACATCGCGCGGGCGGGAGCGGCGCTGGGGTGCAAGGAGGCGCTGTTCACCCTGGGCGACCGGCCGGAGGCGCGCTGGCCGGTGGCGGCCGAGTGGCTGGAGGCGCACGGGTTCGACTCCACCCTGGCCTATCTGCGGGCGATGGCGATCCGGGTGCTGGAGGAGACCGGGCTGCTGCCGCATCTCAACCCCGGGGTGCTGTCCTGGGAGGAGATCCAGCGGCTCAAGCCGGTGGCGGCCTCGATGGGCATGATGCTGGAGACCACCGCCACGCGGCTGTGGGCGACCCCGGGCGGCCCGCACTTCGGCTCGCCGGACAAGGAGCCCGCGGTGCGGCTGCGGGTGCTGGAGGACGCCGGCCGCTCCGCGGTCCCGTTCACCACCGGGGTGCTGCTGGGCATCGGGGAGAACGCCCCCGAGCGGGTCGAGGCGATCGGCGCCATCCGCGCGGCGCACGCCCGGCACGGGCACGTGCAGGAGGTGATCGTGCAGAACTTCCGGGCCAAGCCGCGCACGGCGATGGCCGCCGCGGACGACCTGGGACTGCAGGAGTACGTCGCCGCCGTGGCCGTGACCCGGCTGCTGCTGGGGCCGAAGGCGCGGGTGCAGGCCCCGCCGAACCTGTCCGACTCCACCGAGCTGGGCCTGCTGCTGCGCGCCGGGGTCGACGACTGGGGCGGGGTCTCGCCGCTGACGCCCGACCACGTCAACCCCGAGCGGCCCTGGCCGAACATCGACAAGCTGGCGGCGCTGTCGGCCGAGGCGGGGTTCACCCTGCGCGAGCGGCTGGCCGCCCAGCCGCGGTACGTGCTCGAGCCCGAGCCGTGGCTGGACCCACGGGTGCGCCCGCACGTGGCGGCGCTGGCCGGCCCGGACGGGCTGGCGGTCGAGGGCCGGGTCCCGGCCGGGCTGCCGTGGCAGGAGCCGGACGCCGCCTGGACCTCGTCCGGGCGGGTGGACCTGCATGTCGAGGTGGACACCGTCGGGCGCACCGCCGACCGCCGGTCGGACTTCGACGCCGTCTACGGCGACTGGGCCGACCTGCGCGCCCGCACCGAGTCGGCGCGCGACGGGCACTCGACGGCGCTGGCGGTCGGCGATCGGGAGGTGCTGGCCGCGCTGTTGCACGCCGAGACCGACCCGGCCGGGCTCTCCGACGCCGAGTACCTGACCCTGCTCGGCGCCGACGGTCCCGATCTGGAGCACCTGTGCGCGCTGGCCGACGCCGTCCGCGCCGACACCGTGGGCGAGGACGTCACCTACGTGGTCAACCGGAACATCAACTTCACCAACGTCTGCTACACCGGCTGCCGGTTCTGCGCCTTCGCCCAGCGGCGCACCGACGCCGACGCCTACACCCTCTCGCTGGCCGAGGTCGGCGACCGGGTCGACCAGGCCTGGGCGGCCGGGGCGACCGAGATCTGCATGCAGGGCGGCATCCACACCGACCTGCCCGGCACCGCCTACCTCGACCTGGCCCGTGAGGTGAAGCGCCGGCAGCCGGGCATCCACCTGCACGCCTTCTCCCCGATGGAGATCGTCAACGGCGCCGCCCGCACCGGGCTGTCGTTCGCCGAGTTCCTCACCGCGGCCAAGGAGGCCGGGCTGGACAGCGTCCCCGGCACTGCGGCGGAGATCCTCGACGACGACGTCCGCTGGGTGCTGACCAAGGGCAAGCTGCCGGCCGCCACCTGGATCGAGATCATCGCGACCGCGCACCGGATGGGCATCCCGACCACCTCCACGATGATGTACGGCCACGTCGACACCCCCGCGCACTGGGTGGCCCACCTGCGCACCCTGGCGGCGGTGCAGGACGAGACCGGCGGGTTCACCGAGTTCGTGCTGCTGCCCTTCGTGCACCACAGCTCGCCGATCTACCTGGCCGGCGTCGCCCGGCCCGGGCCCACGGTGCGGGAGAACCGCGCGGTGCACGCCGTCGCCCGGCTGCTGCTGCACGGCCGCATCGCCAACATCCAGACCTCCTGGGTCAAGCTCGGCGAGGCCGGCACGAAGGCGGTGCTGACCGGCGGCGCCAACGACCTCGGCGGCACGCTGATGGAGGAGACGATCAGCCGGATGGCCGGCAGCGAGAACGGCTCGCTGAAGACCATCGCCGAGCTCGAGGCCATCGCCGCCGCCATCGGCCGCCCCGCCCGCCAGCGCACCACCGAGTACGGCACCCCCTCGGCCGAGCGGATGGCCACCGCCCGCACCGAGGAGGGCCGCCGCGCACTGACCCTGCCGATCACGCCGGTCTGACGGAGGCCCGCGTCCTCCCCACCGCTGCCGGCCTCTGGACGGATCCGGGACGCGACCGGCCGAGGTCAGCGGAGGGCGGTCACCGGGCCGCGGCGGTCCGGACGAGGACCCGGTGACGCCGCTGCCAGACCTCGTCGGGCAGCCGCCGCCCCTGGGGACGGTGGCGGAGTCCGAGAGTGCAGGTTTCCTGCGCCGGGGCACTCCGGTACTCCCCCGGCATGAGCGCGACGGTCGTGGTCGACCTGGACAAGGTGCTGCTCGGCGGGGACGCCTCGACCCTGTTCCTCGCCGGCCGGCTGCGGCAGTCGCCGCGGCGCGCGCTCCCCCTGCTGGTCCTCGCACCCCTCCTGCTGGTCGGCTCGGCGCTGCCCTGGACCCGCCCGCTGGCCGCCCGCCTGCTGACCCGCGTGGCCATCGGCCGGACCCCGGAGGGCGACGTGGCGGCGATCGCCGACGCCTACCGCCGCGCGCTCGCCCGCAAGCCGGAGGCCGCCGTCGCCGAGGCCATAGCCCGCGTGCGCGAGCACCAGCGGCAGGGGCACCGCGTCGTGGTGGCGACCGGCTGCGAGGAGACGATGGCCCGCGGCTTCCTCACCGCGCTCGGCCTCGGGGACCTCGACGTGGTCGGCTCCACCGGGTCCCTGCGGCCGCTGCGGGTGCGCCGCGTCATGGGCGACACCAAGGTCCGGGCGCTGACCGACCGCGGCCACCCGCCGCCGTGGGTCGCCGTCTACAGCGACAGCTCCTCGGACCTGCCGCTGTTCGCCGGCACCACCCGCCCGGTGCTGGTCAACGCCGGGGAGCGCGCGGTGCGGGAGGTCGCGCGGGTGCTGGGACGGCGTCCGGAGACGGTCACGTGGCGGTGACGGCCGGACCGCACGGATCCGCCCGCACCGGGTAGGGAGGACCCGTGCGAGCCATCACCTACACGCAGACCGGCGATGCCGACGTCCTCCAGCTCGTCGAGCGACCCACCCCCGAGCCCGGTCCCGGCGAGGTGCGCGTGCGCGTCGCCTTCTCCGGGGTCAACCCCACCGACTGGAAGGCCCGCAGCGGCGCGACCGCGGGCGCCGCTATCGGCCCGGACGGGCAGATCCCCCACCAGGACGGGTCGGGCACCGTCGACGCCGTCGGGGAGGGGGTCGACCCGGTGCTGGTCGGTGAGCGGGTGTGGATCTGGGAGGCGGCCTGGCAGCGACCCTCCGGCACCGCCGCGGAGTACACCGTGGTCCCGGCCCGGCACGTGGTGCTGCTCGGCGCCGGCCCGTCCTTCGAGCTGGGCGCCGCGCTGGGCATCCCGTTCCTCACCGCGCACCGCTGCCTGACCGTCGCCGAGTCGCTGCCCGACCGGCTCGGTCCCGGCTCGCTGACCGGCCACACCGTCCTCGTGCAGGGCGGCGCGGGGGCGGTGGGCAACGCCGCGATCCAGCTGGCGCGCTGGGCCGACGCCACCGTCATCGCCACGGTCAGCAGCCCCCGCAAGGCGCAGCTGGCGAGCGCCGCGGGTGCCAGCCACGTGATCGACTACCGCGAGCAGGACGTCGTCAGCGAGGTCCGCAAGATCACGACCAAGGGCGTCGACGCGGTCGTCGAGGTGGCGCCGGCGCAGAACGCCGCCGTCGACGCGCAGGTCGTCGGCCTGCACGGCGCGGTCGCGGTGTACGCCAACAACGGCGGCGACGAGGTGACGCTGCCGGTCCGCGCACAGATGGGCCCGAACGTCCGCTGGCAGTTCGTGTTCGTCTACACCGAGCCCGAGCGCGCCAAGGCGATCGCCGTCGAGGACGTCAACGCGGCCGTCCTGGACGGTGCCGTTCGGGTCGGGGAGGACGCCGGCCTGCCGCTGCACCTCTACCCGCTGGCCGAGACCGCGCAGGCGCAGCGCGCGGTCGAGGACGGCGCCGTCGGCAAGGTCCTCGTCGACGTCACCGCCTGAGCTCGTTGCGAACGACCTGAGGGAGCGCTGAGCTCCCGGCTCGAGCCACGAGGAATCCGGAGACTCGTCGGTTCCGTGGCCACTCCTGCTGCGCTCACCGGAGCGCCAGCACGTGCGCCACACCATGGGCACGGCCTCCACCTTCCCGGCTTTGTACTCGGACTCCCTCGCGGTGGGGCGCCCTCGTCTCGGCGCGCCAGTGCCTGTGGTCACCCACGTCACCACTCAGACCGACTGGGCGGCGATCCACTACACGACGCACCCTGATCACCCCGGCCGGTCACAAGGATCAAATCGCGCCTGAATTAGTCGGATCGCTGGCACGAAAAAGAGTCGCAGAGGGGTTGACGCCTTGCTTGGCAGCTACCAAGCTACGGCCCCGGGAAGACCAGGAACACAAGCCTTCCTTCGCGTCACCGCGCATATGTGAAGAGCTGCGAAGAGATCTCACGGTCACGCGTGACAGCGAGACTTTCCGGCGGGAAGCGGTTCGATGAGATCTCGCGAGATCGCTCTAGTCCCCGACAGAAGAGAGCGACCATGGAACGTCCTCATCACGATGCGGCGCGAAACGGCCGACTCCTACGAGAGGATTCGGGCCGAGTTTGTGGACCAGTCCACCGTGCCAGCACGGATTGACCCGGACCACTTGGCCACCTGAACCGGTTCCTCCGGTCACGGTGCATGCCTGTCCGCCCTCAGCCAGTGCTCGTAGACCCCGGCGTCACGGAAGCCCGCACGGCTGATGCGTCTCGTGGCAATTCGTGAGCAACGCCTGCCACCCCAATCCACAGACTCTCACCGACCCTGCACTCCTCACCGTCAGCAACGCCTCGCAGGCGCACACAGAATGCGCGCAGGCGCACACAGAATGGCACCAGGCCATGCTGGAGACCTCCCTCCCCCACAACGCGCAGGGGACCATTCCAGCCCCTTCGCGGATAGCTGTGGTCGGCAGTGGGTATGTCGGCACGGTCGTCGCTTGCTGCTTCGCCTGGCTCGGCCACCACGCAGTCGGCGTGGAATCCGACCCAAGGAGACTCGAAGCACTGGAGAGAGGTCACCTGCCGTTACACGAACCCGGCCTCGAACACCTTCTCGTGACCGGTCTGCAAAGTGGGCGTCTCCGCTTCACCGATGACTACTCCGATGCACTGCGTCAGGTGGGCGCGGTCTTCCTGTGCATCGGGACCCCGAGCGCGCCCGACGGCTCGGCCGACATGCGTGCCGTCGAAGCGGCTGCGTACGCGGTCGGGTGCGCGCTGAGCGCACCGGCCGTCCTGGTCACCAAGAGCACGGTCCCCATCGGAGGGGCGAGCCGGGTGCTGGACGTCGTGACGGGGGCGCTGCGGCGTCGGAACGGTGACGCCCCTACCGTCCGGCTCGTCCACAACCCCGAGTTCCTGCGGGAGGGGACCGCGGTCCACGACTTCCTTCACCCGGATCGGGTGGTCGCGGGCAGCGATGACGCCGACGCGCTGCAATCGGTGACCCGGCTGTACGGACCGATCCTGACCCAGTCCTTCCCCGGCGGTGAGCCCAGCCGCCTGCCGGGCTTCGTGGCCACGGACGTCGTCACCGCCGAGACGGTCAAGTACGCCTGCAACGCCTTCCTCGCGACCAAGATCAGCTTCATCAACGAGATGGCTGCCATCTGCGACCTGGTCGGGGCCGACATCGAGGACGTCGCAGTCGGGATGGGCCTCGACAGGCGCATCTCGCCGGACTTCCTCAGAGCCGGGCTCGGCTGGGGAGGATCGTGCTTCGGAAAGGACCTCTCCGCCCTCGTGACCACCGCGCGCGGCCATGGCCACGACTCCGACCTCCTGTCGGCCGCCATCCTGGTCAACGAGCGGCAGCGAGCCGCTGCGGTCCAGCGACTGGCCATGGCCCTGGGGTCGCTGGAGGGATCTCGGATCGGCCTGCTGGGACTCGCCTTCAAGCCCGGTACCGACGATGTCCGCGACGCGCCCGCCGTGGACCTGGCGGCGCGCCTCCTCGCTCTCGGCGCGACCGTGACCGCGTACGACCCGGTGGTGTCGTCAGTCGCCCTCCCTGGGCTCACCATCGCCCCCGATCCTCATGACGTCGCCGAGGACGCCGACGCCATCGTGGTGGCCACCGAGTGGCCGGACTTCCTCCTCCTGGACCTCGGTGACCTCCACCGCCGGATGCGCGGTGACGTGCTGCTGGACGGCCGGAACCTGTTCGACCGAGGTCAGGCCAGAGCCGCCGGCTTTCGCCACCTGGCCCTTGGCCGGCCTTCCCGCGACGTGGCACGGTCGCCGGTCGTCCCAGCCTGCTGGGACCAGGTCGACGTGGCGGCCGCCCCATGAGCACGCGCAGCTCTGCCCCCAGAGGCCCGATGAGGTCGCACGAGGAACCTCGGGGCCGTACGTCCACCTCGACGTGGAGGGATCCACATCATGGGAGACATCCTCATCACCGGAGGAGCCGGGTTCGTGGGGTCCAACCTGGCGGACGCCCTCCTCACGGACGGGCACTCGGTCACCGTCTTCGACTCGCTGACCCGGCCAGGCACGGAGACGAACCTCGAGTGGCTGGGCGCCAGGCACCCCCGCAGGCTGAAGTTCGTCCGGGGCGACGTCCGGGATCCCGAATCCGTCACGCGGGCCTGCGCCGCGGCGGACACCATCTACCACCTCGCCGGCCAGGTGGCGGTCACGACGTCGGTGGAGGACCCGCGCTCCGACTTCGCGGTCAATGCCCTGGGGACCTTCAACGTCCTCGAGGCCGCCCGAGCAGGCGGCCGGCATCCAGTCGTGGTCTTCACCTCGACGAACAAGGTGTACGGGGGGATGGCGGACGTGCAGATCGTCCGGCAGGACACCCGCTACGCCTACCGGGACCTGTCAGCAGGCGTGCCCGAGAGCCGCGGCCTGGACTTCCACTCCCCCTACGGCTGCTCGAAGGGCGCCGCTGACCAGTACGTGCACGACTACGCGCGGATCTACGACCTGCCCACCGTCGTCTTTCGCATGAGTTGCATCTACGGACCACGCCAGTTCGGCAACGAGGACCAGGGTTGGCTCGCCCACTTCATGATCGCCGCCTCGTCGGGACGTCCGATCACGATCTACGGCGACGGCCTGCAGGTGCGCGACGCCCTGTACGTGGGTGACCTGGTCAGGGCGTTCCGCCTCGCGGTCGAGCGCATCGAGACCACCGCCGGCAACGTCTACAACATCGGTGGCGGACCGGCCAACACCATCTCCGTGTGGTCGGAGTTCGGCCCGGTGGTCGCGGAGCTGCTGGGGACGCAGCCCGAGGTCGGCTTCCAGCCGTGGCGCCCGGGGGACCAGCAGTGCTACGTCAGCGACATCTCCCGGGCGGCAGCCGACTTCGGTTGGTCCCCCGAGGTCGACCTCAGGACGGGCCTGGAGCTGCTGTGGGCCTGGGTCACGGCCGAGGACGGACCCGGTCGGTCGCCCACCGCCCGCCCTCTGGCCGGCTCCACGGTGACGTCATGAGGGTCCTCGTCACCGGCGGTGCCGGGTTCATCGGCTCGCACCTCGCCGAACGCCTCGTCCGCCTCGGTCACGACGTCGTCGTGCTGGACGCCGAGACGACGGGGCACCGCGAGGACGTCCCCGTCGGGGCCGAGTACCGGCTGGGGGACGTCTCCCGCGTGACCGACCTCGACGAGGTGTTCGCCACCGGCCTGGATGCGGTCGCGCACATCGCCGGACAGGTGTCACTCATCCGGTCCTTCGCCGACCCCGTCGTCGACCTGAGGACGAACGTCGAGGGCACGGTGAACGTGCTGAGCTGCTGCATCCGCCACCGGGTGCCCCGGCTCCTCTACGCCAGCTCGATGACCGTCTACGGCCACAACGGGACGCTGCCCACCGCGGAAGACACCCCGTGCACCCCGATCTCCTACTACGGGATCACCAAGTACGCCGCCGAGCGCTACGTCCACACCACTGCTGAACGCCCCGATCTCGACTTCGACTTCGGCGTCACGTCGTTCCGCATGTACAACGTCTACGGGCCACGGCAGGCGCTGGACAACCCGTATCAGGGGGTCCTCGGCATCTTCCTGGGCAACGTGCTGCGGGGCGAACCACTCACGATCTACGGGGACGGGAAGCAGTCGCGCGACTTCGTCTTCGTCGACGACGTCGTCGACGCCTGGGTGGCCGCGCTGGACGAGCGCGCCAGCCACGGGCAGGTGATCAACCTCGGCAGTGGCCGGCAGCTCTCTATCAAGGGCCTGGCCGACCAGGTGCTCGCCGCATCCGGGCGGCCAGCGGGGGACGACGCGCAGATCACCCATGCCCCGGGGCGTCCGGGCGAGCAGCGTCACGTCGAAGCGGACATCTCACGCGCTGCGAGCCTCCTGGGCTGGCGGCCGCGCGTTGCGTTCGCGGACGGCCTGGTCCGCACCGTGGAGTGGGCGAGGGCCGCGATCCCCGCCGTCCCGGCCGCTGCCACACCGGGATGAGGCTCCTCGTCGTCACCCGGGCGGGGGCCCGCTCGGACCACGTCTACGGCCTGACCTGGAGGTCTCGGTTGAACCTGCTGCTGGTGTCGAAGCTGCACGCATGGGCGCGCCCGGTGAGATCGGTGACCCGCTACGTGGAGGTGGGCCGGGAGCTCGGCCACGAGGTGGCGCTCTTCGCCGAGCCCCTGTCCGACCTCCCCCAGATCCCCTGTTCCCTCGACGTCGAGCGCTTCGACGTCGCCCTGTTCGTCGTGTACGAGGCCAACGACTTCCCGGACCTCCCCCATCTGGCGCGACTGCTCGACGGCATCCCGCGGGAGCGGCGGATCCTCCTGGACTGCTCGGGGCGGTACGGCGAGACGATCCGGGTCGAGCACGACTTCAACCACCTCGAACGGCTCGACGGTCACCAGTCCTGGGAGTGGATGGAGGGCTACGAGGCCGTCTCGGAGCAGATCCTCCAGCCCACCATGCATCCTCGACGTCGGGACGTGCGGTCGTTCCTGTTCCATGGCTTCCACTCGCCGGCGGTGCTCCGCCCGTACTCCTCCGCGGCAGAGGCGGCCCAGGTGTGGCTGTCCGGCGACGGCGGCAAGCCGTACGGCCTCGCCTACGTCGGCAACAACTGGCAGCGCTGGTCCCAGCTCGCTCCACTGCTCGAGGCCGTCGGACCGCTGCGCGGACGGGTCGGGCCCGCCGTGCTGTGCGGCTGGGACTGGGACAAGCGACCCGACTGGGCGGTGGAGCACGGACTGGCCGGGGTGGACGTCGACGCCGACCTCCTCAACCGGGTCGGGGCCGAGACGACGTGGGGTGTGCCGTTCCACGAGTTCGTGGAGTTCACCAGCCGGGCGCGATTCAGCCCCGTCGTCCAGCGACCGCTGTACAACCACCTGGGCCTGGTGACCAACCGTGCGTTCGAGACGTTCTGCGCGGACACGATCCCGATGCTCATGCTGCCCGACGACATGGTGGGCGAGCTCTACGGCGACGCCGCCCGTCAACTCGTCCCCGGTGAGGACGTGGCCGGTTTCGTCGAGGACGCCCTCTCCCGTCCGGAGCCCTACTGGGACGCCGTGCTGGCCACCAGGGAGCACCTCACCCGCGAACACTCCTTCGAGCGGCGCTTCGCCGAACTCCTCGCCATCATCGACAGCGGCAGGACCGCGGACGCTGCGATCGGTCGCCGATGAGGGTCCTGTTCATGCTGGAACGACGTGCCGATGCCGGCAGCATCCAGGCGGTGGCCAACTACATCCGGACGGCCAACCGGATGGGCCACTCCTTCGCCCTCTTCGGCAGGCCGGAGCCGGCGTTCCCGGACGTCACCTGCTCGACGGACCTGCGGTCCTTCGACCACGTCGTCCTGGTGGTCGAGTCGGGACTGGAGTGGCTGGACGGCCTGCGGGCTCCCCGAGTCCTCGCGGAGGTGCCGCGGCACCGACGGGTCGTCCTGGACGCCGACGGGATGTTCGGCCCGCTGACGTGTGTCGACGGCTACGACCACAATCACCGGGACGAGGATGAGCGAGGTCGGTGGACAGCCAGTCTCGAGGCCCTGGCCGACCGCATCCTCCAGCCGAGGCTCCCCGGTTCAGCAGGGGATGCCGAGGCCTTCCCCTTCTACGGCTACGACCCGGAGTCGGCCCGCCGGCGCGCCAGCGACAAGACCTTCGACGTCCTCCACGTGGGCCACAACTGGTGGCGCTGGCGAGAGGTGAGTTCGATCCTCCTGCCCGCCATCGAGTCCATCCGGGACCAGATCGGCGACATCGGGTTCATCGGTTCGTGGTGGGACGCCCCGCCGCGCTGGTTCCGCAGCGCCGACCTGCAGGATGCCTTCGACACCGACCCGGAGTGGTTCGCCCGGCTGGAGATCCGGATCAAGCCGGCCGTGCCGTACACCGACGTCGTCGCGGCGATGGGAACCGCCCGGGTCAACGTCATGACCCAGCGTCCGCTGTTCCGCCGTCTGCGGCTGCTCACGTCGAAGTACTTCGAGATCTTCGCCGCCGACACGGTGCCGCTCGTCCTCCTCGATCCCGACCATGCCGCGGCCGTGTACGGCGCGGCAGGCCCCGACCTCACCCTCCACGACGACGTCGGGGACAAGCTGCTCGACGCCCTGGCCCAGCCGCAGAAGTACTCCGAGCTCGTCGACGAGGTCCGTGACCACCTCGAGCACCACCACGCCTACCGGCACCGCGTCCTCCAACTCGTCGGCCTCCTGGGTGGCTGGGAGGGAGCGGGATGAGGATCGTCTTCGTCTACTGGCCGTTCGAGGACCAGGGCAGCGGGCTGGTGATCCAGGGGTACAGCCGGGCGGCCCACGCCCTCGGTCACGACGTCGAGGTCTACGGGATCCCGTACGACCGCATCCCCCTCGACTACACGCTGGAGCTGGCCTCGGCCGACGCGGTGGTCTTCCTCTTCGAGTGGACGACCGAGCTCTACTACGGGGACCGGCTCGACCTCGTCCGGCTCGTCGGTTCCGTGCCCCGACGGCGACGGGTCGTCATCGACGGCGACGGCAACTACAACGACCCCCTCCAGGTCGGCGAGGACTACAACCACTCGGCACCCGAGGAGGCCCGCAGCTGGACCGCGGTGTGCGACGCCCTCACCGACAAGATCTGTCAGCCCACCCTCCACCCACTGCGGGACAACGTCACCCCGTTCCTCTTCTACGCGTACGACTCGGCGTGGGAGCGTCCGTTCCAGCCGACTGAGAAGTCGTTCGACCTCTTCTACGTCGGGCACTCGAAGTTCCGCTGGGAGGCCATGCGCCGCCTCCTGGACGCCGTGGAACCGGTCCGTGGCCGGTTGGGACGCATCGGCATCGTGGGACACGGCTGGGGCTCTGCTCCGCCTTGGGCCGGCGAGTTCTCCTGCAGCGACCAGTACCGCAGTGACCCCGCGCAGCTGGCCGCGCTCGGGGTCGAGGTGCTCCCCCCCGTCCCGTTCCGGGAGGTCGTCGCCTGCATGGACCGGGCCCTGTGCAACGCCGTGCTGACCCGGCCGACGTTCGGCTGGCTCCGTCTGGTGACCCCACGGATCTTCGAGACACCGGCCGCCGGCACCATCCCGCTACTCGTCCTCGACGAGGAACACGTCGAGGAGATCTACGGCGAGGCGGGCCTGGACCTGGTGCTGCCGGACCGGGATGGGCACGAGAAGATCCTCGACATCGTCGATCGACCCGCCCACTACGGCGAGGTCCTCGCCGAGGTCCGGTCCCACTTGGCCCGCCACCACTCGCACCGGGCGAGGCTGGACCAGCTGCTGCAGATCGTCGAGGCCTAGGCCGTGCGCATCTTCTTCGCCTATTGGCTCCTCGAGGACGGTGGCAGCGCCCAGGACCTCCGCGCCTACGTCACCGCCGCTCCGAGCCTCGGCCACGAGGTCTTCCTGTACGGCCCCCCGGGTTCATCCCCGGGCATCCCCTGCTCGCTCGACGTCGGTTCGGCGGACTTCGTCGTCTTCGTCTTCGAGTGGACGACTCAGATCGGAGCCCTCGACGGCCTCCACCTGACCCGGATCCTCGCTCAGGTCCCCCGAGAGCGGCGGATCGTCATCGACTGCGACGGCGGCTACAACAGTGCCCTCTCCGTCGACGGCGACCGCAACCACCGCGATGCGCAGGATGCGCGGGAGTGGGTGGAGGTCTGTGACCGCATCTCCGACCGGATCTTCCAGCCCACCCTCCATCCTCTGCGCCCAGGTGTCTCGACGTTCTTCTTCCACGGCTACGACCCGGCCTGGGAACGACCGTTCGACTTCACCGGCAAGGACCACGGGATGGTCTACGTGGGACATTCGAAGTTCCGGTGGGGCCCCATGCGGCGAGTCCTCGGAGCCGTGGAGCCCGTCCGCTCGTCCGTCGGCCGCATCTCCCTGGTGGGCCACGGCTGGGACGCGATGCCGAGCTGGGCGGCGGACATGGCCATGGAAGACGCCTACGCAACGGACCTCGACTACCTCGATCGGCTCGAGGTCGAGTGCGTCCCCCCGGTGCGGTCCGACGAGGTCCTCCGCTGGATGGGTCGCGCGGTCTTCAACCCGGTGATCTACCGCCCGCTCTTCTCGCACCTGCAGTTCGTGACGTGCCGGACCTTCGAGACCCCGGCCGCAGGGACCATCCCGCTCTTCGGGCTCGACGAAGCCTACGTGAGCGAGGTCTTCGGAGAGGCGGCCACGGCACTCGTCCTGCCCGACCACGCGCCCGAGGACCTGGTGGCCGATCTGGTGTCCCGTCCCGAGCACTACCAGGCCGTCGTGTCGCAGATCCGCTCTCACCTGGCCCGGCGGCACTCCTACCGGGCACGCGTCGACGAACTGATCCGGATCCTGGTCGGGGATCCGCGCGCACCCGTACCGGCGTAGTCCCGAGGGGAACGGCCATGCGACTGATGTTCGTGTACTGGAAGCTCGACGACGCAGGCAGCGCGCACACCATCCACCGACTGGCCGCGGCCGCACGCCGGGCCGGACACGAGATCGTCCTCTACGCCCCACCGGACCCGAGCTATCCGACCGAGTGCTCGTTGGACGTGGAGTCGGCGGACACCGTTGTCTTCCTCCTCGAGTGGAACATCTACCTCCACCACGACGAGCCGCTCGACATCGCGGGCCCCATGCGCCGCTGCCCGCGCGATCGACGGATCGTCATCGACAACGACGGCATGTACAACGACCCCCTCGCGGTGGACGGCGACTACAACCACCGCAGCGCCGAGGACGCACGGATCCGCACCGAGCTCTACGACCGGATCTCGGACCGCGTCTACCAACCGACGCTCCAGCCCCTGCGGCCAGGTGTCTCGACCTATCTCTTCCACGGCTACGAACCGGAGCTGGAACAGGACCTCCCACCGGGGCCGCGCGAGTACGGGATGGCCTACGTGGGGAGCAACTGGTTCCGGTGGGGGCCGATGCAGCGGGTGCTGCGGTCCGTCGAACCGATCCGCGACCGCGTCGGGCGGATCCGCCTCGCGGGCCATGACTGGCTGGGCGCTCCCTGGTGGATCGAGTCGCCCCTGCGGGATGAGGCGTACCGAACGGACCCGGAGCTCCTCGCCGGTCTCGACGTCGAAGTCACCCCGCCCGTGCCAGTGGACCGGGTCGTCCCGACGATGAGCCGGGCGCTGTGGAACCCGGTCCTGGCCCGGCCGACCTTCAACCACCTCCGCCTGGTCCACCCGCGGCTGTTCGAGACGCCTGCCGCCGGCACCATCCCGCTCTTCGACCTCGACGAGGCGCACGTCAAGGAGCTCTACGGCGAGCCTGCTCTCGAGCTGGTGCTGGGGACGGATGCCACCGATCGGATCGTCGACGTCCTCGACCGGCCGGAGCACTACGCCGCCGTGGTGGCGAGGATCCGGGGACACCTGGGCGAGCACCACTCGTACGACGCGCGGCTGCGGGAACTCGTCGCCCTGGTGGAGGGCTGATGCGTCTGCTGTTCGTGCACCACGTCGTCGAGGACCGCGGCAGCGCGCAGGACATGTACCACTACGCCCTGGCGGCCCGGGACCTCGGTCACGAGGTGGTGTTGTTCGGAGCGCGGCCAGCACGGTCGGCCTACGACTGGACCCGGCGGGTGGAACGAGCCGACGCCGTCGTCTTCATCTTCGAGTGGACCACGGGCCTGCAGCACGGGGACGTCATGGACCTCACCCGGCTGATCGCGACGGTGCCGCGAGAGCGGCGAGTCGTCCTGGACTGCGACGGGCGCTACAACGAGGCCATCAGCGTCGACGGGGACGAGAACCACCCCCATGCCGAGAGCTCCCGGCGCTGGCTCGAGACCTGCGACGCGCTGTCGGACACGATCTGCCAGCCGACGCTGAACCCGCTGCGACCGAACGTCCGCCCGTTCTTGTTCCACGCCTACCACCCGGACTGGGAGGTGCCGCTCGAGCCCGCCGGCAAGGAGTTCGGCATGTGCTACGTCGGCAACAACTGGTTCCGCTGGAAGTCCGTCCGCCGGGTCCTCGCCGCGCTGGAGCCGATTCGGGAAGAGGTCGGCCGGATCGCGCTCATCGGCCACGGGTGGAACACACCGGCGCCCTGGGCGAATCACTCGATCAACCCCGACGCGTACGAGTTCGACGCGGACTACCTGGAACGCCTCGGGGTGGAGGTCCTGCCCCCCGTCCCGTTCGACGAGGTCGTCCCCCAGATGGGGCGCGGCGTCTTCAGCCCCGTCGTCTACCGGCCGCTGTTCGACCACCTGCGGCTGGTCACGTGCCGGACCTTCGAGACCGTCGCCGCGGGCACCATCCCGTTGTTCGCCCAGGACGCCACCTTCGTCGAGGAGGTCTACGGACCTGCGGCGGTCGAACTGGCCCTGCCTGCCGAGGGCGCCGAGGACAAGGTCTGCGACGTCCTGAGGCGTCCCGCGCACTACGTGGACGCCGTCATGGAGATCCGCCACCGGCTGGCCAAGGACCACTCGTACCACACCCGCCTCGCCGAACTGCTCGCGATCGTGGAGGGCTGACGTGCCACTGGACCCGTTGCCGCGCAAGCGCCTTCAGATGAGATACGGGGTCAACCAGGCGGACCAGTGCGCGGACTTCGCCGTCGGCCCGCACCGCGAGACGATCTGGGAGCGCCTCCGCGAGGTCGACACCAGCCTGGTGCGGCTCTTCCTCTTCGACAAGGGCGCGCCCGATCCGGTCGAGCGGTGGCCCACCTTCGCCGCCTACGTCCAGGCGGTGCTGGAGCTGGGCGCCACCCCGATGGTCACCTTCGCCAAGCTGCACCGCCCTCTCGACGATCCCCGGGCGCTGCGCTGGTTCGCCGGTCAGTGCGGGGACGTCGTCTGGGGCTGCGTCGAGCAGTGGGGTCCCGAGGCGGTGGCCGACTGGTACTGGTGCGTCTGGAACGAGCCCAACAGCGACTGGGTGGGCGGCGGGCTGAGCTTCGAGCAGTACCGCCGGGTCTACGAGGCGGTGGCCGAGGCCGTCGCACCATGGCTCCCGCCTCCGCGCGCCGACCGGCCGCTGCGGCTCGGCGGCCCCGCGGTGGAGGGCTTCCAGCCCTTCTGGATGGACTGGGTGTGGCGCTCTCTGAACGAGATCGACCCGGCCATGGTGGGGTTCGTCGACTGGCACTGCTACGCCGACTGGCGGGACTACGGCGAGAGCGGCGCTCCCTCGCACGAGGGCCACTACAAGGCCTTGCTCATGTCCCGTGCCGCCGACTACGAGTCACGCAGCCGCGCCATCGGGGAGCTGATCGGGGACCGCCCGGTGGCCAACATCTGCGGCGAGCTGAACACCCACTCCCACTACACCGACGACGTCCGGGAGCGCTTCAACCACTCGGTCTTCGGGGCGACCTTCTACGTCGCCGCTCTCCTGCGGCTGATGCGCAGCGACGTCGACGCCGAGATGTACTGGACCGGCACGGAGGACAAGGGCGGCTACGGGATGTTGCGGCCCGACGGCACACCGGCCCCGGCCTTCTTCGCCAAACGCCTGTGCGCCCAGCACGTGCGCACCGGGGACTGGGTGTCGTTCCCGCGGTGGAAGCGCTCGGGCGTGCCCGTCGACGCCGTCGTCGCCGAGAACGCGGCGGGCCGCAGGAGCGCGGTGCTCGTCCACCTCTGCGACCGTTCCGGGGTCTACGACCTCGCCGACCTCGATCCATCGCTCGTGGAGTGTGACCTCGTCCACCGCATCGACTGCGGCACGGGCGCACGGGTGGTGAGTGGACGCACCGACGGCAAGATCGCCTTCGACGGTTACGGCGTCGCCGCCATAACCACGGCGGGGAGCGGCGACCCGTGACCCGCCATCGCACCCTGCATCGGCGGCACGAGTTCCGCGGTGCGGCTTCCCGCCGGCCCCGCACTCCGGACTCCTGGCCGCCGAACGAGGAGAAACGTCCAGGGGGCCATCCTGGGTGGCGCGTCTACAAGCGTCTCGTCGCGAACAGCCCGCGCTGCCGCCTGCCGCTCCTCGGCCTGCTCGCACTCAGTGTCCTCGCCGCCCCCCTCGCGTTGCTGACCCCTCTGCCTCTCAAGATCGTCCTCGACAACGTCATCGGTGACGAACCGTCGGACTCCCTCTCCTGGCTGGTTCCCGGAGACGGGCCGCCGAGCCAGGGCTCCACGCTCGCCATCGCGGTGGGGATCGTCATCGTCATCGCCGTCCTCGTCGAGCTGCAGTTCCTGGCCAGCGAGGTGCTCGGCGTGTGGGTCGGTGAACGGCTACGCCTCGATCTGCGGACGAAGCTGTTCCATCGGGCCCAGCGCCTGTCGCTGGCCTACCACGACACCGTCGGCACCGCGGACTCCCTGTGTCGGATCGAGAAGGACGCGACAGCGGTCAAGTTCATCCCCACCGTCGGCATCGCCCCCGTCGTCACCGCGGCCCTGACCCTTGCGGGGATGTTCGTGGTGACCGCCCGCATCGATCCCCAACTGGCCGCGGTCTCCTTGGTCGTCTCGCCGCTGCTCTACCTGGCCACCCGAGCGTCGGCCCGGAGGCTGCGGACGATGTGGGCCGATGCCATGGCCCTGGAGAGCTCCGCCCTCGCCGTCGTCTCCGAGGTGCTGGGCGGTCTGCGTGTGGTGAAGGCGTTCGGCGGGGAGGACCGGGAGCAGGAGCGGTTCGTGTCCCGGTCCGGGGAGAGCGCCCGGGCCCACGTCCGGATCGCCGTCCTCGACCGGGGCTTCGCGATGCTGGTCGGCCTCATCCTCGGGACCGGGTCGGCAGCTGCCTTGCTCATCGGCACGGACCACGTGCGGCAGGGCCGGATCACGGCTGGTGACCTGGTGCTGATCATGGCGTACATCGCTGCGCTGTACGCCCCCCTCAAGACCATCGCCACGACCGTCGGCAACCTGCAGATGGCCTTCGCCGCCGCCGAACGCGCCTTCGACCTCCTCGACGAGGACCCAGAAGTGGTGGAGCGCCCGGAGGCTCGCCGCCTGGGACGGGCGGAGGGCCACCTGGCCTTCGAGTGCGTCTCCTTCCACTACCCGGGGGGCGGCCCGGTCCTGCAGAACGTCTCCTTCGAGGTTCCGGCCGGCTGCCGAGTCGGAGTGGCTGGTGCCACGGGCGCAGGCAAGACCACCCTGATCAGCCTGCTCGCCCGGTTCTACGACCCGGTCGAGGGCCGCATCCTGCTCGACGACGTGGACCTGCGCGACTATCGCCTGGCCGATCTGCGCCGCCAGTTCGCCATCGTCCTGCAGGACTCCTTGCTCTTCTCCACCAGCATCTGGGAGAACATCGCCTACGCGAGGCCGGGCGCGAGCACGGCCGACATCGTCGCCGCAGCCCGAGCCGCCAACGCACACGAGTTCATCGCCCGCCTCCCGGACGGTTACGACACCGTTGTGGGAGAGCGCGGAGCGACCCTCTCCGGCGGTGAGCGCCAGCGCATCGCCCTCGCCCGCGCTTTCCTCCGGGACGCCCCGATCCTCGTGCTCGACGAGCCCACCAGCGCTCTCGACATCGCGACCGAGGTCAGCGTCATGGAGGCGATGGAGCGCCTCATGGCCGGGCGCACGACCTTCCTCATCTCCCACCGCCCCTCCACCCTGGCGTCGTGCGACGTCCTCGTGCGGGTGAGCGGGGGCGTGGAGCGGTCGATCGAGGTCCAGCCCCTCCCCGACGGGAAGTCCGCCGCCGTGCTGAGCGAGGTCTGCAGCGACCCCCGACCAGCCCCGTCCCCCCTCGGGAGATAGCCATGCGCGCACTCGTCACCGGCGGGGCCGGGTTCCTCGGTTCCCACTTGTGCCAGGCCCTGCTGCGACGAGGCTGAGACGTCGTCGCCGTCGACGACCTCTCCACGGGCACGGGGCGCCCGGTACCTGCTCGCCTCGACCAGTGAGGTCTACGGGGACCACTGGTCCACCCCCAGCCGGAGAGCTACTGGGGCAACGTCAACCCAGTCGGACCGCGCTCCGTGTACGACGAGGCCAAGCGGTTCGCCGAATCCCTCACCACCGCGTACCGGCACCCGACCGGCCTCGACGCCAAGATCGTCCGGCTCTTCAACACCTACGGTCCTCGACTCCGTCCCGGCGTCGGACGCGTCGTGTCCAACTTCGTCGTCCAGGCGCTCCGTGGGGAACCCCTCACCGTCTACGGGGACGGCCGCCAGACCCGGTCCTTCTGCTTCGTGGACGACGAGGTCCGAGGGATCCTGGCGCTGCTCGAGTCGGACTGGAGGGGCGGCCCGGTGAACATCGGGAACCCCGACGAACAGACCGTCCTGGACCTCGCCCGCACCGTGCTGCACGCGACCGCCTCGGACTCCTCACTGGTCCACGGCCCCCTGCCGGTCGACGACCCCTCACGTCGCAGACCCGACATCCGGCTCGCTCAACAGGTGCTCGGCTGGCGTCCGGAGACGTCCCTGCGCCAGGGTGTCCTGCAGACGGTCGAGTGGTTCCGCGACGTCGATGCACGGTCTGCAGAGCACGAGGCGCTCGCAAGCGCGGGCGGCTCACAGGTGGCTGGCTCGCCCTGATCCGGGGGCCGCTCCTCCGCGCTCCCCGCACCGACCGACGGACACCGGCCGTCTCCGCGTGCTGCGAGGAGCGGGAGCGCAGGAGACCTGGGCTCCCGGCCTCCGGTCAGCTCACCCGACGCCGAGGTCGCGGGCGATGAGCATCCGCTGCACCTCGCTGGTCCCCTCGCCGATCTCCAGGATCTTGGCGTCGCGGTAGAAGCGGCCCACCGGGAACTCGTTCATGAAGCCGTAGCCGCCGTGGACCTGGGTGGCGTACCGGGCGTTGTCCATCGCCACCTCGGAGCTGTACAGCTTGGCGACGGCGGCCTCGCGCTTGAACGGCTCGCCGCGCAGCATCTTCTCCGCCGCCCGGTAGTAGGCCAGCCGCGCGGTGGAGGCCCGGACCTCCATGTCGGCGATCATGAACTGGATCGCCTGGTTGCGGCCGATCGGCTGCCCGAACGCCTCCCGCTGCCCGGCGTACTTCACCGACTCGTCGACGCACCCCTGGGCCAGGCCGACGGCCAGCGCCGAGATGGCGATCCGCCCCTCGTCGAGGATGGAGAGGAACTGCGCGTAGCCGCGGCCCCGCTCGCCGACGAGGTTCTCCTCGGGCACGCGGCAGTCGGTGAAGGACAGCTCGCGGGTGTCCGAGGCGTTCCAGCCGACCTTCGAGTACCGCTGGCCCACGGTGAACCCCGGGGTGTCGGTCGGGAGGGCGATCGCGGAGATCTCCTTGCCGCCGTCCGGGCGGGTGCCGGTCACCGCGGTGACGGTCACCAGGTCGGTCATCCCGGTGCCGGAGTTGGTGATGAACGCCTTCGAGCCGTTGACGACCCAGTGCCCGTCCTCGAGCCGCGCGGTGGTGCGGGTGGCGCCGGCGTCCGAGCCGCCGCCGGGCTCGGTCAGGCCGAACGCGCCCAGCGCCTCCCCGGAACACAGCCGGGGCAGCCACCGCTGCTTCTGCTCCTCGGTGCCGAACCGGTAGATCGGCATCGCGCCGAGCGAGACGCCGGCCTCGAGGGTGATCGCCACCGACGAGTCGACCCGCGCCAGCTCCTCCAGTGCCACGCACAGGTCGAAGTAGGTGCCCCCCGACCCGCCGTACTCCTCGGGGAAGGGCAGCCCGAACAGGCCGAGCTCCCCCATCTGGCGGACGATCGCCGTCGGGAACTCGTCCCGCTCGTAGAACTCCCCGATCTGCGGTGCGACGACCTCCTGCGCGAACTGGCGCACCACCTTGCGCAGGGCCTCGGTCTCCTCGTCGAGCCGGTAGTCCAGCACGTCCGGTCACTCCCCCTCGTCGGCGGCCCGTGGGGTCACCACGGCCACCCGCTCGTCGAGCCGGACCTGTCGGCCGGCCTCCACCGGGAGCTCGGTGACCGTCCCCGCGACGGGGGCGGTCAGCACGTGCTCCATCTTCATCGCCTCGACCACCAGCAGCGGGGTCCCCGCCTCCACCTGGTCGCCGACCGCTGCCTGCACCACCGTCACCGTCCCGGGCATGGGCGCGGTGACGACGCCGCCCCCGCCGGCGCCCTCGGCCGCGGAGTGCAGCCGCTCGTGCTCGCGGAAGGCCGCCACCCGGCCGTTCGCGGCTAACCAGACGTCGCCGCCGGCGTGGACGACGGCGTACCGGGACGTGACCCCGTCCAGGGTCACGGCGAGCTCGCCGCCGTCCCGCCGCGCGGTCGCGGGCACCGGGTCGGCGTCGCCCACCTGCACCTGGGCGGCGGAGGAGCGGCCGCGGACCCGCACCGTCACCGGCTCCCCGCCGGCGGCCTGGAGCCGGCGCAGCGTCCAGGCGGGCTCGCCCAGCCGCCAGCCGTCGGGGACGTCCCAGCGGTCCACCACCGGCCCGGCCGGCTCGGACTCCACCAGCAGCGCCAGGGCTGCGGCGGCGTACGCCGTCGGCGGCACCGGGTCGGTCACTGTGAGCGCCGCGCCGCGCCGCTCGATCAGCCCGGTGTCCAGCCGGCCGGCGACCACGTCGGGGTCGGTCAGCAGGGCGCGCAGGAACGCGGTGTTGGTCGGGACCCCGAGGACGGCGGTGTGCCCGAGCGCGCCCACCAGCCGGGCCCGCGCGGTCTCCCGGTCGGGGCCGTGGGCGACCACCTTGGCCAGCATCGGGTCGTAGTCGGTGCCGACGACCGAGCCCACCGCCAGCGAGCTGTCCAGCCGGATGCCGGCGCCGTCGGGCTCGCGCAAGCCGAGCACGGTGCCCGCCTGGGGGAGGAAGCCGCGGGCCGGGTCCTCGGCGTACAGCCGCGCCTCGATGGCGTGCCCGTCGAGGCGGACGTCGGCCTGGCCGAACGGCAGCGGCTCCCCCGCGGCCACCCGCACCTGCAGCTCGACCAGGTCCAGGCCGGTCACCATCTCGGTGACCGGGTGCTCGACCTGCAGCCGGGTGTTCATCTCGAGGAAGAAGAAGTCGCTCGGCCGTTCGGCGTCGACGATGAACTCCACCGTGCCGGCCCCGGTGTAGCCGACGGCGCGGGCCGCCTCGACGGCGGCCTGCCCCATGGCCGCCCGCTGCGCCGGGGACAGCAGCGGGGACGGCGCCTCCTCCACCACCTTCTGGTGCCGGCGCTGCAGGCTGCACTCGCGCTCGCCGAGGTGGACGACGGTGCCGTGCGCGTCGCCGAGCACCTGCACCTCGATGTGCCGGGCCGAGCCGATGTAGCGCTCCACCAGCAGGGTGTCGTCGCCGAAGGAGCCGCGGGCCTCCCGCCGGGCGGCGGCGATCGCGTCGCGCAGCTCACCCTCCGACCGCACCACCCGCATGCCCTTGCCACCCCCGCCGGCGCTCGGCTTGAGCAGCACCGGGAAGCCGGCCTCGACCGCCGCGGCGGCGACCGTGTCGTCGTCCATGCCCGGCTCGGTCCGCCCCGGGACGACGGGCACCCCGGCGGCCATCACCGTGCGCTTGGCCCGGATCTTGTCGCCCATCGCCTCGATCGCCGCGACCGGCGGGCCGACGAAGACGATCCCGGCCTTCTCGCAGGCCCGGGCGAACTCGACGTTCTCCGAGAGGAAGCCGTACCCGGGGTGCACCGCCTGCGCACCCGTGCGGACGGCGGCGTCGACCACCCGCTCGATGGACAGGTAGCTCTCCACCGCGGGCGCGGGGCCGATCGGGACGGCGACGTCGGCGACCTGGGTGTGCCGCGCGCCCGCGTCGGCCGCGCTGTAGACGGCGACCGAGCGGATGCCCATCGACCGCAGCGTGCGGATCACCCGGACGGCGATCTCGCCGCGGTTGGCGACCAGGACTGTCTCGAACACGGCCGTCACCACTCCCCGGCCAGGACGGCCATCGTGGCCACAAAGGCCTCCTTCACATCCGGAAGACGCCGTAGCCGACGTCCTCGAGCGGCGCGTTGGCGCACGCCGACAGGGCCAGGCCCAGCACGGTGCGGGTCTGCGCGGGGTCGATGACGCCGTCGTCCCACAGCCGGGCGGTGGCGTAGTAGGGGTGCCCCTGGGTCTCGTACTGGTCGCGGATGGGCTTCTTGAACGCCTCTTCCTCCTCGGCCGGCCAGTGCTCGCCGCGCGCCTCCAGCCCGTCGCGGCGCACCTGGGCGAGCACCGACGCCGCCTGCTCCCCGCCCATCACCGAGATCCGCGCGTTGGGCCAGGTGAACAGGAACCGGGGCGAGTAGGCCCGGCCGCACATCGAGTAGTTGCCCGCGCCGAACGATCCGCCGATGACCACGGTCAGCTTCGGCACCCGGGCGCAGGCGACCGCGGTGACCATCTTCGCGCCGTGCTTGGCGATGCCCCCGGCCTCGTAGTCACGCCCCACCATGAACCCGGAGATGTTCTGCAGGAACAGCAGCGGGATGCTGCGCCGGTCGCACAGCTCGATGAAGTGCGCGCCCTTGAGCGCCGACTCGGCGAACAGCACCCCGTTGTTGGCGACGATCCCGACCGGGTGGCCGTGCAGCCGCGCGAACCCGGTGACCAGCGTCTGCCCGTAGAGGGGCTTGAACTCGGCGAACCGGCTGCCGTCGACCAGCCGCGCGACCACCTCGCGCACGTCGTAGGGCGTGCGCGGGTCCGGCGGCACCACCTCGTAGACCGACTCCGGCGGGTACCGCGGCTCCTCGACCGGCTCGACGTCCCACGGCCGCGGGCTGCGCGGGCCGAGGGTGGCCACGATCTGCCGGACCAGCGCCAGCGCGTGCGCGTCGTCCTCGGCCAGGTGGTCGGTGACCCCGCTGACCCGGCTGTGCAGATCGCCGCCGCCGAGCTCCTCGGCGGTCACGACCTCGCCGGTCGCCGCCTTCACCAGCGGCGGGCCGCCGAGGAAGATCGTGCCCTGCTCGCGGACGATGACCGCCTCGTCGCTCATCGCCGGCACGTAGGCCCCACCGGCGGTGCACGACCCGAGGACGGCGGCGATCTGCGGGATGCCGGCCTTCGACATCGTCGCCTGGTTGTAGAAGATCCGGCCGAAGTGCTCGCGGTCGGGGAAGACCTCGTCCTGCATCGGCAGGAAGGCGCCGCCGGAGTCGACCAGGTAGACGCACGGCAGCCGGTTGTGCAGCGCCACCTCCTGCGCGCGCAGGTGCTTCTTCACCGTCATCGGGTAGTAGGTGCCGCCCTTGACGGTGGCGTCGTTGGCGACGACGACGCACTCGCGGCCGGAGACGCGGCCGATGCCGGTGATGATCCCGGCCGCGGGGGCGTCCCCGCCGTAGAGCCCGTGCGCGGCCAGCGGGGAGAGCTCGAGGAACGGGCTGCCCGGGTCCAGCAGCGCGTCGACCCGCTCGCGGGGCAGCAGCTTGCCGCGCTCCACGTGCCGCTGCCGGGCCCGCTCCCCGCCGCCGTCGGCGACCCGGCGCAGCTGCGCGGCGAGGTCGGCGACGAGTGCGGCGTGGGCCGCGGCGTTCCGCGTGGCGGACTCCCCGTCGGCGGTGGGTGTGCGGGAGAGCACAGGTGCGTCCACGCGGCGATGTTAACGACGGTTCACTCGACTGGTCAACGAGCGTTAGCATCCGGTCCGTGACCGACGTCGACACCGCCCTGCACGCCGACGCGACGCGCCCCTCGCGCCGGGAGCAGATCCTCCGCGCGGCCGCGCAGCTGTTCGCCGAGCGCGGCTCACGGGCGGTCGGGGTGGACGACGTCGGTGCGGCGGTCGGCGTGACCGGCCCGGCGATCTACCGGCACTTCGCGAGCAAGGACGCGATGCTCGCCGAGATGCTGCTGCGGATCAGCGAGCGCCTGCTGGCCGGCGGCACCGACCGGGTGGCCGCCGCCGGCGGGGACCCACTCGCCCAGCTGCGGACGCTCATCGCCTTCCAGGTCGACTTCGCCCTCGACAACCCGGCGCTCATCACCGTGCACGACCGCGACCTCGGATCGCTGGCCGAAGAGGAGGCGGCGCAGGTGCGGCGGCTGCAGCGCCGCTACGTGGAGGTGTGGGTCGACGTCCTGGGCCGGCTGCACCCGGGGGCCGACGTCGCGGCCAGCCGGGCGCGGGCGCACGCGGTGTTCGGGCTGATCAACTCGACGCCGCACAGCGCCGGGCGGCTGCCGCGGGCCCGGATGGCCGCCCTGCTCGCCGCGATGGCCGAGGCCGCCGCCCTGTCCTGAGAGAGAGGACCCCGTCCTCCCCACGCCTCGCACGCTCGGGGCGGTGCCCTGGACGGGGCCTCAGGCCGTGGGGTCGGGCATGGGGAGGACCAGCGCGGTCGAGGCCACGACGTCGAGGTCCTGCGCGGTGCCCTTCCGCCCACCCCGGGCCCACGCCGTCTCGACGATCGTCACGGTGCTGCCGGACACCGCGCTGGAGTACTCCGCGTTCGACAGCTCCTTCGGGCCGCCCTCGTAGCGCACCCCCTCGCGCAGCAGGTCGCTGACGTTGCCGCTGCCGTTGCGGTCGGCGAGCGCACGCAGCGCCCGCGCGGCCGACGCCTCGCCCATGTCGACCACCGAGACCGACACGACGACCGGCCGCCCCTTGGCCTCGGTCGCGTACAGCGCCCGCGCCAGGCCGGTGCAGTCGGTGTCGGAGAAGAAGTCGGACACGGCGCCGTAGGCGTTGCCGGCGCACGTGTCGTCGACCTGGACCTCCTGGACGACGAAGGTCAGGCCGTCGACCACCTCGCGGTCGCCAGGCTCCGGACCGGTCGGCGCCTCCACCGGGGCAGTGGTGTCCCCCGCCGCCGACGTCGCGGCACCCGCCGACGCCCGCCCGTCGTCGTCCCCGCCGAGCAGCAGCGTCGCGCCGATCCCGAGGACGACGACCAACAGCAGCGCGGCGCCGACGAGCACCGCGGTGCGCCGCGACGGCCGCGGACGCCTCCGGGGGCCGACCAGTGGAACGCCCTCGGGCAGGTGCGGCCGCGCGGCCGGCGGCGCGGGGACGGGCGCAGGTGCGGCTGGTTCCTCGGCCCGCGCCGGCTCCTCCCGCTCGGCACCGGCGAACAGCCCGCCGATGCCGCCGGTCTCCTCCACCGTCACGCCGACGGTCGGGCCGATGAGGGTGTCCTTCGGGCCGACCCGGGGTGCCTCGGCCGCCGGCTCGGGCCCCCGCTGCGCGGGTGCGACGAGGGCGGAGGCGGCCGCGACCTCGTCCCGGGCCGCGGCCGCACGGGCGGCGGCCTCCTCGTCGGCGCGGATGGCGGCGGCGGCCACCGCGGCCGCGGCCGCGGGGTCCACCAGCGGGCGGCCGGGCGGCGCGGCGGGCGGCGGCACGGCGGCCGGCGGCGGCGCGGCGGCGGCCGGCGGCGCCGGATGGGCAGGAGCCGCCGAGGCCCCGGCACGCGAGGCGGCCGTCATCGCGGCGGGGGCGAGCAGTTCGGGGGTGCGCAGCACGTACGGCGAGTACGGGAAGCCCTCGCCGTTGAGCTCCTGGACCGTGGGGCCGCGCCCGGCCATGCCGAGCGCGTCCAGTGCCGCGCGGACGTCGGCGGTGGTCCACAGCCGGGGGTTGGCCACGCCGGTGTAGCGGGCCGCCCGGGCGATGCCCAGCAGCAGCGACCGCGGCTCGAGCAGGGCCACCTGGTCGCCCTCGCCCAGGTCCCCGTCGGCGGGCACCAGCCCGGTGAGGTCGCCGACCAGCACGGTGAGCCGGGCGATCCGGCCGGGCTCGAGACCCGCGCGCCGCAGCCGGACGGCGGCGTCCATGCCGGCGCGCATCAGCCCGTCCAGCGGCGTGGACCCGCCCCCGGCCAGCCGCAGCACGTCGCCCGGCCGGCCGACCTCCGACCCGATCGTCCAGGCACCCTCGGGTGCCGCGGTGACCACGCCGCTCTGGTGGGCCACCTCGACCACCCGGACGACCGCCAGGCCCTCGGGCACGAACAGGACCGCGTCGGCGAGCCGCCGCTCCATCGGGCCGTCGACGACCGGGATGGAGGCCACGACCGCGCCCCGGACCGCGCCGCCGGTGTCCCAGCGGCTCAGCTCGGCGAAGAGCGCACGCTCCCCTGCCGTCTGCAGCGGCACGGGGGTGAGGGGCAGCACGTGGTCCTCCGAGCGGGTCTGGCAGCGGGGCGGCGGGGAGCCGCGCCAGCGCTGGAGCCGGGGTCTGGGGGTCGGCGGGGACCCGCCCCCGGCAGAGCTGTCATCTGAACGTTACGTCATGTGACACCTCGGGCCGGGGCCCTCAGCGGGTCGGCGTGCCGCCTCCCACCGCGCTCAGGACGGCGTCCGGCTCCTGCTCCCGCCCGGGCTCCACCGGCCGCGCCCAGGCGGCCAGCCACGGGCTGCGGCCGACCACGTCGACCGCCGTCCAGAGGGCGGTGAACACGACGCCGGTCAGCACCACCGCCGTCGGGCTCCAGTCCCAGGGCGGGAGGAAGCCGATCGCGTCCTGGCCGGCGCCGGCGACGTAGAAGACCGCCGTGACCAGCGGCCCCGCCAGCCAGCCCGGCACCCGCAGGGTCACCGCGAGATCGATGGCGACCGCCGCGACGAGGAACACCAGCGGGAGCACCGACGGCGGGAAGTCCATCGCCACCAGGCCCAGCCACATGACGCCCCGGTAGGCGAGGTACGTGGCCGCGACGGCGGTCGCCGTCCAGCGCAGACCGACGAGCCTGCGGGCCACCACGAGCGCCAGCAGGCCGGCGCACAGCATCCACGCGGGGTGCACCCAGGCGGGCACAGGGAGCATGAACGTGGTCGGCGTCTGCCCCTGGGAGGCGGCGAAGTCGAGCAGCTGCGGCTCGGCCGTCGTCCGGCCGGCCTCGTAGGCCTGCAGCGACAGGACGCCGTACTCCTGGTGCTGGTTCGGGAAGACGACGTTCTCGACGAAGAACAGCCACAGCCCGAGCGCGACGAGGTCGCGGGGGCGGCCGGGCGCGGCGTGGAGCCACCAGCCGCGGATGGCGCCGGCCAGCATGATCGCCGTCCCGATGTAGAGCAGGGCGTGGCTGGGGCTCCAGCTGGTGATGTCCAGGCCGTTGATGCGGTGGTTGACGATGTCGACCGGGATGGCGACCAGGAAGGTCGCGATCCCGACCTGCATCAGCCGCAGCGCCCGGCGGTCGACGCCATAGCCGGTGTAGCTGTGGAAGACCACGAGCGCGACGACCACGGCGGTGCCGGCCGAGTTGAGCAGGTGCGGCGGGGCCAGGTCGTCGCGCAGCCACTTGAAGTGCCAGGAGACGTCCCAGGAGGAGCCGAGCATCTTCAGCAGGAACGCGCCCAGCCACGCGGCGTAGAACCAGCGCAGCTCCTGCTGCCCCGTCGGGCGGCCCGGGCGGCCGGGCGTCGCGTAGGCCGCCCACAGCCAGCGCAGCGCGAGCAGGGGGTGCCGGAGCGCGGCGGGGAGGGAACCCGGAGCCGGGAGGACCGCTCGGTCGGTCGCGGCGGGTGCGGCAGCGGGCACGGCGGAACTCCTGGTCTCGGGGCGGATCAGGCCGAGCGTAGTGGTCGCCGGACACTTCTCCGGAGCCCCGACTGGCACCGGTGTGGCGGATGCGCTATGGAGCCGACACGCGGGCAGTCGTGGCGAGCGGGACGTAGGGTCGTCGGTCGTGGCTGACAGCGCGGGACACCTGGTCTGGATCGACTGCGAGATGACCGGGCTGGACCTCACCCGGGACAAGCTCATCGAGGTCGCGGTGCTGGTCACCGACTCCGAGCTCAACGTCCTGCACCCGGGGCTGGACCTGGTCATCTCGGCGTCGGACGACGACCTCGCCGGCATGGCCGACGTCGTGACCGAGATGCACGCCAAGTCCGGCCTGACCGAGGCCGTGCGCGCCGCCACGCTCACCGTCGCGGAGGCCGAGCAGCAGGTGCTCGCCTACGTCAAGCGCTTCGTCCCCGAGCGGCGCACCGCACCGCTGTGCGGCAACTCGATCGGCACCGACCGCGGCTTCCTCGCCCGCGACATGCCCGAGCTCGACGACCACCTGCACTACCGGATGATCGACGTCTCCTCGATCAAGGAGCTCGCCCGCCGCTGGTTCCCGCGGGTGTACTTCGCGCAGCCGCAGAAGGGGCTGGCCCACCGCGCGCTGGCCGACATCATCGAGTCGGTCCGGGAGCTGGCGTACTACCGCCGGACGCTCTTCGTGGACGGCTCGGGCCCCTCGACCACCGAGGCGCAGGCCACCTCCGCGCAGGTCACCGAGTCCTTCGCGGCGCTGTTCGCCGCCGAGGACGCCGGCCGGCCCGGCGAGGTGCCCGGCGAGGCACCCCCGGCGGCGTCGGGCGCCTGAGACCCGGTATCGTTGCCCCGGTTCCCCGGTCGACCCGCTCCTGCAGCAGGCGTCCGGGAGACGTGGTGGGTGTAGCTCAGCTGGTAGAGCACCAGGTTGTGATCCTGGGTGTCGCGGGTTCGAGCCCCGTCACTCACCCCACACGGGAGAGGCCCTGGTCAGGCGACTGACCAGGGCCTCTCGCCCGTCCGCGTCAGCACCGCCCCGTCAGGAGCCCTGACCCGAGCTCAGCACGCCGGCGGAGGTCGCCGCGTCGGCGCCCGCCGGCTCCCCCGCGACCGCCTCGGCCGCCGTCAGCAGCAGGGTGAACACCGGCGGCGACGGCTGGGTGAGGTGCAGCCGTCCGCCCTCGGCCTCGGCGAGCCGGCGGGCCAGCGCCAGGCCGATCCCGTGCCCGTCGCGGCGGTCGGCGCGCTGGACGAACAGCAGCCCGGAGGGCAGGCACACGCCGGGTCCCTCGTCGCCGACGTCCACCGCCACCGCGCCGCTGGCGGAGCGCACCGCCACGGTGACGGGGCCGGCGCCGTGCACCGTCGCGTTGTCGACCAGCACGGCGAGGACCTGCCGGACCGCGGCGACCGACGCGCGTGCCTGCGGGACGTCGGGGTCGACCCGGACCACCAGGTCGCGGCCCTGCAGTGCCAGCCGCGCACCCCACTCCGGCGACAGCTCCCCGACCAGGGTCCCGAGGTCGACCGGCCCGGCCGCCGTGGCCTGCCCGGCGCGGGCGAGGAGCAGCAGCTCCTCGATCGTCGTCTCCAGGCGGTCGGCGTCGGCCAGGCTGGCGGCGATCGCCGGCCGCGGGTCCTGGTGGGGCTGCTCCAGCGCGGACTCCAGCCGCAGGCGCAGCCCGGCCAGGGGCGTGCGCAGCTGGTGGGAGGCGTCGGCGGAGAACGCGCGCTCGCGCGCGAGCAGGTCGTCGAGGCGGGCGGCGGTCGTGTCGAGCGCCGCCCCGACGGAGTCGAGCTCGGGGATGCCGCCCCGGCGGCTGCGCACGCTGAAGTCGCCGTCCCCGAGCCGGCGGGCGGTCTCCTCCAGGTCCTCCAGCGGGCGGGCCAGCCGCCGCGCCTGGCGGCGGCCGACCAGCCAGGCGACGGTCACCGCTGCCGCGGCGAGGCCGGCCATCCCCGCCCAGATCACCGCCACCCGGCCCAGCACGTCCGTGCGGTCCTCGGAGACCAGCACCGCGCCGATCACCTCGTCGGCGTGCGTGACCGGGGCGGCCGCGACGAGGACGTCGCCGTCGACACCGCCCTTGATCTCGCCGTCCAGCGCCTGCTCCAGGACGCCGAGGTCGTCCGCGGGGGCCACCCCGGCCAGCCGCCCTCCGTCGTCGTCGTACACGGCCACCTGCAGGTCCTCGCCGTCGTCCCCGACGTCGGTGATGTCGTCACGGTCGATCGGGCGGTCCCTGCCCACGTCGTCGGAGACCTCGATGGCCACCTCGTTCGCCACCCGGACCAGGTGTCCACGCTCGTGCTGGACGACGTACTGCAGCACCGCGACCGCCAGCGGGACACCGAACAGGAAGGTCGCGAGAACGGAGGCGAGCACGGCCACGCCGATGATCCGAGTGCGCACGGCATCGACTCCATTCCGCAGCCGTCCGGGGGGGCGCCGCCCTCGTCAGCGTCAGGATGCAGCGCTCCAGGCGTGGTGTCACGCCCCCGGGTGCCGGCACCTGTGCGCTTCCTGTGAGTACCTGCGTGCTTCCTGTGAGTTCGGCAAGAAGTTGGCAAAGCACCCCTTCTGCCGAACCGGGCCCGATCCGGTGCGACCTAGCGTCGCTGCGTCCGAAGACCAGCCCCCCGGCCGCCGAACCGAGGCGACCCCACGCGCATGCAGAGGAGGGATCGGCTGATGACTTCGATGGACATCTGGATCGCGGTGGTCATCGTGGCGCTGATCATGATCGTCGGGTTCGTCATGTGGCTGCTGGAGAGGCGGCAGTAGCACCACCGGCCGACACCCCCCGTTTCGGGGACCGCGGACCGCCGAGCACACCCCCCGGATCCGGGATCCGCGACCGCCCGCGCCCCTCCAGGGTCGACCCAGCGGTCGCGGCGCCGCCGTCCGGGACGACGGACGGCCACGCGTCGTAGGCAGGGAGCCCAGGACCGCGGAGGACCCGGGAGCCGCGATGTCCAGCTCGTCCCTCGCCCGTCGCACCCGGCGGGGCGCGGTCGCGACGGTGGTCGCCGGCACCGCGCTCGCCCTCGTCGGCCAGGACCTGATCGGAGCGACGCCGGCCCAGGCGTCCCTGACCGGCCCCGGTGTGGACGAGGGCGAGCGCGTCACCGTCTCGCACGACGCGGACTCGGTGGCGGTCCACGGCTACCCCGAGGGGACGCCGCTGGTCGTGGAGGTGCTGCGCCGGGACCCGGACAGCGGCGAGGACCTCGTCCTCGGGCGGGCGAGCGGGCCGGCCCGGCTCCTCGAGGACGGCGGCCCCGGCCTGGAGGTCAACCGCGGCCCGGCGGAGGTCGCCGCCCGGCCCGGGGACTGCTGGGACGTGCAGACCCCCGACATCCGCCCCGGCGACCGGCTCGTCGTCACCACGCCGGAGGACAGCGACGAGGTCACCGTCGACGACCTGCGGTGGACCGGCGCGCCGTTCCTGGACCCCGCCACCGGGGACGTGCTCGTGGCCGGCGTCGCCCGGTACGCCGACGGCGAGCCCATCCCCGTCACGGAGCTGTCGGCCGACCCGTTCGCCAACGACACCGGCGGGTACCTGATCGACCCGGACGAGGTGGTCGCCACCGACCCGGACGGCGGGTTCCAGGTCCGCTACCGGACGCCGTTCGCCGGCACCCGCAACGACGAGGGCCTCACCCTCGAGCAGCGGCAGGCCGTGCTGCTCGGCAACGGCCACGGCATCGGGCACGAGGAGTACGCCGAGCCGCTGGCCGAGACCACGCCGGCCGAGACGACGCCCGCCGCGACGGTGCTCGGCGAGGCGGTGCTCGACGAGGCCGTGCCCGACGAGGCGGTGCCCGACGGGGAGGTGCCCGCCGAGCGACCGGACGGGACGACACCTGACGAGGCACCGGCAGGGACGGAGCTCGACCGGCCCCAGCAGGCCGGGACGGAGCTCGACCCGCCGCGGCCGGTCGCGATCATGCGCGTCACCGGGCCGGCCGAGACCCCCGGTCCGGCCGAGGGCTGCGAGGCCTCCCCGGCGACCGGCGACACCCCGCTGCCGGCCGACGAGGGCCCCACTCCGGATGAGGGCACCGTCCCGGCCGAGGACACCGCCCCAGCCGAGGACACCGACCGGGCCGAGGACCCCGCCGACACCGTGCCCCCGCAGGTCGGTGGGCAGTCCCCCGCGCCGGGCGGCACCGGGGTCGCGCCCGACGCGCCGGTTACCGCCGTGTTCAGCGAGGACGTCACCGGGGTGGACGCCGGCAGCCTGACGCTCACCGGCCCGGGCGGTGCCGTCGCGGCGGAGGTCGCGTACGACGCCGCCACCCGCACCGCGTCGCTCCTGCCGAGCGCCCCGCTGGCCTGGGACTCCACCTACACCGCCGCGGCCGGGGGGATCACCGATTCCGCCGGGCTCCCGCTGGCCACCACGACGTGGACCTTCACCACCGCCCCGGCGCCGGACACCACGGCTCCCGCGCCGACCGCGGTCACGCCCTCGTCGGGCGCGTCCGCCGTCGCCCTGGACGCGCCGGTGACGGCCACGTTCAGCGAGCCGGTCACCGGCGTCGACGGCTCGACGCTGACGCTGACCGGTCCGGACGGCGCCGTGCCCGCGACGGTCACCTACGACCCGGCGTCGCGGGTGGCGACCCTCGACCCGGCGGCGCCGCTCACGCCCGAGGCCGGCCACGTGGCGACCGTGACCGAGGGCATCCGGGACGCCGCTGGCCACGCCCTGGCCCGGACCTCCTGGACCTTCACCACCGGGCCCGCGCCCGACACCGCCGTCCCCACCGTCACCGGGGCCACCCCGACCGACGGCACCGGCGGCGTGCCACCGGACGCGACCGTGACCGCCACGTTCAGCGAGCCGGTCACCGGGGTCGACCCCGCGACGATGGTGCTGCGCCCCGAGGGTGGGGGCGAGGCGGTCCCCGCCGCCGTCCGGTACGACGCCGGCACCCGTGCGGCCGTCCTCGACCCGTCCGTGGACCTGGCGCCGGGGACGCGCTACACGGCCGGCCTCGGCGGCGAGATCGAGGACCCGGCGGGCAACCGCCTCGCGCCGGTGTCCTGGTCGTTCACCACCGCCGCACCGGCGCCGACGGCGGGCACCGCCGCGCCGACGACCACCGACCGGACCCCGGCGCCGGACCGGGTGCGCCCGACGATCACCGGGCGGAGCACGGGGCCCGGCGCCACCGGGGTCGCTCCCGACGCCACCGTCGGCCTGGTGTTCAGCGAGCCCGTGACCGGCCTCGGCCGCTCCTCGGTCACGCTGCGGTCGGCCAGGGGGGACACGGTCCCGGTGGAGCTGCGCATCGACCCGCCCACGGCCTCGGTGGCCCTCGTGCCGACCGCCGACCTGGCCCCGGGGACCCGCTACACGGTGTCGGTCGGCACCGCGGTGCGGGACGCCGCCGGCAACCGCTTCACCGGCGCCTCGTGGAGCTTCACGACGGCGGCCGCCCCGGTCGCCCGGTCCGCCGTCACCGGCCGGTGATCCCGGCGCCGTCCGGCGTGCCGCGTGGGGCGGCAGTGACGGGAGCGCCGAACACGCTCGCCGGGGTGCTGGTCGGCCCCGGCGGGCCTGGCGACGCTGGGGCCATGACTCTCGCCTACTCCTACGGGACCGCTCGCGCCGTCGTGATGGTCGGCTCGGTGGGCAGCCTCGAGGGCCTGCAGCCGCGGCAGATCGGACCGGCGCACGCCACGATCGGCCGGGTCACCGGCCGCAGCCGCAAGGCGCTGTGCGGCGCCTACGTCGCCGTCGACGAGCAGACCGTGTGGCCACCGGAGGGGTACGAGAACTCCCAGCTGTGCGCGGAGTGCGCCACCCTCGCCACGCTCTGAGCCGGCCCCCTCTCGCCTTCGTCCGCTCGGTGCACCCGCTCCTCCCGCGGGGCGCTGCGCTCCTCGCTGCGATGCTCCCGCCCTGTCCGCTCACCCGCCGGCCACCGACGGCAGCACCTGCACCACGGCGCCGTCGGGCACGGGCGCGCCCAGGCCGCCGGTGAACCGGACGTCGTCGCCGTCGACGTAGACGTTCACGAACCGCCGCAGGACACCCGCCTCGTCGCGGATCCGGCGGTCCAGCAGGGGGTGCTCGGTGGCGAGCGTGTCGAGCACCTCCCGGAGCGTGCCGCCGCCGGAGTCGACCTGCAGGTGCTTGGCCCCGCCGGCGAGGTCTGCCAGCACGCCGGGCAGCACCACCTCGACACTCATCAGCCGATCCTCGCGGCGCGGACCACCAGCACGTCGGGCAGGTGGTCGGCGACCAGGGTGAAGGTGTCGCCCTCGTCGGCGCTGGCGTAGACGCAACCGTCGCGGGTGCCGACGTAGAGTCCGGTGGGGTCGGCCTCGTCGGCACAGAACCCGTCGCGCATGACCGCGGCCCAGAAGCGGTCGGGCAGCCCGTCCCCCAGCTCGGTCCAGGTCTCGCCGGCGTCCCGGGTGCGGTGCACCCGCAGCCGGCCCTCCGGCGGCACCCGCTGCATGTCGGCGACCAGGGGCACCACCCACGCCGTCCCGGGAGTGGACGGCGAGGCGACGATCGGGAAGCCGAAGTCGGCGGGGAGGCCGCCGGCGATCGACGTCCAGCCCTTGCCCGCGTCGTCGGTGCGGAAGACGCCGAAGTGGTTCTGCGCGTACATCCGGTCGGGGCCGGCCGCGTCGACGGCGACCTTGTGCACGCACTGGCCGTACTCGGGCGGGGGCTCGGGCAGGAAGACGGCGCTGATCCCGGAGTTGCGCGGGGTCCACTCGCCCCCGCCGTCCTCGCTGACGTAGACCCCGCCGGTGCTCATCGCGATCGTGACGCGGTCCGACGCCGGGTCGGGCAGCACGGTGTGCACCGCACCTCCCCCGCCGCCCGGCTCCCAGGTGGGCCGGTGCGGGTGCTCCCACAGGCCGCGGACCAGCTCGAAGCTGCAGCCGCCGTCGGTGCTCCGCCACAGCGAGTGCGGCTCGCACCCGGCCCACACGACGTCCGCGCGGTCGGCGCTGTCGGGGCGCAGCTGCCACACCCGGGCGAGCGCGGCGCCGGTGTCCTCGGGGAAGCGGATGGCGCCGGACTCGGTCTCCTGCCAGCTGGCGCCGAGGTCGTCGGACCGCATGACCGTCGGCCCCCAGTGCCCGTACTGGATGCCCGCGAGGACCCGCGGCGTCGGCCGGCGGGTGTCGATCGACACCGCGGCGACCTCCTGGGCGAGCAGGTGCGGCTCCCCCAGGGTCCAGGTGCGGCGGTCGTCGTCGCTGCGGGCCAGCCACAGGCCCTTGCGCGTACCGATGGCGAGCAGGTCGGTCATGGCGCCCCTCCAGGTCCGTCGGCGGGGCGCAGAGTCCGCCCCTCGGACGTGCAGACCGTCCGAGGGGCGAGAACTCAGCGGCGGGTCGCGCCTCCGGCGGGCTGGTCGGGACCGGCCGGCTGTCCCTGACCGCCGTCGTAGCGGCCGCCGTCGGCGTACCGGCCGTCGGCCGGCGTGCCGTCGGGGTGGGGGTCACCGGAGTGCCGGCCGTGCGAGTCGGCCAGGCCCGGGGCCAGCTTCTCGGCCTTGGCGCGCAGCTGGTCGGCCGCCGACGCGTGCTCCTGCGCCGCCGCGGCGCGCTGCTCCGCCTCCCGCTCGGCCAGCCGGGTCCGCTCCTCGACCTCGGCGCGCTCGCGCCGGGCCCGGGCGGCCTGCTCCTCGGCGGCCGCCCGCTCCTTCTCCGCCTGCGCGCCGCGCAGCTGGGCCTCGCGCAGGTGGTCGCGGGCCTGCTCGCGCTTGCGCGCGGAGTTGATCCGGTTGCGCTTGGCCATGGTCAGGGCCAGCAGCGCGAGCACCACCACCGCCACGACGACGATGAGCACGATCAGCCAGGTGTCCACGGCACTCTCCTTAGCTCGGAAACCGGAGTGTCGATTCCCGTCCCGAGCACCGCGGAAACGCCGTGGTGAGGCGTCAGCTCACTTCAGCGCGCTGCCGGCCTGCCACTCCTCCCACGGGATGGTCCAGTCGTGGATGTTCGAGCGCAGCGTGCCCGCGTCGGAGCCGCGGATCTCCACGACGTCGCCCGGCTGGGAGAACTCGAAGAACCAGCGGGCGCGCTCGGTGGAGAGGTTGATGCAGCCGTGGGACACGTTCGCCCGGCCCTGCTGGGCGACCGACCAGGGCGCGGCGTGCACGAACTCGCCGCTGTCGGAGATGCGGACGGCGTACTCGACCGGGGTGCGGTAGCCGTTCGGGCTGTCGACCGGCACGCCGTAGGTGCTGGAGTCCATGATCATGTCGCGGTTCATGTCGGTGACCACGTGGGGGCCGTTGTAGCTCGGGTTGTCCGGGCTGCCGGCGCTCATCGGCCAGGTCTGCACCAACTGGTCGCCGTCGTAGACCTCCATCGTGTGGGTGGACGCATCGGCGATCGAGACGTGCCGCTCACCGATCCGGAAGGAGACCGTGCGGTCCTTCTCGCCCCACACGCCGTTGCCGAAATCGATGCCGAAGAGGTCGGCCTCCAGCGTGACGTCGGTGTTCTCGGGCCAGTACTGGGACGGCCGGAAGTGGACCTCGGTGTCGCTGAACCAGTTCCAGACGCCGTCGGTGGGCGTCGAGCTGGTGACCTGCAGGTGGCTCTCCACGGCGGCCTTGTCGGTGACCGGCTCGTCGAAGTAGACCCGGATCGGCATGCCGACGCCGACCGTCTGCCCGTCCAGCGGCCCGATCGAGGGCGTGGTGACCGTCGCCGGGTCCACGGTGGTGAACGTGGCCGTGGTCTCCGTCGCGGCGTCGTCGGCGTTCTCCGCGGTCGCCGTGAGCGTGTAGCTGGTGGCGTAGGCCAGCGGGGTGTCCGGCGTCCAGACGTCGGTGGCCGGGTCGTCGGGCGAGTCGGCGACCGAGCCGGTCACCGGCGCACCGGCGCCGTCGACGACGGTGACGTCGGCGAGCTCGCCGTCCGTGACGGAGATCTCCACCGGCGCGGACGGCGAGACGTCGGCCGCGCCGTCGGCCGGGGACACCTCGACCGTCGCCGGGGCCGCCGTCGCGGTGGGCTCGGCGCTCGCCTGCCCGCCGCCCTCGCTGCCCTGGCACCCGCTCAGCAGGACCAGCGCACCCGCCGCCACCAGCACGGTCGTCCGTCGCATGCGTTCGCCTCCACCTCGTCGGCAGCCGGTCCGACCCGGCCGCCTGCACCGGTGCTCCAGTGTCCACGCTGGAACCGGAACAGGGGCGGACGCCGGGCCGGAGGACCACCCCGACGGCCCCTCCGACGGCGCTGGTATCGTTCTCTCTCGTTGCCGGCGAGCCGGACGACACGCGCCATTAGCTCAATTGGCAGAGCAGCTGACTCTTAATCAGCGGGTTCGGGGTTCGAGTCCCTGATGGCGCACCTCTCCTCCACGGGTACGGCTCCTGACCTGCGAGTCCGACCCGCGTGCCCCGACGGCGCCGGCTGCGGTGCCACGGAGACGTCCACGACGCCGGCCAGCAAGCCCACGCGCCCCAGTCAGGGATCGTCAGCCGGGCGCCCCGTCGCGCTCGCTCCTCCGGGCGAGGCTCTGGGCCTGCCCTGCGTGTACGTCGCTCACCCATTCCCAGCCGGGCTCGACCGATGGGCCGATCCGCGGGTCGTCAGGATCACGGCCGTTGCGCAGGGCGTGCACGTACGCGCGGTCCTGGTCGATCCGTGCGCGGACCTGATCGGCCCCGCCGACGGACCCGTGACCGGGGATGACGACGTCGACGTCGTCCGCCACGCCCTCGAGCAGCCGCAACCCGACGAGGTAGTCCTCGATCGGGTCCTCGGTGCTGTTCACGTCGTCGAGCATCGGGATCAGGACATCGGAGAGCATGTCGCCGGCCACGAGAACGCCGCGTTCCTCGATCACCAGCGCCGCATGCCCCGGAGCATGAGCCGGATGCTCGATGATCCGCACTCGAGGGCCATCCCAGGGAACGTGCGCAGTTCCGGCCGGCAGACCGGTGATGAGGCCGAACAGGTCCAGCGGGACCTCCTCGGTGATCTCCGGCGGCAACCCCTCGGCGACGCGGGCCTCCCAGTCCGCGTCCGACAGCAGATCTCGCACGTGAGCCGCACAGCGGGCTGTCCCGTAGCGGGGCGCTTCGCCGAGCTCGGCGTGCCAGAGCACGTGGTCCCAGTCAGGATGCGTCGAGAAGCCCGCCACGACGGGCTGGCCCAACTCGCGGAGGTCGTGCGCGAGGCAGACCATCTCGGAGCCGCGTATCCCCGGGTCGACGAGCAGCACGCCGGCCCGGCCTCGCACGACCACGGCGTTGTTCCGGAGCAACTCGCTCCGGTGGACCAGCACACCCTCCGCGACCTGCCTCAGCACGGGTGGCTCCTTCCGCTCGTGGTCACGCCGGCCCGGTCGACGTAGCCGTCGGGACGGTCCTCCCCTCGGGACACTGCTGATGCAGGTCGGTCGTGCTCGGAGGACAGCCACCGCCCGGGGCCGCCCCGCGCCTCACGGGGGAGACTGCCGGGCACCCCCGAACTCATCGCTCGCGTCGCCGTCCCGTCGCAGGGAGCTCGAGCGGAACACGGCAGGACGGACCCGTGCCCCTCGGTCGCCCTCCCGTGGGACCCGCCCGGTGAGCCGCCGCCCACGTCGACGCGTCGCAAGAGGGGCTGCTGCGTGGCCGCGAGCCGGTGCCCGTGCGAAGCCCTGAGCACCGATGACCGAGCCTCCACCGAACGAGGCCGCTTCGTCGTCTCCGTGCGCTCCCGGCGCCCCGCCTGCGCACCGACTCACCCCTCGGGGATGACGCAGGACCGGCCCGCGGCCCGGACGATCGTCCCAGCCCGCCCCCGAGCCTGGAGGCCGAGTCATGGGGAGCACCGCGAGCCGGCCGGACCCGGTGTCGCGCTGGAAGGAGCGTGCGGCGTGACCGGCGTCGGCGTGGTCGTCGTCGGCCTGCTGCTGTGCTTCGCCGGCCGGCTGTCGATCCACCTGACGGTGCTGGCGTCCGGCTTCGCGCTCGGCTGGCTGCTGGCGGAGTCGCTCGGCGGCTCCCCCGGCGTCGCGGTCGTCGTCGCCGCCTGCTCCGCCGTGGTGGCCTGGGTGCTGGCCACCTTCGTGTTCCGGGCGGCTCTCTTCGTCGTGGGGGCGTTCGCCGGCGGGGTCATCGGGGCGAAGCTGTTCGGGCTGCTGCAGGGGGACGACGGCAACGTGGTCCTCGCGATCCTGTTCGTGGTGGCGGTCGCCGTGCTGACCGGCCTGGCCACGCAGCGCTTCCGCGAGACGGCCGTCATCTGGGCCTGCGCGCTGGGCGGCGCCGGGCTCGCCCTCAGCGGGCTGGCACGGGTGTGGCCGGACACGCTGGGCTTCCTGCGCACGCCGGACACCACGGCCGAGGCGGTCATCGACACCGCAGCGTGGCTCGTGCTCGGCGTCTGCGGCTGGTCGGTCCAGCGGCGGCTGGTCGGGCAGCGCGGCACGATGGCGAACCGGCGCTGACCACGGGAGGCCCACCATGCGCGAACGACCCGACGCGACCCCGCCGACCGCGATGCCCGTCCTGGAGCGCGGCAAGCACCGCAACCCGTCGGAAGGCGCCTGCTTCATGGAGTACACGGCGCTCCTCGCCGGTGAGCCGTTCAGCGACGACCCGCACTGCGTGGACGCGGACCTTGCGCTGGTCATGCGCATCGCCAACGACCGGCTCGCGGACGCCGACCGGTCCCGGCTCGTCCCGCTGCTCGGCCGGGCGATCGGCCTCTGCGTCGAGCGCCCGGTGCGGTCGGGGGGCCGCGGGGCGTGGCGGCTGCACCTGCGGCGGATGGCCCGCTACCGCGACCTCACCGCAGCGCTCCACCGGAGGGTGTCCGATCGGTTCACGGCCGCTCTGCACGTGCGTCCGACCTCGGACACCCGGCTGCTCTACGGGGACGGGGAGCAGTGCGCCTCCCTCTTCTGGGACCTGCTGGACGACCCCGACGCGCCGGACCGGGCCGCGGACCCCGTCGACCGGCTCATCGGTCGTCTCCTGCTGCTGCACGAGTGCTACGAGCAGGCGCTGGACGACCTCGGGCTGGGCCGCGCGTCCACGGTGCGACCGGCCGCCGACGAGCCGGGCCGGGAGGCGCAGGCCCCGGCCTGCCGCCTCGGCTGATCGACCCGGTCCGCGCAGCGCGGGCCGCGCCGTGGGCGGCCCGCTCCCCACCTCCCCGGACGACGGGCAGGATGGGCGGCCGCCAGGTGAGGAGGTCGCCGACCGTGCTCGTCGTGCACCGCGTGCCCGCTCCGCTGCGGCCGTTCGTCGCCCAGGCACACGGCTACCGCGTCCCGGCCAACCCGACCGGGGTGCACCGCGGCCTGCCCTCCCGCCACCTGAGCCTCGTCGTGGAGCTGGCCGCCCCCCTGCGGCTCACCCTCGGCGGCCCGGTCACCGCCCACGCCGTCGTCGGGGGCCTGCACACCCGGCCCGCGCTGATCGACGCCGGCCGATCCCAGGACGGGCTGCAGTACTCGCTGACCCCGCTGGGCGCCTCGGCCCTGCTCGGCCTGCCCGCGGGCGAGCTCGGCGAGCGCGCGGTCGACCTGGGCGACGTGCTCGGTCCCGCGACCGGGCGACTGGTCGAGCAGCTCGTCGAGGCCCCCGGCTGGGCCGAGCGGTTCGGCCGGCTCGACGCCGCGCTGCTGGCCCGCCTCGGCGGGCGTCCCGCTCCGCTGCCGCCGGAGGTCGGCGAGGCCTGGCGCCTGGTGCACGGCAGCGCCGGCCGCTGCCGGGTCGAGGACCTCGCCGGGCACGTCGGGTGGAGCCGGCGGCACCTGACCGAGCGGTTCCGGCTCGTGACCGGGCTCACCCCCAAGCAGGCCGCGCGGGTCGCCCGGTTCGAGGCCGCCCGCCGGCTCCTGGTCGACCCGCGCCGCCCGCCGCTGGCCGAGATCGCCGTCCGCTGCGGCTTCGCCGACCAGCCGCACCTGGCCCGGGAGTGGCGGGCGCTGGCCGGCTGCAGCGTGGGCACCTGGCTGCGCGAGGAGCTCCCATTCGTCCAAGACAGCCCCGCCGACGGCGAGGCACCCTCCCCGGCATGACCACGTCGACACACACGCAGGTCCCCGCCCCCACCGTCTGGCCCAGCGTCGGCTTCACCGACGTCGACGCCGGCACCCGCTTCCTCACCGAGGGACTCGGCTTCACGATCACCGCCTGCTACCGCGGCGAGGACGGGACCGTCGAGCACGCCGAGGCCCGCTGGCCCGACGGCGGCGGCGTCATGTTCGGCAGCCGCGGCAAGCCCGGCGACTGGGGCGCGCTCGGCCCGCAGGGCGTCTACGTCGTCGCCGCCGAGGCCGCCACCGTCGACGCCGCCTGGCAGCGGGTGCGCGCCATGCCGGGGGTGCAGGTGCTGCGCGAGCCGCACGACACCGACTACGGCTCCCACCAGTTCGACGTCCGCGACGCCGACGGCAACCTGTGGACGCTGGGCACCTACCGCGGCGCCTGACCGGCCGGGCCCGCGTCCCGGCCCGCCGGCGGCGGCGAGCCCCGGAACACCAGCCACACGAGGGCGACCTGCCACAGGACGAAGCCGCCCAGGGCCGCCAGCCACTCCGCCGGGCCCAGCGCGGCCAGCGTCCTCCGCGGGACCACCGCGACCGAGCACACCGTCAGGACGCCGGCCAGCCACACCACGACCGCCGCCCAGCGGTAGCGCGGTGCGCGGCTGGCGCGGACGGTGACGCCCAGGGCGGACAGGTCCTCGGGCGGGTGCCGGCGGACCATGGCCCGCCGGGACCGGTAGACCGCCGCCCGCGGGTACCGCTCGGCGAGCAGCCGCTCGCACCGGCGCCGGCTGCGCGGGCGGAGCCGGGTGCGGCGCGGGAGGGTGACCGCCTCCACCCGCGCCGCGGCGGCCCGGAAGCCGGTGTCGCCGAGGACGATGCGGCCGCGGGCGGCGATCACCGCGGTCACGTCCCCCCAGCCGGCCCCGGGGCCGGCGTGGCTCGGGTGGTACCAGCCGTAGAGGCCGCAGCCGCAGCCCCACGCCGGCGGCGCGTGCGTCTCGTCCACGGCGCACCGGGCGGAGTGGACCCGGCCGCTCCAGGGCCCGCTGGCCACGTGCACCGGGGGGCGGAGCCCGTCCTCGGCGAGGCGGAACCGGCGGTAGCCCCGCAGCTCGCCGGGGACCAGCGTGGGCGGGTCCCCGGGCGGCTCGGGCCCGGCCGTCACGCCGGGGCCGGAGCAGCCGGTGCCGGTGCCGGGACCGGCTGCGGCTCGGCCGGCGCCGGCTCGGTCACCGGTTCGACCTCGATCTCCCGGCGCTCCCGGCCGATGTCGCCGGCCACGCACGTGCGCGCGGCGGTGCGAGCGGGAGCGGGTGCGGTCGACGTGTCCATGTGCGGCTCCTCGCCCGTGCGGCTCCGCCTCGACCGGTGCTCACGGCCGACGCGTCGGCTCCTGTCAGTGAAGCACCGGCGGGCCCTCCGGAGGAGGCCCTCGGGCGTCAGGACGGCGTGGGCGCGGTCGGCCGCGACGCCGTCTCCTCGGCCGGCGCCGGGGTGCGGCTGAGCTTGCGCCAGATCCAGCTCGACGGCACCCGTCGTCCGGTCAGCACGTGCTCGAGGGTGGCGTCCACCACGAGGACGGTCGACAGCGCCCGCCGCGCCGCAGCCCACCCGGCCAGCAGCAGCTCGTCGCCCACGCGCAGCGGGAAGTCGCCGTCCGGGGCCAGCGTCGCCTCGCCGCCGCGGAGCACGAGCAGCACCAACGCGTGCAGCGGCTCGTCCCGGTCCTCCGGGTTGTGCAGCAGGTCGCCCACGCGGGCCTCCCCCGTGGCCAGCCAGCGCACCAGTGCGGGCGCCTCGGCGTCGGTGAGCCGGACCTTCCACAGCGACTGCAGGTGCCGGCCGCACAGCTCCCTGAGCCGGTCGACCAGCTCGGCCGCCCACGCGTCCCCGTGGCCGGGCATCTCGCGGAGGAAGCGCCACAGCAGGGGCGTCGCCAGCTGGGCGTAGACCTCGTGGGCGATCACCTCGGTCGGCACGAGCAGCGCGTCGGTGTCCATCGCCGCGAACAGCGGGGCGCTCGCCGGCCGGTTCTGCCGTGCCGCGACGAACAGGCGGGGGTTGGTCCGCCGGGCCGCCGCGACCAGCGACAGGTTGGCGATGTCGTTGTCGGTGCCGGCCACGAACCCGACGGCGTCCTCAAGCCCGGCCTCGGTCAGCGCGCCGGGCTCGGAGCCGTCCACGACCAGCAGACCGTCGGTCGCGACGTCGGTCGGCGCGGACTCCACGACGGTGACCCGGATGCCCTCGGCCCGCAGGTCGCCGGTGAGCTCGCGGCCCAGCCGCCCGTAGCCGCAGACCACCCAGCGACCGCTGCGCGGCGGGGCGGCGCGCTCCGGGAGCGGCGCACCCGGCCCGCTCTCCAGCCAGGTCAGCAGCTGGTAGGCCGCCGGGGCGCGCAGCGCCAGGCGCAGGAGGTCGCCGAACCGGTCGAAGGGGTTGACCACGTTCGGCGACCCGAACGCCCGCATCCGCTCGGCCATCCCGCGAGAGGTCGCCCGCGCGATCACCGGCAGGTCCGGCCGCAGCAGCGCCGCCGCCATGACCACCGACAGGTTGACCTCCTCGTCGTCGGTCAGGGCCACCACCGCCTCGCAGCAGGGGTGGTCCAGGCCGGCGACGGCGAGGTGGCCGGGGTCCCGGGCGTCGGCGGCCAGGCCGGGGACGTCGGCGTGGAAGGAGCCCAGCTCCAGGTCGTCGATCCGCTCGTCGGACGCGTCCAGGACGACGAACCTGCGGCCCAGCGCGTCGAGCGAGTGCCCGAGCAGCTCCCCTGCCCGCCCGTAGCCGGCGACCAGCACGAACGGCTCGCGCAGCCGGCGCACCTTGCGGGTGAAGTGCTGCAGCGCCAGGGCGGAGCGGAAGGCGCGGTCCTGCGCCAGTGCGAGCAGTGACCCGATCGCGTACGCCCAGCCGATGACGGTCAGGTAGATCGAGACCGTCACCCACATCCGCTGGTTGTAGGTGAACGGGTACGGGATCTCGCCGAAGCCGATCGTCGAGGCGGTGTAGCTCATGACGTAGAAGGCGTCGAAGAAGCCCATGTCCCACGGCCGGCCCTCGGCGTCCTGACCGGGGATGAGGGTCAGCCCGAGCACGCTCACCGCGAAGATGCCGATGAGCACGATCAGCGGGGCGCGCATCCGCCGCATGACCAGGAAGATCGTGGCCGATGCCTGGGCGGCCGAGGACGCCGCGGCACGGAGGATCGCGCGCCGTCCCCGTCGCTCCTCCTCCGGCCCGCCGAACAACTGGTGCCAGAAGGTCAGCAGGGGGTTGCCCACGCCGGTCTCCCCTCAGCCGCGGTGGAACGACACCGTCTCCACCACCAGCAGGACGACGGAGACGATGTTGGCCAGCAGTGCGCCGCCGGACAGCGACACGACGCTCGCCGTCCAGGCCGCGGTCAGCCCCGCGGTCGAGACGTAGACGGCGTAGCCGTACATCAGCGCCGCCCCGATGAGCTGCAGGTCGGCGACCAGGCTGGTGGCCAGGTGCACGGCCCCGATCTGGGTGCGGTCGCCGAACTTCAGCACGGTGGCGATGAGGTTGACGACGACCGCGGCGAACAACTCGTAGGGGTTGTGCAGGGTCGGGTCGGAGATGTCGCCGATGAAGAAGCCGAAGTTCAGGGTCGCCGCGAGCACGACGAAGAACCCGAAGACGACCTTCTCCAGGTTCACCCGGTCCTCCCGACGACGGTCTGCGCCCGCTGCCCCGTTCGGGCCGGTCTGAAACGCGCGTTCCCCCGGCCGTGCGAGGTCAGGACGACGCGGCCCGGGACCTCACGGTTCCTCGCGCGGTGTCCGACGCGAGTGCAGCAGCGGGAGCACCACCCCGTCGACCACCTCCGCCACGACGTCGGCGTCGACGGGGCGCCCGGTCAGCCACCGCAGCACGAGCACCGCCGGGCAGACCTCCGTCGCCACCGAGCCCGCCGCGGCCCGGCTGATCTCACCGCGCTCGACGGCCCGGTCGAACACCGTCGCCCAGGCGCGGTCCCAGCAGGCCAGCGGGCCGCGCCGGTAGGCCTCGGCGAGCGCCGGGTCGGCGGCCACCGCGCCGAGCAGGCTGCGCGTCATCCGACCGGCGGGTCCGTCGAGCCGGTCCACCGTGGCGGTCATCAGTGCGACGAGGTCGCCGCGGAGGTCGCCGGTGTCCGGGGCGGCCGCGACCTGCTCACCGGCGACCTCCAGGACCCCCAGGAGGAGGTCGGTCTTGCTCGACCAGCGCCGGTAGATGGTCGCCTTGCCCACCCCGGCCACCGTGGCCACGGCGTCCATCGTGAGCCCCGACCACCCCTCGCGACCGAGCACCTCGAGCACTGCCGCGGCGATGGCCTCGTCCCGGGCCGGGTCCAGCCTGCGGGTCGCCGTGCGGGTGCGGGTCGGCGCGGCAGCGCGCAAGGAACCATCACCGACCGTCACCACTCGAACGTAACGCGTGTCGAAGGCGGGCGCAGAGCGGACGGAACGACACCGGAGGCACCACGCGGGGTGACGAGGGGCCCTGACGGAGCTCGCCGAGCGCGCGGCTGGTCCCGCCCGCGAGCGGGGGCCTGCGCACCGGCCTCGCCGCAGCCCTGCGGGTCCTGGGTGTCCGCCCGACGGAGCGACGATCACGTGGTCAGGCCGGGCTGAACCCTCCACACGCCCGCCTGAACGGGTCCGCCGACGCCGCGAGGCCGGCCGCGGGATCCCCGCGGCCGGCCTCGTCCGTCCCCCTCGACCGGGGCCGCCGTCCCCCCTCGGCGGCGCCGGTCGTGCGAGCCGACGGCTCCGTCCCCCCGTGCGATGGAGACGCCGGTCGTGCGAGCCGGTGGCACCGTTCCCCCGCGGTGACACCGGCCGTCCCGCCCGGCGCCGCCGTCCCCCTCGGCGGCGCCGGTCGTGCGAGCCGGCGGCTCCGTCCCCCCGTGCGATGGAGACGCCGGCTGTCTGTCAGGCCCCGGAGGGCCGGCTCATCGCGGCGCGCCGGCGCGTTGCACGGCGCTGAAGGTGAAGTCCAGGGAGCTGCTGGCCCCCTCGACGAGGTCCGCCCCGGTCGTCGAGGGCAGGGACGCCGTCAGCAGCAGGTGCGTGACCCCGCCCGGCGCCAGGCCGGCGGCGCCGTCGAGCACCGCGTCGAGCACGATCGGACCGGAGTAGAGGCTGGTCGTCGTCCCGTCGCAGGTCCACGTCCCGCCGGCGGACTCCCAGTCCTCCGGGCAGGCCTCGACGTCCAGCTGCAGCCCGTGCACCGGGTCGCTGTCCAGCACGCTGGACGACGTCGCGACCGAGCCCAGCCGCAGCTCCGAGAGCGCGACCGAGCCGTCGTTCACCAGGTCGATCGCCGAGCTCTCCGAGTCCCCGGCCAGAAAGACGCCGTGGTCGAACAGCGACAGCGTCGCGGCGTCGGCCGCCTGGGTGAGCGCGATCGACAGCAGCCCCGTGTCGAGCTGGGTGACGACCGGGGTGGTGCTGTCGGTGAAGGTCCCGAAGGTGCTCAGGCCCGCGACGGCCGCGGCGATCCCGATGACGCCGACGGACGCGGCGATCCGGCGCCCATCGGCCCGGGTGCTCCGCTCGGTCACGGTGTCCTCCTCGTCTTCGTGTCCTCGCCGGTGTCCCGGCGACACGAGGAACTCTGGCGGGCCGACCGCAGGGCTCCCGCCGCGCAACCGCAAGGGATCCGCAAGATGCGAGAAACCGGTTGTGGGGCTCCCTAGCGTCGGGACGTGACCCGGATCGAGGGGCTGGAACCCGTCCACCGCGACGAGGACGGCGAACTGGTGGGCTACTTGAGCACCCAGCGGCGCGACGGCGCCCGCTGCGTGGTGGCGCACGCGCTGTTCGGCTCGGCTCTGCGCGCCTTCCCCGACCGGGAGGAGGCGGCCGCGTGGCTGCGGCGCCGCGGCCTGCCCGTGCTCGCCGAGCACTGGCGGTACCGGCCGGCCGACGGCTCGGACGAGCGCCCCACCTCCCTGGTGGAGGCCCGGCTCGGCGCGGTCACCGTGCGGTTCGGGTACGACCCCGAGGACACCGTCACGCTCACCGGCGCCGAGCCGGAGCGGCTCACCCCCGCGCGGCTGGGCTGAGGAAGGTCCGTCCGCCCGGCACGGTTGTGGGCGGTGTGAGCAGCGACGCCGAGGTCGTCGTCATCGGCGCCGGCCAGGCCGGGCTGAGCGCCGCACACCACCTGGCGCGGCAGGGGTTCGTCCCCGGCGCGGGTTTCGTCGTCCTCGACGGCGAGACCCGCGCCGGTGGGGCGTGGCAGCACCGGTGGCCGTCGCTGACGCTGGCCCGCACCCACCACGTGCACGACCTGCCGGGGCTGCCCTTCCCCGCGACGGCCGACGACGTGCCCGCCGCCGACGCGGTGCCGGCCTACTTCGCCGACTACGAGCGGCAGTTCGGGCTGCCCGTGCACCGGCCGGTGCGGGTGACGGCGGTGCGCCGCTCGGACGACGGCCGGTTCCTGGTCGAGACGTCGGCCGGCGAGTGGAACGCGGACGCGGTCGTGAACGCCACCGGCACGTGGACCGCCCCCTTCGTGCCGCGCTACCCCGGCCAGGGGCTGTTCCGCGGCCGGCAGATGCACGCGGTCGACTACCGTGGGGCCGCCGAGTTCGCCGGCCGGTCGGTGGTCGTCGTGGGCGGCGGCGCGTCCGCGGTCCAGCTGCTCGGCGAGATCGCCGAGGTCGCCGACACCACGTGGGTCACCCGGCGCCCGCCGGTGTGGCGGGAGGAGCCGTTCGGGCCGGAGGCGGGGCGGGCCGCGGTCGCCCTGGTGGCCGACGCCGTCCGCGAGGGGCGGTCCCCCGGCAGCGTCGTCGGCATCACCGGCCTGGTGGTCACCCCGTGGGTGAGGGAGGCCCGCGAGCGCGGCGTCCTCGACCGGCTGCCGGTGTTCGACCGGGTCACCCCGGACGGCGTGGCGTGGGACGACGGCCGCTCCGTCCGCGCCGACGTGATCCTCTGGGCCACCGGCTTCCGCGCCGCGCTCGGCCACCTGGCCCCGCTGCACCTGCGCGGGCCCGGGGGCGGCATCCGGATGGCGGGCACCGCCGTCGCGGACGAGCCGCGGGTGCACCTGGTCGGGTACGGGCCGTCGGCGAGCACGGTCGGCGCCAACCGCGCCGGGCGGGAGGCCGCGGTCGCCCTGCGCCGGCTGCTGCACCCGGGAACGGCGCTCCCCCGGTCGGCGTAGCCCCTCCGGGACCGATCAGGGTCGGTCCAGGGGGTTCCCCGATGTACCCCCGGCCCCGCGGCCGACAGCCTCGACGGCATGACCTCCCAGACCCCGTCCCGCCGGGACGCCGCGTGATCACCGCGCACCGGCTCACCAAGACCTACGGCGCGAAGACCGCCGTCGACGCCGTCACCTTCACCGTGCAGCCGGGACGCGTGACCGGCTTCCTCGGCCCGAACGGCGCCGGCAAGTCCACGACGATGCGCATGGTGCTCGGCCTGGACCGGCCCACCTCCGGCAGCGTCACCGTCAACGGCCGCCGCTACGCCGACTCCCCCGCCCCGCTGCGGGAGGTCGGCGCGCTGCTGGAGGCCCGGGCGCTGCACCCCGGCCGCTCGGCCCGCGACCACCTGCGCTGGCTGGCGGCGAGCAACGGCATCCCGGTCCGCCGCGTCGACGAGGTGCTCGACCTGGTCGGCCTGACCTCGGTCGCGCACACCCGGGTCGGCCGCTTCTCGCTCGGCATGGGCCAGCGGCTGGGCATCGCCGCGGCGCTGCTGGGCGACCCGCCGGTCGTCGTCCTCGACGAGCCGGTCAACGGGCTGGACCCGGAGGGCATCCGCTGGGTGCGCACCCTGGCCCGCGACCTGGCCGCCGAGGGGCGCACGGTCTTCGTCTCCAGCCACCTGATGTCGGAGATGGCGCAGACCGCCGACCACCTGCTGGTCATCGGCCGCGGCCGGGTGCTCGCCGACTGCTCGACGGCGGACTTCATCGCCGCGCACGCCGCCTCCTACGTGCGCGTGCGCAGTCCGCAGCACGACGGGGTGGCCACGCTGCTGCGCCGCGAGGGGCTCGACGTCGCCGCGCACGGCGGCGAGCTCCGCGTCCAGGGGCGCGACGCCGCCGCCATCGGCGAGCTGGTCGGGCGCTCGGGGCTGCTGCTGCACGAGCTGACGCTGGTCCGCTCCTCGCTGGAGGACGCCTTCATGACCCTGACCGCCGACAGCGTCGAGTACGCGGGGGCGCAGCGGTGACCGCCGTCGGGACGCACGCGTGGACCCGCGCCGAGGCGCCGGCGACGCCCGGGGCCGGAGCGACGCTGCGGGCCGAGTGGATCAAGTTCTGGACGGTCCGGTCGACGCCCTGGTCGGTCGTCGCGATGTTCGTCCTCGGGGCGGGGCTCACCACGCTGGTCTGCGCGCTGGCCGCCGCGGACCTCGCCCGCGGGGACACCGGTGAGCCGGCCGGCGCGTTCGTCACCTGGGGGATGATGTTCGCCCAGGTCACCGCCATCGTCCTCGGGACGCTCGCGGTCACCAGCGAGTACGGCACCGGGGTGATCCGGGCGACCCTGGCGGCCACCCCGCGGCGCGGGACCGTGCTCGCGGCAAAGGCCGTCGTCCTCGCCGGGACGCTGGTCGTCGCCGGCACCCTCACCGCGCTGGCCGGCTACCTCGGCGGCAACTGGTTCCTCGACCGGGAGGGCATCGGCCTGGCGCTCGGCGACGACGGCGTGCTGCGCGCGCTGGTCGGCAGCGGCCTGTACATGGCCGGCCTCGGGCTGCTGGCCGCCGCCGTGGGCCTGCTCGTGCGGCACACCGCCGCGGCGCTCTCCATCGTGCTGGGGTTGGTGTTCGTCGTCGGCAACATGGTCATGCTGCTGCCCGGTGCCTGGGGCGAGTGGGCGACCAAGCTGATGCCGGGCAACGCCGGCGCCCGCATCGCGACGCCGGAGTCGTTCAACCCGCTGCTGCTCGACCCGTGGCCCGGGTTCGCGGTGTTCGTGGCCGAGGTGGCCGCCGTCCTGGCGGTCGCGGCGGTGGCGTTCTCCCGCCGGGACGCGTAGCGGTGCACCCGTTGCCGGCGTTCCTCGTGCACCGCGGGCCGGGCAGGTCCGGCAGGGCGCGAGGAACGCCGGCCGTGCGGGTGCAGGACAATGGCTCGTCGTGACCCAGCCACCCGATCCGCAGGAGGCCGGGCGGCGGACCGCCGACGAACTGGTCCGCCTGCTCGCCGAGGACGACCCCGCCGCCGCCGACGCTCTGCTCGCGCAGGTCGGCGAGGTCCGCGACCTGGTCTTCGTCGGCGCCGGGCTGACCGCGCTCGCCCGCGCCGACGGCCGGCAGCTGCCACCCGCCCAGCGCGCGCAGGCCAGCACCCGGCAGCTGCACCTGGGCCGGCTGCGCGACGCGGCCCGGAACGACCCGGCGGGGCTGCGGGCCTGGCTGCGCCGCTCGGGCGAGGAGGTCCTCCTCCTGCGCGCGCTGCGGGAGGCCGCGGACCGCGTCGCCGGGTGAGTCAGCCGGCCGGCCTCGTCGCCGCCCGCGCCACCGGCAGCACGAGCAGCAGCCCGGCGGCGACGAGCACGTAGGTCCACGGCAGGCCGACGCCGGCCGCGACCAGGCCCAGCACGAGGGCCCCGACGGCGGTGCCGACGTCGAACGAGGCGTTCCACATGGCGCTGGCGGCGGTCGCCCCGGCCTGCCCGGCACGGGCGAACGCGGTGACCAGGGTGAGGTTCTGCACCGCGCCGAACCCGGCACCGAACAGCGCCGCCCCGGTCAGCACCCAGGCGTCCCCCGCGCCGAGGCCGACGGCGACCGTCGCCAGCCCGACCGCGGAGACGACCAGGGCCGCCGGCAGCAGCCGCCCGGTGCCGACGCGGTCGGCGAGCAGCCCGGCCCGCCAGCGGGTCAGCGCCCCGGTGACCCCGAAGACGAGCAGGGCCGCCGTCGCCAGGACGCCGTCCGGGCGCTCGATCGGCAGGAACGTGACCAGCCCACCGCCGGCGAGGGTGACACCGAGCAGCACGACCGACGGGGGCAGCGCGGCGCGCACCGCTGCCCGCGAGGACCCGCCGGCCGCCGCCTCCAGCTGGACCGACCGCACCAGGCCCGGCACCAGCGGGAGCGCGACCACCGGCGCGGCGGCCAGCCAGGCCAGCCAGCCGGCGTGCCCGTCCAGGACGAGCGCCACGCCCGCCGGGACGGCGACCAGGTTCGGCACCGCTATGGCCAGCCCGTACAGGCCGATCGACTCGCCGCGCCGGCCGGGCGGGGCCACCTGCGCGGCGAGCAGCGCGCCGAGGACGGTGAGGACGGCGAACCCGGCGCCCCGCACCACCGCGATCGCCGACAGCAACAGCAGCCCGTCGCCGAGCGCGTAGAGCGGAGCCGGCGCTCCCAGGGCGAGCAGCCCCGCGGCCAGCACCGGGCCGAGGCCCAGGCGGGCGGTCAGCACCGGCACGGCCGCCTGCACCGCCACCGTGACTCCCAGGAAGACGGCGGTCACCACGCCCGCGGTGTCGGGGTCGGCGCCCCCCGCGACCGCGTACGCCGGCAGCGAGGCCAGGGTCAGGCAGTAGCTGGCGAAGCCCAGCGCCGTGGCGCCGACCAGCGCCCGCATCGCCGGCAGCCGCCACAGCGACTCGTCCGTTCCCGCCCCGCCGGCCACACCGCTCCCCTCGCCCGGGCCCCGTCGCCCGGCCGACCAGCATGCCGGGGCGGCGACCCCACCACGGCAGCGGGTAGGGACGGCGGGTGCCGCTGCTCACCGTCGGCCACGGGCCCCAGGACCGCGCGCGCCTGGGCGCCCGGCTGGCCGCTGCGGGGGTGGCGCGGGTGGTCGACGTCCGGCGGTTCCCGGGCAGCCGCACCAACCCCGACGTCCGGCGCGAGGCGCTCGAGGAGTGGCTGCCCGCGGCGGGCATCGGCTACCGCTGGGACGCGCGGCTCGGCGGCCGGCGGCGGCTGCCCCCGGGCGAGCCCGTGGCGGACGCCTGGTGGACCGTCGCGCAGTTCGCCGCCTACGCCGCCCACACCCGGACGGCGGAGTTCGGCGCGGCCCTCGACGAGGTGCTGGCCGACGCGGCCGGCACGACGGTGGCGGTCATGTGCAGCGAGAGCGTGTGGTGGCGCTGCCACCGGCGGCTGGTCGCCGACGTCGCCGTCCTCGCCCGCGGCGTGCCGGTGCGCCACCTGATGCCCGACGGACGGCTGGGGCCGCACACCCCGTCGGCCGGCGCCGTCCTCGGCGACGACGGCCTCGTCCACTGGCCCTAGCGGAGGAGGAGGGGCGCCTCCCGCGCCCTCCTCCACTCAGGCCATGTGCGGGTAGGTGTGGTCGGTGGGCGGGACGAAGGTCTCCTTGACCACCCGGGTCGACGTCCAGCGCAGCAGGTTCTGCGCCGCGCCGGCCTTGTCGTTGGTGCCCGAGGCCCGCCCGCCGCCGAAGGGCTGCTGGCCCACCACGGCGCCGGTGGGTTTGTCGTTGACGTAGAAGTTGCCGGCGGCGAAGCGCAGGAACCGCTCGGCGTGCGCGATCGCGGCCCGGTCCTGCGCGATCACCGCCCCGGTGAGCGCGTAGGGGGCCACCGACTCCATCTGGGCCAGCGCGGTGTCGTAGTCGGCGTCGTCGTAGACGTGCACGGCCAGCACCGGGCCGAAGTACTCGGTGGTGAAGACCTCGTGGCCGGGGTCGGTGCCCTCGACGATCGTCGGCCGGACGAAGAACCCCTCGCGGTCGTCGGCCTGGCCGCCGGCCACGATGGTCAGGGCGTCGTCCTCCTTCGCCCGCTCCAGGACGCCGGAGAGCTTCGAGAACGCGCGCCGGTCGATGACCGCGCCCAGAAAGTTGGACAGGTCGGTGACGTCGCCCATCGGCAGCGCCTCGGTGGCGCCGATCAGGTCCTCGCGCAGCCGGGCCCACACGCTGCGCGGCACGTAGGCGCGGGACGCCGCGGAGCACTTCTGCCCCTGGTACTCGAACGCGCCGCGGATCAGCGCGGTGCGCAGCACGTCGACGTCGGCGGAGGGGTGGGCGACGACGAAGTCCTTGCCGCCGGTCTCCCCGACGACCCGGGGGTAGCCGCGGTAGCCGGCGATGTTCTCGCCCACCCGCCGCCACAGCTGCTGGAACACCGCGGTGGACCCGGTGAAGTGGATGCCGGCCAGGTCCGGGTCGGCCAGCACGACGTCGGAGACCGCGGCCCCGTCGCCGGTGACCATGGTGATCACCCCGGGCGGCAGGCCGGCGGCCTCCAGCAGCCGCATGAGGAAGTGCGCGGCGAACTGCTGGGTCGGTGCGGGCTTCCAGACCACGGTGTTGCCCATGAGCGCCGGCGCGGTCGGGAGGTTGCCGGCGATGGCGGTGAAGTTGAACGGGGTGACCGCGTAGACGAACCCCTCCAGCGGGCGGTGGTCGATCCGGTTCCACACCCCGGGGCTCGAGGCCGGCTGCTCGTCGAGGACCTGTCGCGCGAAGTGCACGTTGTAGCGCCAGAAGTCGATCAGCTCGCAGGCGGCGTCGATCTCGGCCTGGTACGCGGTCTTGCTCTGGCCGAGCATCGTGGCCGCGTTGAGCGTCTGCCGCCACGGGCCGGCCAGCAGCTCGGCGGCCTTGAGGAACACCGCGGCGCGGTCGTCGAAGGACACCTCCCGCCAGGCCGGGGCGGCCTGCTTCGCGCAGCGCACCGCGTCGGTGGCGTCGGCGTGGGTGGCGTGCGCCGCGGTGCCGAGGACGGCGGCGTGCCGGTGCGGCTGGACGACGTCGAACCGCTCGCCGCCGCCCATCCGGCGCTGCTCGCCGAGGGTCATGGTCAGCTCGATCGGCTCGGCGGCCAGCTCGGCCAGGCGGGCCTGCAGCGCCGCCCGCTCCGGCGAGCCCGGCGCGTAGCCGAGCACCGGCTCGTTGCGCGGCGGGGGAACTCGGGTGATGCCGTCCATCGGGCCTCCTGGAGGACGACGGCCAAAGTGGCCACTCTGGCCGGGGAACGGGTCTACGAGGTGGTGACGAGGGAGCGGAGGAAGAAGCGCAGGTTGGCCGGCCGCTCGGCCAGGCGGCGCATGAAGTAGCCGTACCAGTCGACGCCGTAGGGGACGTAGGCGCGCACGCACACGCCGGCCGCGGCGAGCCGGCGCTGCTCGGCGGAGCGGATGCCGTAGAGCATCTGCACCTCCCACGAGTCCGGCCGCCGTCCCGCGTCGGCGGCCAGCCGCTGGGCGACCGCGACCAGCCGGGGGTCGTGGCTGCCGACCATCGGGTAGCCGGGCCCGCTCATCAGCACGCCGAGGCAGCGGGCGTAGGAGGCGTCGACCTCCGCCCGGCTCTGGTAGGCGACCGACGGCGGCTCGTCGTAGGCACCCTTGACCAGCCGGACCCGTGACCCGGGGGCGGCGAGCGCGCGGGCGTCGTCCTCGGTGCGGTGCAGCGCCGACTGCAGCACGGCGCCGGTGCCGGGGTGGTCGCGGCGCAGCTCGGCGAGGACGGCGAGGGTCGAGTCGACGGTGGCCGACTCCTCCATGTCGAGGGTCACCGTGGTGCCGATCGCGCTCGCGGCCTCGGCGACCGGCCGGACGAGCTCCAGGGCCAGGTCGGTGCCGCCGTCGGGCAGCGCCTGCCCGAACGCCGACAGCTTCACCGACACCTCGGCGGCGCGGCCCAGGCCGAGTGGGGCCAGGCCGTCGAGCAGGGCCAGGTAGGCGTCGCGCGAGCGGCGTGCCTCGGCGCGGTCGGTCACGCCCTCCCCCAGGTGGTCGAGGGTGACCGCGATCCCCTGCCCGGTGAGCCGGCGGACGACGGCCAGCGCGTCGTCGAGCGTCTCCCCGGCGACGAAGCGGTCCACCACCCGCCGCGTGGCCGCGGTGCCCGTGACCAGCCGGCGCAGCTCGGGCCGGCGGGAGGCGCCGAGCAGCAGGGCCTTCTGTGAGAGCACGCCCACCTCCGGCGTCCGGCGACCTGACACCTCCGACGCTAGGCAGCCGCCGCCCCCGCCACCAGCGACAGACGTACGGTCCGTGCCGTCGGGGTCTCGTACACCTGTACAGGGAGGACGGCGGTGCTCGACGTATTGCGGGACCTGGTCGCCGTCCTGGTCCCGCTGCCCGGCCCCGCGGACCTCCGGCCGGCCGGGGCGCTGACCGGACCGGACCCGGCCGACGGCGACGCGCGGCTGCTGCTGCACGCCTCCCTGCGGGCCGCCCGGCTGCAGGACGTGCCAGCGTGACCGGTTGCACACTGCACCGGCCGCGCATGGGTGCCCTACCCTCGGGTAACTGGCCGGTGTGGGAGGAGAGGCGTTGCCTCGAGATGCTGGGCGCGCCGACGTCCTCACGACGTTGCGGTCCGCAACGGCAACCCAGCACGAGCAGGTCGAGAACACCCTCGCACTGATGGACCCGGCGCTGCACCGGGACCGGCTGGTCGAGGTCCTCGCCCGGCTGCACGCGTTCTGGACCGCCGCCGAGGCCGGCCTGGACACCTGGGCGCGCCGCGCGCCGGCCGACGCCGAGACGCTGGACTGGTCCCGCCGCCGGCGGGCACACCTGTTCGCCACCGACCTGCGGGCTCTGGGCGCCGCCGACGAGCCCTCGCCCGTCCCGGACCTGCCGGACGTCGAGGACACCGACCACGCCCTGGGCCGGCTGTACGTGCTGGAGGGCTCGACCCTCGGTGGCACGTTCATCTCCCGCCACCTGACCACGCTGCCCACCCTCGGCCCGGACGTGGAAGTGCGGGCGTTCTCCCCCTACGGCGCCGACACCGGCGCGATGTGGCACGCCTACCGGCGGGTGGCCCGCGCGCACGTGGCCGCCGGGGGTGACGCCGGCCGGCTGGTGGGCGCCGCGCGGGCCACGTTCACCGCGCTGGCGCACTGGGTGGCGCCGGTCGGGACCCCGGCGTGAACAGCGCCGAGCCGGACCTGGAGCTGCTGCCCCCGGGGACGCCGATCGACCTCGGCAACTGCGAGCGCGAGCCGATCCACGTCCCGGGCAGCATCCAGCCGCGCGGGGTGCTGCTCGCGGTCGACGAACCGGACCTGGTCGTCGTCCAGGCGTCGGAGAACCTGGCCGACCTCGTCGGCGTGGACTGGCGCGCGGCGCTGGGCCGGCGGCTGCCCGACGTCCTCGGGATGGCGGCGGCCGAGGCGATCGCCCGGTCGGCCAGCGCGTTCGGGGACCTGCGCGAGCGCAACCCGGTCGAGGTCACCCTCGACGTCGACGGCAGCCCGGTGCCGGTCGACGCGCTGCTGCACCGGGCCGCGGTCGGCGACACCACCCCGCCCGCGAGCGTGCTGGTCGTGGAGCTCGAGCCGGCCCGCGGCCCGCGGCCGTTCTCCTTCCCGAACACCTACCAGGCGGTGCGCAGCACCGTCGGGGAGCTCAACCGGGCCTCGACGCTGCAGGAGCTCCACGACATCACCGCACAGGCGGTCCGCCAGCTCACCGGCTTCGACCGCGTGATGGTCTACCGCTACGACGCCGACCACAACGGCGAGGTGGTGGCCGAGGCGAAGGCGCCGGGCCTGAACTCCTTCCTCGGCCTGCACTACCCGGCCTCGGACATCCCCGCCCAGGCGCGGGCGCTGTACGAGAAGAACTGGATCCGGCTGATCTCCGACATCGACTACGTCCCCGCGCGGTTGCAGCCGGCCGCGCTGCCGGCGACCGGGCAGCCGCTGGACCTCACCTACTCCACGCTGCGCAGCGTCTCGCCGGTCCACGTCGAGTACCTGCAGAACATGGGCGTGCGCGCCTCCATGTCCATCTCCCTGCTGCGGGACGAGCGGTTGTGGGGCCTGATCGCCTGCCACCACTACTCGGGCCCGCACGCCCCGCCGTTCGCCACCCGGGCGGCCGCGGAGTTCCTCGGCTCGACGCTGTCGCTGCGGCTGGTCGACCGCGCCGAGGAGGACGAGGTGCACCGCGCCCTGCAGGTGCGCTCGACGTTGGCCTGGCTGACCGCCGCCACCCTCGACGAGGACCGCCCGCTGGCCGAGACGCTGCTCGGCTCGCCCAGCCTGCTGGACCTGCTGCCCGCCGACGGCGTGGCCGTGTCCCTGCAGGGCAGCACCGGTCACCGCGGCGCGCCGCTGCCGGCGGGCGCGGCCGACGCCCTCGCCGCCTGGGCGACCGGCCGCCCCGAGGACGTCGTGGCCTCCGACTCGCTGCGGCTGGAGGCCCCCGCCCTGGTCGGCGCGGTGGGGCCCGCGTGCGGCGTCCTGGTGCTCCCCCTGCCGGAGGGCCAGTACGTGCTCTGGCACCGCGCCGAGGCGGTGCGCACGGTCGACTGGGGCGGGGACCCGCACAACAAGGCGATCGCCGCCCGGGAGGGCGACGAGATCCGGCTGAGCCCGCGCAGGTCTTTCGAGCGCTGGCGCGAGACGGTGCGCGACCGCGCCGAGCCGTGGACGGCGCAGGAGCTCGCCGAGGCCACCGAGCTGCGCACCCACCTGCTGGAGGCGCTGTACGCCCGCTCCCGCCGCGTGGTCCGCGCCGCGGAGACCCTGCAGCGCAGCCACCTCACCGACCCGCCGGAGTCGACCGCCCTCGACGTCGCGGTCCGCTACGTGCCGGCCACCAGCGAGGCCCAGGTCGGCGGCGACTGGTACGACGTCTTCGAGCAGCCCGACGGCTCCACGATGCTGGTCATCGGCGACGTCGTCGGTCACGACACCGCGGCCGCCGCCGACATGGCCCAGCTGCGCGGGCTGCTGCGCGGCATCGCGTTCGACAACGCCGAGGGGCCGTGCGCCGTCCTGGCCCGGCTGGACAGCGCCGTCGCCGGCCTGCACCTCGGCGCCCTGGCGACGGTCCTCGCCGGCCGGCTCACGCCCGACCCGGCGTCCGGCGGCGCGCGGCTGCGCTGGTGCAGCGCCGGCCACCTGCCGCCGCTCGTGGTCGGCCCGGACGGCGTGGCCGAGGCACTGACCGTGCCCCGGGCCGGCCTGCTCCTCGGCGTGGACCCGACCGCGACCCGCGGCGAGTCCGAGGTGCTCCTGGCGCCGGGCTCGACCGTGCTGCTGTACACCGACGGGCTCGTCGAGCGCCGCGACCAGCTGTTCGACGACGGCGTCGCCCGGCTCCGCGAGGAGCTCCCCGCCCTCCGGGAGCGGCCGGTCGGCGAGATCTGCGACGAGGTCCTCGCCCGGCTCCTCCCGGAGGGCGCGGAGGACGACGTGGCGCTGGTCGCCGTCCGGCTGCGGTAGGAGACCGCCCTCAGCCCTCCGGCGCGTCCGGCGGGGCCGTGAAGCGGGCCGACAACCCGTCGCCCTGGTCGCCGCCCTCCGCGGGCAGCGGCGCCTCGTCCTCGGCCGCGCGGACCGCGGCGGTCGTCTCCTCGGGAGGAGCCGCTCCGGAGCGGGCGTCGCGCTCGAGGGCGGCGAGCAGCCGTTCCTCGTCGGGGGCGAGGTCGCCCGGGCCGAGGTGCCCACCGGGCTCACCGGCGTCGGAACCCGAGGCCATCGCGGTGTCGGGCGTGGGGTCCTCGGGGTCGGTCGAGCTCATGCCGCGCCTCCTCCTGACGGGCACCGCAGGTCAGCGGGGGAAGTTGGGTTCGAGTCGCGGCACGATCTGCATCTCCGGCACGAACGCCGACGGGTGCAGCGTGACCAGGAAGCGCACCATCTCGGCCACGGCCGAGGGCGGCATCATCAGGTGGGACGGGATGCCCCACTGCTCCATCATCGGCGTGTCCATCGCGGCCGGGATGACCGCCTGGACCCGGCACGGGAAGGGCCGCTCGGTGCCGTCGTCCGCCTTCCGCGCCTTCTCCCGCAGCTCCCGCTGGATGCACCGGGTGGCGTTCAGGAAGCCGGCCTTGGAGCCGTTGTAGGCGATCGCGCCGCTGCCGGAGGTGATCGCCGACAGGGACACGATGTGGACGACGTCCGCGGTGCGCCCCTCGGGCAGGTGCTGCACCCGCTTCACGAACTCGCTGGTCAGGAAGACCGGTCCCTCGCAGTTCACCGCCTGGACCCGCTGGTAGTCGGCGAGGTCGATGTCGGTGACGTACCCGGGCCGGTCGATGCCGGCGACGTTGACCAGGACGTCGAACGCGTCGCCGTGGGCGTCGAACAGCTGCTGCACCACCTGCTTGCGGCTCGCGTCGTCGGTGACGTCGAGGGGGACGACCTCGGCGGAGCCGCCCGCATCGGCCACCAGCTTCGAGGTCGCCTCGCTCCCGGCCGCGTCGATGTCGGCGATCGCCACGTGGGCGCCGGCCTCCACGAGCGCCACGCACGTCGCCCGGCCCAGCCCGCTCGCGCCGCCGGTGACCAGGGCGACCCGCCCCGCCAACGTCCCGCTGTCCGTCATCCGCTCCTCCACGTGGCGATCACCGTCGATGTCGTGATCAGCCTCGCCGAAGACGCGGGCGGCCGCAGGTCGGGAGACCTACGTGGTGGCCGCACTCCCGGACACCGACCGGACCACCGACAGGCTCGGCGGCCCCCACACGTCGGCGAGCGTGACCGTCTGCAGGCCGCGCTCGGCGATCAGCTCCAGCAGCTCGTCGTACACCTGCGTGATCGTCGGCTGGTTGGCGTGGCCGACGATGATCGCCTGGGCGGCGAACCACTCCCGGGCGGCGGACATCAGCTCGTCGGCGGTGAGCAGCCGGTTGTCCTCGAACGTGCCGTTCCACAGGACGACCGTCGGGTGGCCGACCAGCTCGGAGATGCGGTCGATCCGCTCGTCGTGGGCGCCGAACGGCGGGCGGAAGAACGGGGTGTCCTGCGCGCCGAACGTCGTCTCCAGCCAGTCCCGGTTGCGGCCGATCTCGTCGGCGACCTGATCGTCGGAGAGCGTGGTCAGGTCGGGGTGGGACCACGTGTGGTTGCCCATCGCCACCTGACCGGAGTCGATCAGCGGCTGCAGCCTCTCGCCGTTCTCCTCCCACGCCTTGTACATGCCGTTCGGGAAGAAGGTCAGCCGCACGCCGCTGTCCTCCGCGAACTCGCACAGCGACCCGACGACCTCCGAGTCCGTGCCGTCGTCGATGGTGAGCGCGAGGTCGGTCCCGTCCCCCGGCAGCCGGTCGACCGGTCCGACCGGGGGGTCGAGGAACTGCCGGGCGGCCGGCGCCACCGGCTCGGCGGCCCGCGCCGGGGCCGCGGGGGCGAGCGGGACCTGCCGCGGGTCCACGAGGCCCGTGGTGCCACGGCCCACGGCCGCACCGGCCACACCTGCGGCGAGGAAGAGGAGGAACCGTCGGCGCTCCATGCGGCGGAAGCTAGGTCGGCGCGGCGGCGCGTCCCCGACAGCGACACGAGCACCCCCGCGCGGCGGGCGCGCCTCGTACCGCCCCGGCTACGTAGCGCTCCGCGGGGCGAGCCCCGCGTCCTCGATCAGCCGCGCCTGCTCCCGGCACCAGGGCGACCACGTGTCGTCGCCCTCCGCCTCCTGACGGCGGCGGAAGTCCGCCCAGTCCAGCAGCTCCCAGGCGCCGACCTCGGTGGGGTCGGGGTCCGGCGTGCCGGTGAAGCGCCCCAGGTAGACCGGGCACACCTCGTTCTCCACCACGCCCCGGAACTCCGCGCGGTACCGGTAGCCGGGCAGCGCCTCCCGCAGCCCGTCGACCTCCAGCCCCAGCTCGAAGGCGGCCCGCCGGGCGATCGCGGCGGCGTCGTCCTCCCCCGGCCCGGGGTGCCCGCAGACGGTGTTGGTCCACATGCCCGGGAAGGTCTGCTTGCCGTCGGCGCGGCGGGTGACCAGCAGCCGTCCGGCGTCGTCGAACAGGTAGGCGGAGAAGGCCCGGTGCAGCGGCGTCTCGCCGTGGTGCACCAGCGGCTTGGGCATCGTGCCGATCGCCGTCCCGTCGTCGTCGACGAGGACGATGAACTCCTCCGAGGTGGGCGTCACGCCCCCATGGTCCCGGATCCCGCGACCTCGTGCGCCCGGGCCGCCGGCGCTCAGACCTCCTTCACGTGCTCGAACGGCTCCCGGCAGCTGCGGCAGCGGCGCAGCGCCTTGCACGCCGTCGCGCCGAACTCGCTGACCTCCTCGGTCTCCGCCGATCCGCACAGCGGGCAGGACGCCGTCCGCCGGGAGGGGCCCAGCTCCAGGGACACCGGCCCGGGATCGGCCTGCGGCGCCGGCCCCGGTGGCGCGATGCCGGCCTCGACGAGCTTGCGGCGCCCCTCCGCGGTGATCCAGTCGGTGCTCCACCGGGGCGCCAGCACGGTGCGGACGTCGACGTCGGGGTAGCCGGCCTCGTGGAGGGCGTGCAGCAGGTCGGCCCGCATCGTCCCCATCGCGGGACAGCCGGTGTAGGTCGGCGTGATCTCCACGACGACGATCCCCTCCTCCACGCGGACGTCGCGCAGCACGCCGAGGTCACTGAGGGTGAGCAGCGGCAGCTCGGGGTCCGTGACCGTGTCGGCGACGGCCCGGAGATCGACGGTGGCGGTCATCACACCCACCATGACCCGCCGCCTGCCAAGACGCCAGTCACGGCACCCGTCCGGGCGGTCGCGTGTCCGTGCCCCTCTCCTCACGGAGGGTGATGAGGTCCCGGTGGGGTCGGGGACTGGCGGACCGCGCGATCGGCGAGCAGGGTCGCGGGGTGGACAGCTTCCGGCGGGACGGCATGGTGTTCGACGTCCGGGACGGCGGACCGCCCGAGGGTGAACCGGTGGTGCTGCTGCACGGCTTCCCCCAGGACTCCACCGCCTGGGCCGCCGTCGCCGCCGGCCTGCACGCCGCGGGCCTGCGTACCCTCGCGCCCGACCAGCGGGGCTACTCCCCGAGCGCTCGGCCGGGAGGACGGTCGGCCTACCGGCTGCGGGAACTGGCCGCTGACGTGCTGGCGCTGCTCGACGAGGCCGGGCTCGGCAGTGCCCACCTGGTGGGCCACGACTGGGGCGGGATCGTCGGGTGGGCGCTGGCCGCCTGGCACCCGGAGCGGGTGCGCACGCTCACCGCCGTCTCGGTGCCGCACCCGGCCGCCATGGCCCGGGCGCTCGTCACCAGCGACCAGGCGCTGCGGTCCTACTACGTGGCGCTGTTGCAGGTCCCGCTCGCGCCGGAGCGGCTGCTCCTGGCCGCGGGCGGCGAGCCGTTGCGGCGCGTGTTCCTGCGCAGCGACCTGCCGCCGGACGTGTGCGAGCACTACGTCGCCCGCATGCGCGAGCCGGGCGCACTGGCCGCGGCGATCGCCTGGTACCGGGCGCTGCCGCTGGACGCCCGCGACCCGGTCGGCACCGTGCGCGTGCCGACCCTGCACCTGTGGAGCACCGGGGACGCCTTCCTCGGCCGCGCCGCCACCGAGGCCACGCACCGCTTCGTCGACGCGCCCTACCGGCTCGAGGTCCTGGCGGGCGTGCCGCACTGGATCCCGGAACTCGCCCCGGAGCGGACCGCCGAGCTCGTCGTCGAGCACGTGCGCGGGCACGGCTGACACCCGACCGCGCCTTCTCCAGTCCGGCGACCACCGTCCCGACCACCAGGTCAGGACCGCGGGCACACCCGGCCCCACCCGGCAAGAGGGGGACCGTCACAGCCCGGTCCGCCCCCGTCCGTCACGGGACGGTGGCACAGTGTGTCCAGTGCTCAGTGACTACGTGACCGGCGCCAAGCGCATCGTCGCCGTCGGGCCCTCGTCCGTGCTCGGGGTCCGGGACGACGACCAGCCGGCCGGCGTCGCGCACGCCGTCCTCCGCCCGGCTGATCCCGGCCAGGCCGTCTCGGTGTGCGGCACCGAGGTGGTGGCCCTGCCCGGGCAGGACTGGCAGGTGCCCACGGTGGGCGTGCTGCGCTGCGAGGACTGCGAGCAGCTCGCGGCCTGACCCGACGCGGCTCCCCGGCCAGTCATCCCTTCCGCGTGATGCGGGTCCCGCCGGCGACGGCGACCCTTCCCGGGACCGGGAGCACGTCGCGAGGAGGCCGGCCGTGGTGGAGGAGAGCGAGCCCGAGGCCTGACCCCGCTGCCCAGCGGGAGCCGTGCACCGCACCCCCGCCGGCCGGTGGCCGACCGGCTCGTGCAGCTCGAGGGCCGCTGGCTCATGGGTCGGCTCGGACCGCACGACCTGTACGAGGGCATCGAGGGCCTGCTGCGGCTGGAGGACGCCGAGCGCCGGGAGCAACTGCTCGGCACGATCCGCTCCCGGGCGGAGGAGCTCGCGGCGGCGAACGGCGACATGCCGGTCGACGGGCCGTCGAAGGGGATGCTGACGCTGTCCTCGGCGGTGCTGGCCGCCTACGAGACGCTGCTGCCGGTGTTCGACGGCGACGCGCGACGCACGATCCTGTTCCTGCAGCACGTGGTCGGCGTGGTGGCACGGCGGCCGTTCCGGATCGCCTTCGAGGCGCTCGGCCGGCGCGACGACCCCCTCACCGCGATCGAGCGCGCCTGCCGCCGGGAGGCCCCGTTCCACGGCTCCTACTTCGACATCGCCTACGAGCGACAGGACGCCGGCACCTTCGAGATGCGCGCCGAGCGGTGCTTCTTCCTCGACTTCTTCGCCCGCCACGACATGCCCCGGCTGACCACCGTGCTGTGCGCCTGGGATGCCAACTGGTTGTGCGCGGTGGACCCGGTCGCCAGCGGGCTGCGCGCCGAGCGGACCTCGCTGATGTCGCTGGGCGACCACGCCTGCCGGTTCGGGATCGTGCGCACCGACGACCCACTGGCGTCCTACCGCGACGAGCTGCAGCGGCGGCCCACCGGGGAGCCGGAGCCGGGCTGACCCCGGCCTACCCGAGGAGGTCCGGATGGGAGAACGCACGACGACGACCGCCGACGCCCGGCTGGCGCGGCTGTTCGGGCTGCGCGGTGACACCTGGCTGCGGCACGCCAACCCGGTGAGCGCCTGGACCCGCTTCGCCGTCCTCCCACTGCTGGCGCTGGCGGTCTGGAGCCGCGTCTGGCTCGGCTGGTGGGCGCTGGTCCCCGTCGCGCTGGTCCTGCTCTTCACGGCCGTCAACCCGGTGCTCTTCCCCCCGCCGGCCTCGACCCGGCACTGGACGTCCCGAGGGGTGTTCGGCGAGCGCATCTGGGCCGAGCGGGGCTCGGCGGCGCTGCCGGACCGTTTCCGGAGGTCGCGGGTGCCCGCCGTGACCTACGCGTTCCAGGTGGCCGGCCTGGTCCAGCTGGCCTACGGCCTGGTCGTGCTGGACGTCGTGGCCGTGGTCGGCGGCGTGGTGCTCGTGCAGTGCGCGAAGGCGTGGTTCATCGACCGCATGGTCCTGCTGTTCGAGGAGGAGAAGACCCGCCGCCCCGAGTACGCCGCGTGGGAGTACTGATCGGAGTGTGGGAGCACAGGTCCCACACTCCGATCAGACCAGCGCGCCCAGGGCGAAGCGCGGCTCGGCGGTGGCCCGGTCCAGCGCGAGGTCGGCGGCCAGCTCGCCCACGAGCGCGGCGAACTTGGCCCCGTGGCCCGAGCACGGCGAGACGACGACCACCGGGCCGACGCGGTCGAGCACGAAGTCCTCGGTCGGGGTGGTGGTGTACAGGCAGCTGCCCTGCGCGACGGGCTCGGGGTCCAGGCCGGGGAGGAACCGCGCGACGTACCCGACGACCCGCTCCCGCGACGCCGGGTCGATCCGGCCGTCCCGGCCCGACGCGGTGGTCGCGGTGCCGCCGTCGTGCTGGGCGACCTTGAACGCCGGCCGGGGGCCGCCGTCGGCGCCCGAGGGCAGCCCGAACAGCTGCAGCTCCCCCTTGTGCACGAACGTCGGCCAGGCGGCGCCGGGGTCGCGCAGCCGGAAGTGGAACACCTGCTGCTGGGTCACCGTGAGCGGCGGCAGGGCCAGCGGCACGCCGACCCCCGGTGCCAGCTCCGGCAGCCACGGCCCGGCCGCGACGACGACCCGGTCGGCGGCGACCGCCGGCCCGTCGGTGCGCAGCAGGACGCCGTCCCCGTGGAGCTCGACGCCGAGGACCCGCGCCCGCCCGAGCACCGTCCCGCCGAGCTCCGCCACCCGGCGCACCCAGGCGGCGACGGCGGCGTCGGCGTCGAGCACCGCCGCCTCCGGGTGGAACAGCACCGGCCCGTCGAAGCGCATCCCCGGCCAGCGCCCCTCGGCCTCGGCCGCGGAGAGCAGCTCGTGCGGCACGCCCTCCCGCTGCATCAGCGCGGCGAGGCCGGCCGGGTCGCGCGCCGCGCCGTGGTCGAGCCCGCCGGTGGCCCGCAGCAGCGTCGTCCCGGTGTCCGCCTCGGCCTCGGCCCAGCGGTCGAACGCGCGGCCGGTCAGCCGCACGTAGAACGGATCGGCGTACGCGCGCCGGACGATCCGCGAGGTCCCGTGCGAGCTGCCGTGCACGTGTCCCGGGTCGAAGGCCTCGACCAGCGCCACCGACACCCCCCGCCGGGCCAGCTCCCACGCCGTCGCGGCGCCCATGAGCCCCGCGCCGACGACGGCCACCTCGACCCGCAGGTCGGTCACGACATCCCCAGTTCGCTCCCGCGGGGCGTTCCGCTCACAGCCCCCGCCCCGGGATCCACGATGTGCCGGCCAGCGGCACCCGCGCCATCGCGGCGGCCTCGATGGTGAGCGCCACGAGGTCCTCCGGCTCCAGCGAGTGCAGGTGGGCCTTGCCACAGGCGCGGGCGATGACCTGTGCCTCCATCGTCATCACCCGGATGAGGTTGGCGACCCGCCGTCCGCCGACGACCGGGTCGAGGCGGGCGGCCAGCTCGTCGTCCTGGGTGGTGATGCCGGCCGGGTCGCGGCCGGCCTGCCAGTCGTCGTAGAACCCGGCCGCCGAGCCCAGCCGGCGGTACTCCTCGTCCAGGTGCGGGGCGTTGTCGCCGAGCGCGATGAGCGCGGCGGTGCCGATCGCGACGGCGTCGGCCCCCAGGGCCATGCACTTGGCGAGGTCGGCGCCGCTGCGGACGCCGCCGGAGACGACGAGCTGGACCTGCCGGTGCAGCCCCTCCTCCTGCAGCGCCTGCACCGCCTGCGGCAGCGCGGCCAGCGTCGGGATCCCGACGTTCTCGATGAACACGTCCTGGGTCGCCGCGGTGCCGCCCTGCATGCCGTCGAGCACGATGACGTCGGCGCCGGCCTTCGCGGCGAGCTTCACGTCGTAGTAGGTGCGGCTGGCGCCGATCTTGACGTAGATCGGCTTCTCCCAGTCGGTGATCTCCCGCAGCTCCCGGATCTTGATCTCCAGGTCGTCGGGGCCGGTCCAGTCGGGGTGCCGGCAGGCGCTGCGCTGGTCGACGCCGACCGGCAGGGTGCGCATGCCGGCGACCCGCTCGGTGATCTTCTGGCCGAGCAGCATCCCACCGCCGCCGGGCTTGGCGCCCTGGCCGAGCACGACCTCGATGGCGTCGGCCATGCGGAGGTGGTCGGGGTTCATGCCGTAGCGCGAGGGCAGGTACTGGTAGACGAGGTGCTTGGACTGGCCGCGCTCCTCCTCGGTCATCCCGCCGTCGCCGGTGGTGGTCGACGTCCCGACCTCGCTGGCGCCGCGGCCGAGGGCCTCCTTCGCCCGGCCGGACAGCGCCCCGAAGCTCATCCCGGCGATGGTCACCGGGGTGGAGAGGTGCAGCGGGTAGGTGGCGTTGCGGTCGCCGAGGACGACGTCGGTGTCGCACCGCTCGCGGTAGCCCTCGAGCGGGTAGCGGGACATGCTCGCGCCGAGGAAGAGCAGGTCGTCGAAGTGCGGCACGCGGCGCTTGGCGCCACCGCCGCGGATGTCGTAGATGCCGGTCTCGGCGGCGCGCTGGATCTCGGCGATGGTGGCGCGGTCGAAGGTCGCGGACTCGCGGAGGGTGGGGTCCGGGAGCGGGGCGGGCTGGCTGAGCATGACGGGTCCCCTCAGTACGCCGAGGCGTTGTCGGCGTGGAAGTTGTAGAGACGGCGGGCCGAGCCGTACCGGCGGAAGGACGTCGGGTCGGCGTCCAGACCGGCGGCGGCGAGCAGCTCGGCGAGCTCGGCGACGTGCTGGGGACGGACGTCCTTCTCGACGCAGTCCGCGCCGAGGCTCTTGACCGAGCCGGCCACGTAGATGCGGGCCTCGTAGAGGGAGTCGCCGAGCGCGTCCCCGGCGTCGCCGCAGACGACCAGCCGGCCGGCCTGCCCCATGAAGGCGCTCATGTGCCCGACGTCGCCGCCGACGACGATGTCCACGCCCTTCATCGAGATGCCGCAGCGGGCCGCCGCGGAGCCCTCGACCACGAGCAGCCCGCCGTGCGCGGTCGCGCCGGCCGACTGGGAGGCGTTGCCCCGCACCCGCACGGTGCCGCTCATCATGTTCTCGGCGACGCCGACCCCGGCGTTGCCCTCGACGGTGACCGTCGCGGACGTGTTCATCCCGGCGCAGTAGTAGCCGACGTGCCCCTCGATGCGGACGTCGATCGCGGCGTCCAGGCCGACGGCGAGGTTGTGCTTCCCGTCGGGGTGGGTGACCCGCCAGGACGGCGCCTCGTCGGCGACGTCGGGGGCGTGCAGCGCCTCGTTCAGCTCTCGCACGCTCGAGCGGGACAGGTCGACGAGGGCGGGCTCCACCTCGGTGGCGACCTCGATCGTGCTCAGCGCTGCCATGCGTAGACCTCTTCCGGCTCGGGCTCGAAGATGCGGGCGGCCTCGACGCCGGGCAGGCCGGCGAGGGCGCGGTACTCCGACGCCATCGCGACCCACTGCGGGGTCTCGGCCACCACCGCCGGCTTGCAGGCGATGGCGTCGCGGACGACGGCGAAGCTGTCCTTGGTGGAGACCAGCAGCGTGTAGAAGCCGTCGAACCGCTCGCAGAGCAGCTCCAGCGACTTCTCCAGGTCGTGGCCCGCGGCCAGCTGCGCGGCGACGAACCGGGCGCCCACCTCGGAGTCGTTGTCGCTGTCGAAGACGGCGCCGGCCGCCTTGAGCTCGCGGCGGATGGTGGCGTGGTTGGCGAACGAGCCGTTGTGCACCAGGCACTGGTCGGTGCCGACGGAGAACGGGTGGCAGTGCGCCGGGGTGACCGCCGACTCGGTGGCCATCCGGGTGTGCGCCACGCCCTGCCAGCCCTGCGCGGCGGGCAGGCCGAACTCGGCGGCCAGCGCCTGCGGGTGCCCGACGCCCTTGAGGACGGCGACCTCCTCGCCCGCGCCGATCACCAGCGCGCCCGGCACGGCCTCCCGGACGACCGCGGCCAGCGTGTCGGGGTCGGTCGCGGCGTGCACGACCAGTGTCTGGCCGGCGTGGACCACCCTGGCCTCCGCGATGCGGGCGCGGACGGCGGTGGCGACGTCGTCCGCCGTCCGGTCGCCGGTCAGCAGGGAGACGCTCGCCTCGCCCGGCGGCGACCACCGCGGGTCGCCGTACACGGCCACCCCGGCCGAGTCCGGGCCCCGCTCGGTGACCTGGCAGAGCATCCCGGTCAGCAGCTCGCCGAGCCGGGGGTACAGGGAGGGCTCCCGCAGGTGGAGCCCGACGATCCCGCACACGTCAGTGGGTGTCCTCTCTTCGGTCGGGTGGTGGGGCGGGCCGGCGACGCAGCCGGTCAGAAGGCGGTCACGTAGCGGTCGACCTCCCAGGGGGTCACCTGCCCGTGCCACTCGAAGAACTCGTCGCGCTTGAGGCCGACGAAGTAGCCGGCCACGCCCGGGCCCACGGCGTCGAGCGCGCCGGAGACGACCGGGTCGGCCTCCAGTGCCTCGACCGCGTGCAGCAGCGTCGGCGGCAGCGGAGCGCTGCGGGTGGCGCCGGGGTCGCCCGGGTCCAGCCCGCGACGGACGCCGTCCAGCCCGGCCGCCAGGGCCGCGGCCGCGGCCAGGTAGGGGTTGGCCGAGCCGTCGCCGCCGCGCAGCTCGACCCGGTTGCCGTCGGGGACCCGCAGCAGGTGGGTGCGGTCGTTGCCGCCGTAGGTCGCCGTCCGCGGGGACCAGGTCGCGCCCGAGCGGGTGGAGCTGGCCCCGGTGCGCTTGTAGGAGTTGACCGTCGGGGCGAGCACCGCCTGCAGGCCGGCGGCGTGCTCGATCAGGCCGGCGAGGAAGGAGTAGGCCAGCGGCGAGAGGCCCAGGCCGCGCGGGTCGCCGGCGTCGGGGAAGGCCGGCACGCCGTCGCGCCAGAGCGACAGGTGCATGTGCAGCCCGCTGCCGGTGCGGTCGCTGAACGGCTTGGGCATGAACGTCGCGGTCATCCCCCGCTGCTCGGCCAGCACGCTGAGCAGGTAGCGGAGGGTCACCACCCGGTCGGCGGTGGTCAGCGCGTCGGCGTAGGCGAAGTTCTGCTCGAACTGCCCGTTGCCGTCCTCGTGGTCGTTGGCGTAGTTCCCCCAGCCGAGCGAGTTGATCGCCTTGGAGACCCCGGCGAGGTGGTCGTACATGCGGGTCAGCCCGCGCGCGTCGTAGCAGGGCCGCGCCGCGGTGTCCTTCGGGTCGGCCGGCCGCAGCGCGCCGTCCGGGCCACGCGCGACGAGGAAGTACTCGACCTCGGCGCCGACCTTGAGTTCCAGGCCGAGCTCGGCGGCGCGGGCCAACTGCTCCTTGAGGACCACCCGCGGGGCGTAGGGCCAGGGCAGCCCCTGGACGTGCGGGTCGCAGTGCACGATGGCCAGGCCCGGACGGATGAACGGGACCGGCATGTAGGAGGCCGCGTCCGGGATGGCCATCAGGTCGGGGTCCTCGGGCTCCTGGCCCATCGCGCCGACCGCGTAGCCGGCGAAGCCGACCCCCTCGGTCTGCAGCTCCTCGACGGCCTCGATCGGCACCAGCTTGGCGCACGGCTTGCCGGTCAGGTCCACGAATAGCGCCATGACGAACTCGATGCCGTCGGCGCGGGCACGGGTGGCGAGGTCGGCCTCGACCGGGGCGGCCGCGCGGGGTACCGGCGGGGCCTCGGGACGGGCGGCGGTGAGCGACACGGTGAGCCTCCAGGCGTCGTCGTCCACTGACGTGAACTGTTGTCGCCTGCGAGTGAACCCCCGGCGCGTTTCGCGACCGTTACCGCCGCGGAGAGTTCGTGTTGCCCGTCGCCCCACCGGCTCCCCGGGCCGATGACTCCGGGACGCCGGCACGGTCTTCGCTGGCAGGACACCACGGGGAGGGCTCGTGGGACGGTTCGACGGCAAGGTCGCGTTCATCACCGGGGCGGCGCGCGGGCAGGGCCGCAGCCACGCCCTCCGGCCGGCCGGCGAGGGCGCCGACGTGATCGCGGTCGACCTCTGCGCACCGATCGGGACGGTCGCCTACGACCTGGCCACGCCGGAGGACCTCGCCGAGACCGCGCGGCTGGTGGAGCGGCTGGACCGGCGGGTGGTGACGGCGAACGTCGACGTCCGGGACGCCGAGGCACTGCGGACGGCGGTGCGCGACGGGGTGGCCCGGCTGGGACGCCTGGACGTCGTGCTGGCCAACGCCGGCATCGGACTGATGTCCTCCGACGCCGCGGCCGCCGACGCCTTCCGCGACCAGCTCGACGTCAACCTCGTCGGCGTCTGGAACACCGTCCAGGCCGCCGCCCCGGTGCTGGTCGAGCAGGGCCGCGGTGGGGCCGTCGTCCTCACCAGCTCGGCGTCCGGGCTCACCGGTCGCGGCGGGGACGGCTCCGGCGGCGGGGACGGGTACGTCGCCAGCAAGCACGGCGTCGTCGGGCTCATGCGCACCTGGGCGAACTGGCTCGCGCCGCACGGCATCCGGGTGAACTGCGTCAACCCGTCCGGCGTCGCGACGCCGATGGTGCTCAACCCGGCCGTGGAGGCACTGTTCGGCGGCAGCCTCGACACCCCCGCCAAGCCGGTGGAGGACGTGGCGAACCTGCTGCACGTGACCCTCGTCCGGCCCGAGGACGTCAGCGCCGCGGTCGCCTTCCTCGCTTCCGACGAGGCCCGGTACGTCATCGGTGTGGCGCTGCCCGTCGACGCCGGGATGCTCGTCCGCTGACGCACGGTCAGCGCGAGTCGACCGCCCGGCGGTAGTGCGGGAGGAGCGTCGTCCACCCGGCGGTGTTGCGGTCACGCCAGGCCGGGCCCGCGCGCCCCGAGCCGCTCCCCCCGGTGTGCTCGATGTCGACGCGGGTGCGCTGCTCGCCGACGGCCGAGAAGCGGATCTCGACGTCGGTGGCGTCGGCGCGGTCGGCGCGCAGAACCACCGGTAGGCCAGCCGGGACGGCGGCTCCCAGGCGGTCACCTCACCCCGGTCGTGCTCCGCGCCGCCCGCCGTCCGCTCGTAGACCCGCCCGCCGCCCCGGCCCTCCAGCTCGACGTGCAGCCCCGTCTCCCCGCTCACGGTGTGGTCGGCGGGCCACCAGGTGCCGATGCCGCTGGTCCACACGGCGAAGGCGTGGCCCACCGGGCAGTCGACCTCGAAGCCGAACCGCAGCGGCTCGCTCACGCGCCCGGCTCCGTGTTCTCCGCTGTCAGCCGGAACCGGGCCGCCGCCCCGCCCCACACGCGCTCCATGTAGTCGCGGACCGCGGTCAGCCCCTGCTCCTGCAGCCGGTGGATGCGCCGGGTGCCGCGCGGCTCCTCGGCGACCAGGCCCGCCTCCTTGAGCAGCCGCAGGTGCCGCGAGACGGCCGGCCGGCTGACCGGCAGCTCGCGGGCGAGCTCGACCACCGTCACCCGCACCGGGAACGCCCGCCCGGGCGCGGCCTCCGTGCGGATGCGGACCTTGCCCCTGGGCGCGACCGCCCCCTCGACGGCGGTGACGCCGGAGTCCCGGGACGGCCAGGTCCGGCCGTCGACCAGCACCCGCCAGACCTCCTCCGGCGCCGCCGCGACCGTCGCCGTCGACTCGTAGGACCGCATCGTCCGCCCTCCCAGCTCGGTGACCTACGAGTTACCGTGAGCGACGGGTGACCGACTCGGACAGCAGTGCGGGCGTTCCGCGCGCACCGCGGGTCCTGCAGGACCGGCAACGCGCGGGGAACGCCCGCACCGGGGACGTCCGGTCAGCCGGCGCGGAGCCAGTCGACGGCGGCGCCGCGGTAGCGGGTGATCCCCGTCGTAGTCGGCCATGCGTCGGAGAGCTCGGCGAGCGCGGCCGTGAACCGGGTCCGCCACCCGGCACCTCGGCCAACTCCCGCAGCGACAGCAGGTGCCAGCGGATGAGGAAGCAGACCGACTCGGGTCTCCGGCGCCGCACCGCACCGCACCTATGCTCGGCCGATGGAGGTCCCCCCGGCCGGCGCCCACGACGAGGCGCCCAGCGGCCATCTCGAGGACGTCATCGCCCTCCGCGTGCGCGAGTTCCGCCTGGCCAAGGGCATCTCGCTGGCCGAGCTCGCCCGGCTCACCGGCATGAGCAAGGCGATGCTGTCCAAGATCGAGAACGCCCAGACCTCCTGCAGCCTCTCCAGCCTGGCCCGCCTCGCCGACGCGCTCGCCGTCCCGGTCACCGCGCTCTTCCGCGGTCTGGATGCCGAGCGCGAGGCGGTGTTCACCCCCGCCGGGCACGGTGCGCAGATCGTGCGGCGCGGCAGCAACGTGGGCCACCTCTACCAGCTGCTGGGGTCGCTGCGCGGCGAGCACAAGCGGCTGGAACCGCTGCTGGTGACCCTCACCGAGGCAAGCGAGGTCTTCCCGCTCTTCCAGCACCCCGGGACGGAGTTCCTCTACGTGCTGGAGGGGGTCATGGTCTACGGGCACGGCGAGGCCCGGTACGAGATGCACGCCGGCGACTCCCTGGTGTTCGACGGCGAGGGGCCGCACGGACCGGCCGAGCTGGTCGAGCTGCCGATCCGGTTCCTGACCGTCACCAGCTACGGGCACGTCACCGGCTGATCGGCGGCATGGACCACGGCTGGACCGGGCATCCAGCGATCCCATCGAAGACACCCCGGGAGGACCCGTGTCCACACTCACCGGACGCCGCTGGCGCGCCGCCGCGGCGGGGATCGCCATCGCCGCCGCCTCGTTCACCACCGTCGCGTGCGGCAGCGACGTCGTCGACGACGACGTCCAGCAGAACGTGGAGGAGGGTGTCGACGACGTCGAGCAGGAGGTCGAGGACGCCACCGACGGCGAGGACGGCAACGGCTGACCCCCTCGCCCCGCGTGACCGGCGGTCGCGCGGGGTACCCGCGGCGCGATGAGCACCGACGCGACGACGACCTCGCTCAGCCGGGCGCAGCGCCTCGACCGGCTGCCGTTCACCCGCGAGCACGGCCGGCTGGTGGTCGGCTCCGGGGTCGGCTGGGCCCTCGACGCGATGGACGTCGGCCTCATCTCCTTCGTCATGGCCGCGCTCGCCGTCCAGTGGGAGCTCAGCGCGACCGAGCTGTCGTGGATCGGCTCGATCGGCTTCGTCGGGATGGCCCTGGGCGCCACCCTCGGCGGGCTGCTGGCCGACCGGATCGGACGACGGCAGGTCTTCGCGCTGACCCTGCTGGTGTTCGGCGTGGCGACCGGCGCGGCGGCGCTGGCCTGGTCGGTGGCGGCGCTGCTGGTGTTCCGCTTCCTCATCGGGCTGGGCCTCGGCGCCGAGCTGCCGGTGGCCTCGACGCTGGTCAGCGAGTACGCGCCGGCGCGGGTGCGCGGCCGCGTGGTGGTGCTGCTGGAGGCGTTCTGGGCCGTCGGCTGGCTGCTGGCGGCGCTGATCGGCTACCTCGTCGTCCCGCGCAGCGACGCGGGGTGGCGGTGGGCGCTCGCGCTCGGCGCGGTGCCGGCGCTGTACGCCGTGGCGGTGCGCCGCGGGCTGCCCGAGTCGGTGCGGTTCCTGGAGCTGCGCGGGCGGACCGACGAGGCCGAGGCGGCGGTGCGCCGCTTCGAGTCCGCCGCCGGGGTCGACCCCGTGCCGTCAGCACCGGCGCGGCCGGCCGACCCGCCCGGGCCGGGCGCACTGTGGGCCCGCGGCACCCGCCGCCGGACGGCGGCGCTGTGGACGGTGTGGTTCGGCATCAACTTCTCGTACTACGGCGCCTTCATCTGGCTGCCGACCCTGCTGGTGGCCTCCGGGTTCTCGCTGGTGCGCTCCTTCGGGTTCACCCTGCTGATCACCCTCGCCCAGCTGCCCGGGTACGCCGCGGCCGCGGTGCTCATCGAGCGGTGGGGACGACGCCCGACACTGGTCGTCTTCCTGCTCGGCTCGGCGGCCGGCGCCGGCCTGTTCGCGCTGGCCGACGGCGAGACCGCTGTGCTGGTCACCGGCATGGTGCTGTCGTTCTTCAACCTCGGCGCGTGGGGTGCGGTCTACGCGGTGACGCCGGAGGTCTACCCCACCGAGCTCCGCGGCACCGGCGCGGGCGCGGCGGCGGGCTTCGGCCGGATCGCCTCGATCGCCGCGCCGCTGTGCGTGCCGCCGCTGCTCGGCGCCGGCGGCAACGGGCTGGTGTTCGGCACGTTCGCCGCCTTCTTCGTCCTGACGGCGCTGGCCGCCTGGGCGCTGCCCGAGCGGCGCGGGCGGGCACTGGAGGAGGCGGCCATCCCGCACTGATGCAAAGGTGTCTTTGCAAAGACTCCTCTGCAGACTAGCCTCGGCCGCGTGCCCGCGGACCTGCCGTCGATCCCCGTCGTCGACGTGCACGACCCGCGCACCCTCCGCGCGCTGGCCCACCCGCTGCGCGCGACCCTGCTGGGACTGCTGCGCGCCGAGGGGCCGTCCACCGCCTCCAAGCTGGGCCAGCGGCTCGGGGAGAGCAGCGGCGCCACCAGCTACCACCTGCGCCAGCTGGCCTCGTTCGGCCTGGTCGAGGAGGTCCCCGGCGAGGGCACCGGCCGCGAGCGCTGGTGGCGCGCCGTGCACCGCAGCACGCAGTGGCACACCGAGGAGCTCGTCCGCCAGCCCGGCGGGCGGGAGGTCGTCGACGAGCTCACCCACCGCTCGCTGACCCACCACCGCCGGCTGCTGGCCGCCCACGCCGAGCAGCGCGAGCAGCTGGACGAGGCACTGCGCGACGACGCGTCGCTCAACGACTGGGCACTGCGCCTCTCCCCCGCCCGCGCCCGGGCGCTCACCGACGAGCTGAACGCCGTCCTCGAGCGCTGGCGGGCCGAGGAGGAGGACCCCGACCAGCCGCTGGTGCACGTGCTGGTCGACGTGTTCCGGCTCCGCGAGTACCCGGCGTGAGCATGCCGCTCGGCGTCCGCGCCGCCACCCGCCGCTACGTGGGCCTCACCGCGCTGCGCTGGCTGCCGATCGGGCTCAGCACGCCGGTGACGGTGCTGCTGGCCTCCGCACGCGGCCTCTCCCCCGCCGACATCGGCGTCGTCGTCGCCGTCTACTCCGTGGTCACCCTGGCGCTGGAGCTGCCCACCGGCGGGCTGGCCGACGCGATCGGCCACCGGCCGGTGCTGTTGCTCTCCGGGGCGCTGACCGCGGCCGGGCTGCTGGCGACCGTGGTCGCGGACAGCGTGGCGCTCTTCGCCCTGGCCTGGGCGCTCATGGGGATGGGCCGGGCGCTGGACTCGGGGCCGCTGGAGGCCTGGTACGTCGACACCGTCCGGACCGCGGACCCGGCCGCCGACGTGACCCCGGGGCTGTCCCGGGCGGCGGCGGCCGACGGTGCCGGCCTGTGCCTGGGCGCCGTGCTCGGCGGCGCGCTGCCCCTGCTGGCCGGGTCCGGGAGCCGGGCGCTGGCCCTGCCGGTCCTGGTCGCGGCGGCGCTGGCCGTCGCCTCGCTGGCCGCCGTCGCGGTGCTCGTCGTCCCGGTGGGGACGCCCCGGGCGGGCGGGACGGCGGCGCTGCGGGCCGCGCTGGGGGAGGTGCCGGCCGTCGTCCGGGACACCTCCCGGCTGGTCGTCCGGGACCGCCTGCTGCGGCGGCTGCTCGCCATCTCGCTGCTGGTCGGCACCGTGCTGACCACCCTCGAGCTCCTCGGTCCGCTGCACGTGGCCGACCTGGTCGGCAGCAGCACCGAGGGGTCGGCCGCCTTCGGCGTCGTCATCGCCGCCTCGTACGGCGTGGCCGGGGTCGGCGCGCTGCTCGCCCCGGCCGCCCGGCGGAGCGCCCGCGGCTCCGTGGCCGCGGCCAGTGTCGGGCTGGCCGTCCTGGGCGCCCTGGCCGTCGCCGCGGTCGGCGTGGCCGGCGACGTCGTCCTGGCCGGGATGGCCTTCGCCGTGTTCCACCTCACGAACGCGACCGCCTGGCCGCTGTGGAAGGACCTGCTGCACGCGCGGGTCGGCGCGGGACAGCGGTCCACCGCGCTGTCGGCGTCGTCCCTCGCGCTGATGGTCGGCGGGCTCGGCGGCAGCCTGCTCGTCCCGCGGCTGGCCGAGGCCGCCGGCGTCCCGGCCGGGTTCTGGGCGGCCGCCGGGGCGCTGCTGCTGATCGCGCTGGTGTCCCTCGGCCTGCGGCCCCTCCGCGACCACGGCGCCGCGACCACCGGGAGCGAGTCCTCGGTGGTCACGACGCCGTGATCGTCGCGCGGGTGCCGGGTCAGCCGGCGGACGTCTCCGTCCGCGGCCCGGGGGCGCCGGCCGCGGCGATCCGCTCCGCCGAGGCGATGACGCTCTCCGGCGTGCTCGTCGCACCCGGGGTGTGCGGGCTGCCGTCGAGGTCGTAGGCGACCTCGGCGTGCTCGGCGACGTCGATGCCGCCCACCTCGGCCTCCTTGGTCAGCCGCAGCCCGATCGTCTTCTGGATCGCGAGGGCGATGAGCAGGGTGACGACGAAGGAGTAGCCGATGACCGCGATCGCGGCGACCGCCTGCACGCCTAGCAGCTCGAGGCCGCCGCCGTAGAGCAGACCGTCCCGGCCGCTGGGGGCCTCCGCCGAGCCGAGGACGCCGACCAGCAGGGTGCCGATGATGCCGCCGACCAGGTGGACGCCGACCACGTCGAGCGCGTCGTCGTAGCCGAAGCGGTACTTCAGCGCGATGGCCAGCGGGCAGATCGCCCCGGCGATCGCACCGACGGCGAGCGCGCCCATGGGGGTCACCGCACCGCAGGAGGGGGTGATGGCGACCAGGCCGGCGATGGCGCCGGACATCCCGCCGAGGGTGGTGGCGTGGCCGTCGCGCAGCTTCTCGACCAGCAGCCAGGCCAGGATCGCGGCGCAGGTGGCGGTGAAGGTGGTGAGCATGACCACCGAGGCGCTGTTGCCCGCGGCGAGCGCGGAGCCGCCGTTGAAGCCGAACCAGCCGAACCACAGGATGCCGGCGCCCAGCGCCACCAGGGGCAGGTTGTTGGGCCGGGCCTGGCGCGGCCAGCCGGTGCGCTTGCCGATCACCAGGACGACGGCCAGCGCGCCGATGCCGGCGTTGATGTGGACGGCGGTGCCACCGGCGAAGTCGACCGCGGCCAGCTCGTTGGCGATCCAGCCGCCGAGGACGCTGCCGTCGGCGGAGTCGAACGCGAACACCCAGTGCGCGACCGGGAAGTAGACCAGCGCCGCCCACAGCCCGGCGAACAGCAGCCACGGGCCGAACCGCACCCGGTCGGCGACCGCGCCGGCGATGAGCGCCGTGGTGATGACGGCGAACAGCGCCTGGAAGACCGCCACCAGGGCCGGGGGCAGTGCCGCGGACTCGTCGCCGGCGACCAGGGAACCCAGGCCGAGGTACTCGGTCACGTTGCCGAGCAGTCCCGCGCCACCGTAGGAGTCCCCGAAGACGACGGAGAAGCCGAACAGCGTCCAGAGCACGCCGACCACGGCGACGGCTCCGAACACCATCATGATCATGTTCAGGATGCCGCGGGAGGACACCATGCCCCCGTAGAAGAGGGCCAGCCCCGGGATCATCAGGGCGACGGCCATCGTGGCGGCGAGGATGAAGGCGGTGCTTCCGACGTCCATGCAGGGCCTCTCGATCGTCTACTCGCGGTGTTCGCGGTTGCGTTTGAGTAGACGTGGGGTCGGTTACCGCCGTGGTCGTCGTCTGTGACGATCGGGTGACGGCCGGACGCGCGAGTCCCCGTGTCCCGCCGTCCCCAGCAGCCGGCGGCGACTCCGCGGGACGTCGGCGTCCCGTCCCGCGGCAGCGCCCCCGAGGCTCGACAGCTCCTCCGGGGAGCGCCTGCTGGCCGGCCGGTCGGGTCAGTGGTCGCGCGCGGCACCGCGATCGGGTGCGCTCATGTCCCCCGTCGCGGGCGTGCCCTCGGCGAGCCCGTAGCGCAGGTACACGGTGCCCTTCGGACCGGCCACCGGCGGTTCGAGGAGGGTGACGTTCGTGGGCACCGCGCCACCGTCGAACACCTTCTTCCCGACGCCGAGCACGATCGGGTGCACCCAGAGGTCGAGACGGTCGAAGAGCTTCTCGCGCAGGAGGGTCTGCACGAGGTCCAGGCTCCCGACGACCTTCACGTGCTCGTGCCGGTCACGGACCTCGCGCACCGCGCCGGCCAGATCCGGGCCGAGCTGCGTGGACCCGGCCCACGAGAGGTCGGGCCTGCCGCGGGAGGCCACGTACTTCGGGACGCTGTTGAAGAGCCTGGCGATCTGGTCGTCCTGGCCGCCCTCCTGGTACGGCCAGTGGGCGGCGAAGACGTCGTACGTCCGCCGGCCGAGCAGCAGGGCGTCCGTGTCCTCGTACGCGGCCATGACCTGGGCCCCGGCGACCTCGTCCAGCAGGGGCGCCTGCCAGCCACCGAACGCGAACCCGGACGGGTCCTCCTCGGGGCCGCCGGGCGCCTGCCCGACCAGGTCGAGAGTCGCGAACAGCTCGATGTGGATGAGGCCCATGCCGTGCTCCCGGTGGGTTCGGTCGTCTCGGTCGAGGAGGAGACCGGTGGGCGCCGGCAGACTCAGCGCTGCGGCGACACCCGGTTTGGTCTGGTCGACCGCCTCGCCCGGCGCATTGATCACGCTCCCGCGGCCGGCGTCCTCGCACGGCCCGGGTACACCCGCCGCCGGGCGGGTAGCCGCCCTGCATGGCTGAACTGTCCCGCGACCACCTGCAGGGCCTGAGGGTCGCCGTCACCGGCGCCAGCGGCAACGTCGGGACGGCGCTGCTGCGGCGGCTCACCGGCCCGTCCAGCGGCGTGGCCGAGGTGCGCGGCCTGGCCCGCCGCCGACCGCCCGGCACCGCTCCCTACGACCGGGTGCAGTGGCACCTCGCCGACCTCGGGGAGACGCACAGCGAGTCCGCGCTGACCCCGTTCCTGGACGGCGTCGACGCCGTCGTCCACCTCGCCTGGGCGCTCCAGCCGGGCCGCGACCCCGAGCGGCTCCACCGGGTGAACGTCGACGGCACCCGCCGGGTCGCCCGCGCCGCGGTCGCCGCGGGGGTGCAGCACTTCGTGCACATGTCCTCGCTCGGCGCGTACGCCCCCGGGGCCGCAGGGCAGGAGGTGGGCGAGGACTGGCCGACCACGGGCATCCCCACCTCGCAGTACAGCCGGGACAAGTCCGAGGCCGAGCGGGTGGTCCGCGAGGTGTTCGGCCGGCACCCGCAGGCCACGCTGACCGTCGTCCGCCCGACGCTGGTGCTGCAGCCGGAGGCCAGCAGCGAGATCGGCCGGTACTTCCTGGGGCCGCTGCTCTTCGGCGCGGCGCGGCTGCTGCCCGGCCCGGTCGCCCGGCTGCTGCCGCTCCCCCTGCCGTCGGTGCGCGTGGGCTTCGTGCACGCCGACGACGTCGCCGACGCGCTCGGCCGGGTGCTCGACCGCCGCGCCCCCGGCCCCTTCAACCTCGCCGCCCAGCCGGTGATGGACGCCGACGCCATCGCCCGCGTCCTGGGCACCACGCGGGTGCCGGTGCCGGCCGTCGTGCTGCGGATGGCCCTCGCGGCCGCGTTCACCGCCCACCTCGTGCCGACCGAGCCCGGCTGGCTGGACATCGGGACGCAGGCGCCGGCGCTGGACACCTCCCGGGCCCGCCGGCTGCTGGACTGGGCACCGTTCCACCGGGGTGACGAGGTGCTGGCGCAGTTCGTCGCGGCGATGGGCCGCGGGGAGGGGGCGCCCGGTGCGCTGCTGCAGCCAGCCGGCGGCCCGGAGCGCGACCCCGCCGGCGACCCGGCCAACACCCCCCGCCCGCGGGCGGACTAGTCCCCGGGGGTGGGCCGCTCGTCGCGGGCCGTCCAGGCGCCGATGGGCCGGCTCATCGGCGCGAACACCTCGGCCGACCGCTCCGGGCGCAGGGCGACGAACAGGCCCTCCGCGTCGGCGAGCACGGTGTCCGGGTCGTCCCCGGCGACCAGCCGGGCGGTGGCCGGGGTGCGCCGCCCGTCGGCCTCCCCGGCCTCCGCCGACAGCAGCAGCGGCACGCCGAGCGGCACCGGCCGGCGGTACCGCACGGTCAGCGTGGCGGTCAGACCCCCGCGCCCGGCGGCGCGCACCGCCCGGGCCAGGACGTGGTCGAGCAGCGTGGCGACGACGCCGCCGTGCACCAGACCGGGCGGCCCCTCGTGCGCCTTGCCCACGGTCACCCGGCCGGTGGCCCGGCCGTCGGGGGTGTCGCCGGCCACCAGCGGCGGCGCGACGGGGCTGCCCGGGCCGTACACCGGGCTGTACCAGCGCTCCCCCGCCTCCGGGTCGTCGACCCGGGCGACGTCGTGCACCCCCCGGCCCTCCACGCGCAGCCGGGCGGTGAGCTCGCGCGCCGCGGCGGCGACGGCGGCCAGCTCGGCGGCCGGGACCTCGGTGAGGACGGCGGCGTCGACGAGGTCCCGGAGCGCGGCGCCGAGCGCGCCCACCACCTCCCGGCGGGCCGCCCGCTCCTCCGGCGTCGGTTCAGCCACGAGGCATGCCGGCGTCGCGGAGCAGCCCGCCGCCGATGATCACCCGCTGCACCTCGCTGGTGCCCTCGTAGAGCCGGTAGAGGCGGGCGTCGCGGTAGAAGCGCTCGACGGGGGTGGTGCGGAGGTAGCCCAGGCCGCCGTGGACCTGCACCGCCCGGTCGACGGCCCGGCCCACCATCTCGGTGCAGAACAGCTTGGCCGACGACGGGCCGATCGAGGTGTCCTCGCCGGTGTCGTAGCGGGCGGCCACGTCACGGACCATCGCCCGCGCGGCGAGCAGCTCGGCGTGCGAGTCGGCGAGGTGCGCCTGCACCAGCTGGAACCGGCCGATCGGCGCGCCGCCCTGCTTGGCGGTGGCGGCGTAGGCGACCGACTCGTCGAGCACCCGCTGGGCCATCCCGACGCAGAGCGCGGCGATGTGCAGCCGGCCGCGGGAGAGCACGGTCAGCGCCTTGGCGTAGCCGCGGCCCTCCTCGCCCACCAGCGCGTCCGCGGGCACGCGGGCCTCGTCGAAGAAGACCTCCGCGGTCCAGGCGCCGGCCTGGCCCATCTTGCGGTCCTTGGGCCCGACGGTGACCCCGGGCGTGGCCGCGTCGACGACGAAGCTGGAGATGCCGCGGCCGCCCCGCTCCTCGGGGTCGCTGCGGGCGAAGACGACGAACAGGTCGGCCAGGGGCGCGTTGGTGATGTAGCGCTTGCTGCCGGTCAGCACCCACTCGTCGCCGTCCCGCCGGGCGGTGGTGCGCAGCCCGGCCGGGTCGGAGCCGGCCTCCGCCTCGGTGAGCGCGAAGGAGCCGATCAGCTCGCCCGACGCCAGCCGCGGCAGGTACGCCTTCTTCTGCGCCTCGCTGCCGAACCTCGCGATGACCTGGCCGGCGATGCCGTTGTTCGTGCCGAGCAGCGACCGGAACGCGGGGGTGGTGTAGCCGAACTCGAACGCCAGCTCGACGTCCTCGGCCATAGAGACGCCGAGGCCGCCGTGCTCCTCGGGCAGCGCGTAGCCGAACAGGCCCATCTCGGCGATCCGGGCGCGCAGCTCGTCGGGGATGCGGTCCTCGTCCTCGATCCGCTCCTCGAGCGGGATCACGACCTCCCGGACCAGCTGCCGGACGGCGGCCACGACCTGCCTGAAGTCCTCGGCGTCCACACGGGTCATCGTGCCGCGCACGGGCGCGGGCCGCCCCGGCGGGTCGGGCGCGACACGCCAGCGCAGAGTGCAGTCACCTGACCACTCCCTGTTGTGGCGTTCGGGGAGCCCCACTAGCGTCGACGTCAGCCGCCCGAATCCGTAGGCGGCTCGCACCACACCGCCGGAGTACCCGTGCCGCACCTGCGCGTCGCGCTCGTCCCCGCTCCCGATCAGGTCGTCGTCCGGCTCACCGGCGACGCGGAGACCGCCACCGTCGACCGGCTCACCACGGCCCTCCAGGAGGCCGCCGCCCTGGGCACCCGCCGGGTGGTGGTGGACGTGGCCGGTGCCCGTTTCGCGGACTCCTCGGCCCTGCAGGCCCTCACCGTCTTCACCGCGGTCCTGGGCTCCACCGGTCGCCAGTGCCGGGTCGTCGGCGCGCCGGCGGCCACCCGGCGGCAGGTGCGGGTGGCCGGGTTGGCCGACCGGCTGGAGCTCGACGGCCCGCTGGCCGGCGAGGACCCCGTCCGGCCCTCCGCGACGGCGACCCCCGTGGCGGGGCCGGTACCGGCGGCAGCCGGCCCGGCCGGCCGTGCGGTCGCCGTCCGGCCGGCCCGGGCGGGGCGGCGCGCCGAGGAGCGGCCGTACCGGCGCCGGCTCCGGCTGGGGACCCTGCGCCGCTGGCGGTGACGCCCGGGGTCGCGCGGCGGAGAGGTCGCGGACGACGTGGCCGTCCCACCAGGATGTGACCTCCGAGACAGTCAGGAGGTCCGATGGGCGAGATCGTCGTGCTCCGGCACGGGCAGACCGAGTGGAGCCTCAGCGGCCAGCACACCAGCACCACCGACCTCCCGCTGCTGCCCGAGGGCGAGGAGCAGGCGCGGCGGCTGGCCGGCGTCTTCCGGGACCGGACGTTCGCCGCGGTGTGGGTCAGCCCGCGGCTGCGGGCCCGCCGGACCGCCGAGCTGGCCGGGCTCACCCCGACCGGCACCGACGAGGACCTCGTCGAGCTCGACTACGGCGGCTACGAGGGCCGGACGACGGCCGCGATCAGCGAGGAGCTGGGCCGGACGTGGTCGATCTGGGTGGACGGCACCATCGCCGGCGACACCCCTGGGGAGTCGCTGGCCGACGTCGGCCTGCGGGTGGACCGCGTGCTGGAGCGGGCCCGGCCGCTGCTGGCCGAGGGCGACGTCATGCTGGTCGCGCACGGGCACGTCCTGCGCATCCTCACCGCCCGCTGGCTCGGCCTCGAACCGGCGGCCGGCGCCCTGCTGGCCCTGCCGGCCGGCTCGTTCGGCGTCCTCGGCCACGAGCACCGCCGGCCCGTCCTCACCGGCTGGGGCCTGCACTGACTCGATCCCCGTCATGCGACGGGGGTGGAGGCGTCCTCGGGGGGTGTGACGAGGGGTTCGGCGGCGCGCGGAGGCCCCGCACCGGGACCAGGGTCCTTCGGACCCCTCGGGACGCGCCGTCGTGCCCGCGCGCGGGCGGGCCGCCGCGCGCACGCTGCCGTAGTGATCATGTTCGGATCACCGGGCGGTCCCGGGGGTGGACGGGCCGACCGGCCCGCGTTCCGCTCCGCGCGGCGTGACCGGCCGGCCGAACAGCCAGCCCTGCCCGAGGTCGGCGCCGAGGTCCTCGACCTCCTCGGCGACCCGCTCGTCCTCGACCCCCTCGGCGACGACCAGCGCCCCCAGCCGGTGCGCCAGCTCGACCACCGAGCGCACCATCGTCCGGGCGCCGTCGTCCGGCAGCGCCTGGACCACCGCCTTGCCGAGCTTGACCACGTCCGGCCGGACGGCGGCCATCAGCTCCTGACTCGACCAGCCCGCGGCGACGTCGTCCAGGGCGACCCGCCAGCCGCGCGACCGGTGGTGCTCCAGCACCGAGAACAGGTGCCCGCGGTCGGCCACGGCCGAGACCTCACCGACCTCGACCACGAGCTGACCGGGGTGGATGCCCGCGTCGTGCAGCGCCTGCTCGGTGCCGGCGAGGGCGACCTCCGGCCGGAGGACCGAGGCCGGGTGGGAGTTGACGAACAGGTCGGCGTCCCGGAGCCAGGGCGCGGCGCCCGCGATCGCCGTCTCGCGGCCGATGCGGTCCAGACGGGCCAGCCAGCCGGCGGACTCCGCGACGAAGAACAGGTCCCCGCCGCCGACCTCCCGGCCGTCGACGAGACCGCGCAGCAGCGCCTCGTGCGCGACGACCCGCCGGTCGCCCAGCCGCACGATGGGCTGGTAGGCCGACCACAGCTCGGCCTCGGCGAGCAGCCCGATGTCCGCGGTGACGCCGCGGCGGGCCAGCTCGACCCCCAGTGGCGGCGCGGTCAGCAGCCGGGCGGTCAGCGCGGCCCGCTCGGCCGGGGGGTCGGTCACCACCCGCACGCCGTCGGCCTCCGCGGTGGTCAGCTCGCGGGCCAGCCGCCGGAACAGCCGCTCGACACCGCGCTCCCCGGCCTCGTCGGTGAGGTCGAGCAGGTCCGGCGCCGCCGACACCGACAGGCCCAGCGCCCGCGCGGTGCGGGCCACCGCCCCCAGCAGGTGCTCGTCCGAGCTGCCCAGCAGGACCCGGCTCGCGTGACCGGGGACGTGCCAGTACTCCCGCCGCCGGGCTCCCGGGAATGTGCTCGCCACTCCTGCAGGATGACCGAGCGCGGATGCGCGCCCGCACAGGCGCGCGGGCGTCCCGGCCCGCCGTCGGAACCAGATCCGGAACGTACACGTTGCACGCCTGTCGGCCGTCGCCAACTTGAGTGTCTAAGGTCAGCCCCATGGTCGCACTGCACATGACGGACTCGCCACGTTCCACCCGTGGCGGTCGCCCCCGTGACCCCAGCCGGGACGGGGTGATCCGAGCGGCCATCCTGCGACTGCTCGCCGAGGTCGGCTACGGCGCACTGACGATGGACGCCGTCGCCGCGGAGGCCGGGGTCGGCAAGGCCACGATCTACCGGCGGTGGCGCACCAAGCAGGACCTGGTCGTCGACACCATCTCCGACCTCAACCAGTTCGTCGCCGCCCCGCCGGACACCGGCAGCATCGAGGGCGACCTGCGGGCGATGATGCACCTGGTGGCCGAGGCCACCCGCAGCCCCGCCGGGGCCGCCATCCGGTCACTGCTGCCGGCCATGCAGTACCAGCCGGCGCTGGTCGAGGCGTTCCGGCAGGGCCCCCTCGCGGTGTGGCGTCAGGCCTACGCGGAGATGTGGGCCCGCGCCGAGGCCCGCGGCGAGGTCCGCCCCGGCCTGGCGCAGTCGGTCACCGCCGAGGCCACGAGCGCGCTGATCGTGCAGCGGTGGCTGCTCACCGGCGAGCCGGTGGACGACGACTACGTCGACCGCGTGCTCCAGGTCGTCGTCCTGCCGCTGGTCCAGAACGCGCGGCCGACGTCGTCCTGACTCACCAGCCGAGCGCCCCCCGCTCCCCCTTGAAGGGGCCGACGACCTCGTCGGTTATCCAGCCGCCGTAGAAGCCGCCGGCCTGGGCGCGGACGGGCTCGCCGTCGACCAGCGCCCGGTCGACGCGGCGCGGGTAGAAGGCCACCGCTCCGCGCAGGAGCACGTACCGCGGGGTGGGGTCCTCGTAGGACCAGCCGACGGCCGCGACCCGGCGGCCGTCGACGACGGCGTCCCAGTAGGTGGCCGCCCCCTTCCACTCGCACCAGGAGGTCCCGGCCGCCCGCTGCAGGACGCCGTCGGCGACGTCCTCGCGCGGGATGTAGTAGACCGGCGGGTGGCTGGTCTCGCACACCCGCACCGCCCGGTCGGTCGCGGCCACCACCCGGCCGCCGAGCTCGACCACGATCCGCCGCCCGGTCACCTCGGCCGAGGGCGGGCGGGGGTAGTCCCAGACCGACTCCTGCCCCGGACCCACCGGCTCGGGGCGCGGACGGGGCACGTCAGTCGTTGCGGTGCCGGACCTTCTGCACGATGACCAGCGTCATCAGCAGACCGAAGCCACCGACGACGGCCATGCCCACCGGCGTCTGCAGGAACGACTGGACGGCGGCCTGCCCCTGGGCCTTGAGGCGCTGCGGGCTGCTCCGGTGGACCAGCTGGTCGAGGGTGGCCGCCAGGGACTCGCGGGCGGCGTCGATCTCCAGCTGGATCTGTCGAGGGTCGCGAGGCACGGCGACAGCCTGCCAGACGCCGCGCGAACCAGCGCGTTCCCGTCGGGCCGGGGCACCCGCACGGGCGACGCGCCGCCACTCGCGGGGCTCCCCCGCCGCCGCCTCCTAGACTCGGCACCTGCGCGGGAGTGGTGTAACGGCAGCCACGCCAGACTTAGGATCTGGTGCCTTCGGGCGTGGGGGTTCGACTCCCCCCTCCCGCACTCGGACGGGGACGACCGCCCGGTCGAACCGGGCCCCGAGCTGCGCCACTGGACCCTCCGCCCGGTCAGGCCCTCCCCAGGAGCTCGCCGACCAGCGGGACCAGTGCCGCGAAGGCCTGACCTCGGTGACTGCGGGCGTCCTTCTCCTGCGGGGCCAGCTCGGCCGAGGTGAGCTCGAGCCCCTCCGGGACGAACACCGGGTCGTAGCCGAAGCCGTTGCTGCCGCGCTTCTCCCGGATCACCCGCCCACGCCAGCTGCGTTCCAGCACCCGCTCGGCGCCCTCCGGGGTCACCACCGCGGCCGCGCAGACGAACGCCGCCCCCCGCCGCTCGTCGGGCACGTCGGCCAGCTGGTCCAGCAGCAGCGCGGTGTTGGCGTCGTCGTCGCCGTGCCGGCCCGACCAGCGCGCGCTGAGCACCCCAGGCATCCCGTTGAGCGCGTCGACGGCGATCCCGGAGTCGTCGGCCACCGCGGGCAGCCCGGTGTACCGGACCGCCTCCCGCGCCTTGAGCAGTGCGTTCTCCGCGAAGGTGGCACCGGTCTCGGGCGCCTCCGGGTAGTCCTCGACGTCCCGCAGGCCGACCACGGTCACCCCGGGGACGGCGGTCTCCAGCAGCCGCTGCAGCTCGGCGAGCTTGCCCGGGTTGCGGGTGGCCAGCAGCAGCCGGGTGCTCACCGGGCCGCTGCCTGCAGCGCCGCGGTCTGGACGCGGGTGAGCTCGGCGCAGCCGGCGACGGCCAGGTCCAGCAGCGCGTCGAGGGTTGCCCGGTCGAAGACGCCGTTCTCCGCGGTCCCCTGCACCTCGACGAAGCTGCCCTCGCCGGTGCAGACGACGTTCATGTCGGTGCCGGCGCGCACGTCCTCCTCGTAGGCGAGGTCCAGCCGCGGTTGGCCGTCCACGACGCCGACGCTGACCGCGGCCACCGACTGCACGATGGCCGTCTTCTTCGCGAGCTTCTTGCGGTCGGCCAGCCAGGAGACGGCGTCGGCCAGCGCGACGTAGGCGCCGGTGATCGCCGCGGTCCGGGTGCCGCCGTCGGCCTGGAGCACGTCGCAGTCGATCGCGATGCTGTTCTCCCCCAGCGCGGCCAGGTCGATCGAGGCCCGCAGCGAGCGCCCGACCAGCCGGCTGATCTCGTGGGTGCGGCCGCCGATGCGTCCCTTCACCGACTCCCGGTCGCTGCGCGTGTGCGTGGCGCGGGGCAGCATCGCGTACTCGGCGGTGACCCAGCCCAGGCCCGAGCCCTTGCGCCAGCGCGGGACGCCCTCGGTCACGCTCGCGGCGCACAGCACGCGGGTGCGGCCGAACTCGACCAGCACCGAGCCCTCGGCGTGGTCGAGCCAGTTGCGGGTGATCGTCACGGGGCGGAGCTGGTCGGCCGCCCGGCCGTCGGGGCGGGTCTTCCCGGGTGTCGCCGTCACGTGCTCCGACAGTAGTGCGCCGCGGGCGGGCGCCTGCGCCGCCCGGCAGGATCACCGGCATGCGATCGGAGCTGCGAGCCGTCCGGACCGGCGGGATGCCGACCGTCGTCGACCTCACCGGCGAGTGCGCCGAGTTCGTGCGGAGCGAGGCCGACGGCCTGCTGCACGTCTTCGTCCCCCACGCGACGGCGGGGCTGGCGATCATCGAGACCGGTTCCGGCAGCGAGGAGGACCTGCTCGCCCAGCTCGACCAGCTCCTCCCCCGCGACGACCGCTGGCGGCACCGGCACGGCAGCCGGGGCCACGGCCGGGACCACGTGCTGCCGGCGTTCGTCCCGCCGCACGCGACCGTGCCGGTGCTGGAGGGCCGGTTGCAGCTGGGCACCTGGCAGCGCATCTGTCTGGTTGACACCAACACCGACAACCCGCAGCGGCACGTGCGGCTGTCCTTCCTGCCCGGCTGACGGGCGGGACCGCCTGACGGCACCCCGTGGATACCGGTCGGCAGGGCACGGCAGGATGCCGGGCATGACCGACACCGCCAACGGCACCGACACGGCCCCCGTCCGCCTGGCCCCCGGGGACCCGGCACCGGAGTTCACGCTGCCCGACGCGGACGGCAACCCGGTGTCGCTCGCCGACCACCGCGGCCGGCGGGTCATCGTCTACTGCTACCCCGCCGCGCTGACCCCGGGCTGCACCACCCAGGCGGTCGACTTCACCGCCGCCGCCGGCGAGCTGGCCGAGGCCGGGCTGGACATCATCGGCATCTCGCCGGACGCCCCGGAGAAGCTGCTGCGCTTCCGGGAGAAGGAGGGGCTGGGCATCACGCTGGTCTCCGACGTCGACAAGCAGGTGCTCACGGCCTACGGCGCCTTCGGTCCCCGCAAGCTCTACGGCAAGGAGGTGATCGGCGTGATCCGGTCGACCTTCGTCGTCGACGCCGAGGGACGCATCGAGAAGGCGGCCTACAACGTGAAGGCCACCGGGCACGTGGCCAAGCTGCGCCGGGACCTCGGCCTGGCCTGAGCCCGCGCCACCCCGCCTCCCGTCGACGGGCGGACGCCCTCACGCCCGCCACGTCGCGGCCGGCGGCGACCTCCCCGGCGACCCGCTGCAGCATCGCGTGCGTGTGGTCGGGGCCTAGCCCGACGACGACCAGCTCGGGGTGGCCGAGGCCGAACAGCCCGACGGTGTAGCCGAACGACGGCCCGTCGCCGTCCTCACCCGGCCACACGTACGTCACGGCCCAGCGGTGGGCGCGGATCACCCCGGCGAGGTGGGCGTCCTCCTGGTCGAGCCAGGCGGTGGTCTGCGGATCGATCGTCATGCCGGCAGCCTGCGCCGCCGACCGGTGCCCGTGCGGGCCGCGGCTGGCCGGGCTGTGGACGGCGTCCCCCGCTGTGGAGGGAGCTCGGAACCGTCAGTCCCCCTCCTCCGCCCGACGGGCCCGCGCGCGCCGGCGGCCCTCGTGCATCGCCTGCACCCGGGCGACCGGGATCGTGTGCCCCTCGGCGACCAGGTCGGCCGGGAGCTCCTGCGCCTCGGGCAGCAGGTCGGCCCACCGGTCGCCGTCGCCCAGGTGCTCCGCCGCCGTCCGCACGGTCGGCTCCCCAGGACGGGTGGCCGGCAGGTCCTCCCACGACACCGGGGCCGACACCGGCAGGCCGGGCCGGATGCGGGGGCTGTAGGCGGCCACGATCGTCGACGAGTAGGACCGGGTGGAGTCGAGGAATACCCGGCCCTGCCGGTCGGCCTTGATGTAGGCCGTCGTCGCGAGCTCGGGGTCGAGCCGCTCGGCCCGCACCGCCAGCGCCCGGGTCGCCGCCGCGGCGTCGTCCGCCTGCGCTCCGCGCACCGGGACGACGACGTGCACCCCCTTCGAGCCGCTGGTCTTGACCGCGCCGGCCAGCCCGGAGTCCGCGAGGGCCCGGCGCACCAGCTCGGCGGCGCGCACGACGACGTCGAACCCGGCGTCCTCGGGCGGGTCGAGGTCGAGGACGATCCCGGTCGGCTCGACCTCGCCGGCCCGGACGAACGGCACGTGGAACTCGACGGCCCGCTGGTTGGCCAGCCACAGCAGGGTGCGGTGGTCGTCGCAGAGGACCTGGTGCACCTCGCGGTGCGCGCCGGTGGACCAGACGGGGACCGTCCGCACCCACTCCGGCGCTCCCTTGGGCACGTTGCGCTGCATGAACGGCTGCTGGCCGGGGCGGACCCGCTTCACCGACAGCGGCCGCCCGGCCAGCTGCGGCACCAGCCGGTCGGCGAACGCGTCGAGGTGGTCGACGAGATCGCCCTTGGTGACCTCCAGCCCGTCACCGAGCGGTGCGTCCAGGCTGGTCAGCCGCACGCCATCGCGTTCGTCGTCCACCACCCGACCCACCGTGCCCGCCGCTGCCGGAGCGGGCAAGCGGGAGATCGGGGGGCGACCCCGTCCAGAGGCTCGCCGCGAGCTGGTGACGTACTGGAACGGCCACCCTTCAGGGTCCCTCCGCCTGCGCGTGCGAGGCGTGGGGGGAAGGGTGGTCCTTCTTCAGACCTCGTACGTCGCGCCGGGTTCGACGAGCTCGCTGGCCGCGAACACCGCCCGCGCGTCGGCCAGCTGGGTGTCCCGGTCGACCCAGGCGGGAACGTGCGTCAGCAGCAGCCGGCCGACCTCCGCCGCGGCGGCGTGCTCCCCCGCCTCCCGGCCGGTGAGGTGCAGCGCCGGCGGGAGGTCCGGGACCTCGGGGTGCGCGGCCTCGGCCAGCAGGACGTCGACCCCGCGGGCCAGCTCGACGACGGCCTCGCTGGCGCCGGTGTCGCCGGTGTAGACCAGCGACCGGCCGCCGGCGGTGAGCCGGATCGCGTAGCACTCGACGGGGTGCGCGGTGCGGGCCAGCTCGGCCGCGAACGGGCCCAGCTCCAGCTGCCCGGCCCCGACCGGCACGAAGTCGAAGACGTCGGTGAGCCCCTCGCCGTCGGAGTCGTAGGCCAGCGCCAGCCGGCGCTCGGCACCCACAGGGGCGTACATGGGCACCAGCCGGTGGGAGGACCGGCCCGAGTAGCGGTGCCAGACCACGAAGGGCGCGACGTCGAGGCAGTGGTCGGCGTGCAGGTGGGAGAGGAAGACCGCGTCGACGGTGGCCGGGTCGACCAGTCCCTGCAGCGCGCCGAACGACCCGTTGCCGAGGTCGAGGAGCAGCCGGAACCCGTCGTGCTCGACGAGGTAGCAGGACGCCGGGGACTCCGGCCCCGGACCGCTGCCCGAGCAGCCGACGATCGTGAGTCTCACGCAGCCGCCCCAGACACGCAGGTCAGGCTAGCGGGCATCACCGGGAGACGCGGCTCACGCCCCGGGCCGGCCGGCTCAGGCCCACAGCTGGCCCTCCAGCGCGGAGGTCGCCTCCTCCAGCGTGCCGGCGTAGGCGCCGGTGGAGAGGTACTTCCAGCCGCCGTCGCAGACGATGAAGACGACGTCGGCCTTGCGCCCGGCCGCCACCTCCTTGTCGGCGATGCCCAGCGCCGCGTGCAGGATCGCGCCGGTGGAGATCCCGGCGAAGATGCCCTCCTGCTCGACCAGCTGGCGGGTCCGGCGGACGGCGTCCTGCGGCCCGACGCTGAACCGGGAGTCCAGCAGGCTCGGGTCGTAGAGCTCGGGCACGAACCCCTCGTCGATGTTGCGCAGCCCGTAGACCAGCTCGCCGTAGCGCGGCTCGGCGGCGATCACCTTGACGTCGGGCTTCTTCTCCCGCAGGAACCGGGAGACGCCCATGAGCGTGCCGGTGGTGCCCAGGCCCGCCACGAAGTGGGTGATCGACGGCAGGTCGGCGAGGATCTCCGGGCCGGTGCCGGTGTAGTGCGCCTCGGCGTTGGCCGGGTTGCCGTACTGGTACAGCATCACCCAGTCGTCGTGCTCGGCGGCGAGCCCCTTGGCGACGGCGACGGCCTGGTTGGACCCCCCGGCCGCCGGGGAGCTGATGATCTGCGCGCCGTACATCTCCAGCAGCTGGCGTCGCTCGATCGAGGTGTTCTCCGGCATCACGCAGATCAGCCGGTAACCCCGCTGGCGGGCGACCATCGCCAGCGAGATCCCGGTGTTGCCGCTGGTCGGCTCGAGGATGGTGTCGCCCGGCTTGAGCTTCCCCTCCTTCTCGGCCGCCTCGATCATCGAGATCGCCGCCCGGTCCTTGATCGAGCCGGTGGGGTTGTGGTCCTCGAGCTTGGCCCACAGCCGGACGTCAGGGGTCGGCGACAGGTTCGGCAGCCCCACGAGCGGGGTGTTGCCGAGCGAGTCGACGAGGGAGGCGAAGCGGACCATGGGAGTGCTCTTCCGGGAGACGGGCGGGTGCGGGCCGAGCGGGATGCTCAGCAGCCGCCGGCGACCGCCGGGAGGATCGTCACCGAGTCGCCGTCCTTGACCTGGGTGTCGAGCGCGCCGGTGAAGCGGACGTCCTCGTCGTTGACGTAGACGTTGACGAAGCGGTGCAGCTTGCCGTCCTCGGTGACCAGGCGGTTCTTCAGACCCGGGTGCTTGGCGTCGAGGTCGTCGACGAGCGCGGCGAGGGTGTCCCCGGTGCCCTCGACGGTCTTGTTGCCGCCGGTGTGGGTGCGCAGGATGGTCGGGATCCGGACCTCGATGGCCATGGCGTGCTGATCTCCTCGGGATGTCGGGATGGGGCGGGCCCGCTGAGCGGCAGCGAGCCGTGCGTCTGGTCGGGCAACGCCCGTTCGCCACGGGGCATTCCTCGGCCCCGTCGGCCCTCCTGCAGGGGCCCGACGCGCGCCTGCGAGCGGCGGGGGCAGGAGGGTCCTTCCTCAGTCGTAGACGACGGTCGTCGGCGAGTGGCCGAACAGGTAGGACTCGACGACGTCGACGTCCTCCTCGGTGACCTCGCCGTCGACGATGCGGAAGCTGCGGAACTCGACCTCGTCACCGGCCAGCCCGGTCTGCGCGCCGTGGTGCCGCGTGGAGACGAGCACGTAGTGCGCGTTCGGCTCGGACGCGTAGCTGATGTCGGTGCGCGACGGGTAGGCCTCGGTGGCGGTGTGCGAGTGGTAGATGACCACCGGCTCCTCGTCCCGGTCGTCCATCTCCCGGTACAGCGTGAGCAGGTCACCGGAGTCGAACTCGTAGAACGTGGGCGACCGCGCGGCGTTGAGCATCGGGATGAAGCGCTCGGGCCGGTCGCTGCCCTCCGGACCGGCGACGACACCACAGGCCTCGTCCGGGTGGTCTTCCCGGGCGTGGGCCACGATGGCGTCGTAGGTCGCGCGGTCGATGCGCAGCACGGCCCCAGTCTACGAGGACCCCCTGCCCCCCACCGCTCGCGGGCTCGAAGCGGGCTCCTGCAGGGGGCCGTTCCAGTACGTCACCAGGCTCGGGGCGCTGCGCGACGGGGCCGCCCGATACGGTGCCCTCTCGTGGTCTCCTCGCTGCTGTTCGCCGTCGGCGTCCTGCTGATGGCGCCGCCGGCCCTGGTGCTCGGGTGGGGCGGGCTGCGGCGCCGCAGCGGTCACTACAGCAGCGACGTCGGCGCCGACCGGGCCTCGCTGGTGCTCCTGGTCACCCTGCGCTCGCTGGTGCTGCTGCTGGTCTTCGCGCTCTCGGTGATCGTGCTGGTCTCCACGGTCGGCGCACTGGTCCGCGGCGTGGAGCTGCACGGGATGGTCTCGGTCCTGTTCGCCCTGGACGCGCTGCTCGTCGCGCTGGTCCTGCTCACCTTCGGCCGGCGCGACCGGCGGCGAGTGCGTCGACGAGTGACCCCTGCAGGCCGGTGAGCCAGTAGTAGACCGCCAGCTGCTGGCCCTCGTCGCTGCCGAGGTCCTCCGGCGGCTCGGTGTCCTCGGTGACGTCGAGCCGGGTGCCCAGCGCCAGCCGGAGGTCGTTGCTGGTGCGCAGCCACGCCGCCGCCTGGTCGGGGTCCAGCCGCACCGGCCCGCCGTCGGGCGGCAGGGTGGCGCGCACCGTGGCCAGGTCGTCGGCCTTCCCCGAGCGCAGCCCCGCCTCGGTCATCTCCCGGTAGTCGGCGGACAGCTCCGGGTCCCCGCGGTGCCCCTCAGGGAGCAGCCGGGCGATCACCGGGTCCCCGCTCACGTCACCGGCGTCGGCGGTGAGCAGCTGCTCGAGCTGGTCGAGGAGCAGCGCGACGATGTGGGCCTCGGCCGGTTCCAGCCGGGCCACCACGTCGTCCCCCTTGCGGCGGAACGGCCTCATGAGTCCCGCTGGAAGCTGGCCCACAACCCGTAGGCGTGCAGCCGGCTGGTGTCGTGCTCCATCCGCTCCCGGGGCCCGGAGCTGACGATGGCCTTGCCCTCGTGGTGCACCTGGAGCATGAGCGTGGTCGCCGTCGGCTCGTCGTAGCCGAACAGCTCCTGCAGCACGTAGGTCACGTAGCTCATGAGGTTGACCGGGTCGTTCCAGACGATGGTCACCCAGGGCCGATCGAGGTCATCGCGCTCCTCGACGGTCTCTTCGGGCGTCCGTGCTGGCGCGAGGGGTCCGGCCACGCCCTCACCTTAGGACGCGGGCCGCTCGGCGGGTCGGCACCGCCCCACCGGCCTAGGCTCCGAAGCCATGTCGACGGGTTCTGCCCTGCTCACCGACCGGTACGAGCTCACGATGGTCGCCGCCGCGCTCGCCGACGGCACCGCCGACCGCGACTGCGTCTTCGAGGTGTTCGCCCGCCGCCTGCCGCACGGCCGCCGTTACGGCGTGCTGGCCGGGACCGGGCGGCTGCTCGAGCAGCTCCCCCGCTTCTGCTTCTCCGACGAGGACCTCGTGTCGCTGCGGGACCAGGGCCTGACCGACGAGCGGCTGCTGGACTGGCTGGCCGACTTCTCCTTCAGCGGGGACGTCGAGGGCTACGCCGAGGGCGAGCTGTTCTTCCCGACCTCCCCCGTGCTCACCGTCCGGGCGTCGTTCGCCGAGGGGGTGCTGCTGGAGACGCTGATCCTGTCGGTCCTCAACCACGACAGCGCGATCGCCTCGGCCGCCGCCCGGATGGTCGGCGCCGCCTGCGAGCGGCCCTGCATCGAGATGGGCTCGCGGCGCACCCACGAGGAGGCCGCCGTCGCCGCCGCGCGCGCCGCGCACCTGGTCGGCTTCACGGCGACGTCCAACCTCGAGGCGGGCCGCCGGTACGGCGTCCCCACCACCGGCACCAGCGCGCACGCGTTCACGCTGCTGCACGACGACGAGGTCGCCGCCTTCCGCGCGCAGGTCGCCGCCCTCGGCGTGGGGACGACCCTGCTGGTCGACACCTACGACGTCGACCAGGGCATCCGCACCGCCGTCGAGGTGGCCGGGCCCCGGCTCGGCGCGATCCGGCTGGACTCCGGCGACCTGCCCACCCTCGCAACGCACGCGCGGGAGCTGCTGGACTCCCTGGGCGCGACCGGCACACGGATCATCGTGACCAGCGACCTCGACGAGTACGCCATCGCCGGGCTCATGGCCGCGCCGGTCGACGGCTACGGCGTGGGCACGTCCCTGGTCACCGGCTCGGGCGCCCCCACCGCCGGGATGGTCTACAAGCTGGTCGAGCGCGACGGGGTCCCGGTGGCCAAGAAGGCGGAGGGCAAGTACTCCGTCGGCGGCCGCAAGAACGCCGTCCGCCGGCACGACGAGTCCGGGACGGCGACGGCGGAGGTCATCAGCAGCGCGCCGATCACACCCCGGGACGGCGACCGGGACCTCGTCGTCCCGCTGGTGAAGGGCGGCACGGTGCTGAGCTCGGCCACGCCGGCCGAGGCGCTGGCCGAGGCGCGCGCCCACCACGAGCGGGCGCGCGCGGCCCTGCCGCAGGAGGCCTGGGCGCTCTCCCGCGGGGACTGCGCCATCGAGACGGTCACGTCCTGACCGGGGAGGTACCACGATGACCCGCGCACTGGTGGTCGTCGACGTGCAGAACGACTTCTGCGAGGGCGGCAGGCTCGCCGTCGCCGGCGGGACGGCGGTCGCCGACGCGATCAGCGCCCACGTCCGGGCGCACGCCGGCGAGTACGCCCACGTCGTCGCCACCCGGGACCACCACGTCGACCCCGGCGACCACTTCCACGAGCAGCCGGACTTCGTCGAGACCTGGCCGGCCCACTGCGTCGCCGGCAGCGAGGGTGTCGAGCTGCACCCCCGGCTGGACCGGGAGCCGATCGCGGCGGTCTTCGACAAGGGGCACTACTCCGCGGCCTACTCCGGGTTCGAGGGCAGCTCGGGGGGCGTCGCCCTGGCCGACTGGCTGCGCGAGCGCGGGGTCGACGCCGTGGACGTGGTCGGCATCGCCACGGACCACTGCGTCCGGGCGACCGCGCTCGACGCCGTCCGCGAGGGCTTCGCCACCCGGGTGCTGCTCGCCCTCACCGCCGGCGTGGCCCCGGAGACCACCGACGCCGCCCTCGAGCAACTGCGGACCGCGGGCGTCGAGCTCGAGGGGAAGGTCCACCAACCCGGCTGAGCGAGGCGACTGACGCTCGGCAAGAGGGGAACGGCAGGCAGCCGTGTGGACCGGTCGCGGGGGCCCGGAGGGCCGCCCGACCGGGACACGGGCAGCGGCTCCACGGCGCAGGGCACGGCACCTGGCCGCGGTGTCGCCCGGAGGGCGACGATGTGATCGCCGCGGTGTCGCCCGGAGGGCGACGGTGTCGTCGCTCAGGTCGCGTCGAGGACCTCGTCCCGCGTGAAGCCGAGCACCTGCAGGACCGCGTCGAGGTAGGGCTGGTTGAGCGCGGTGTGCGCCTGCTCGCGGACGTAGGGCTTGGCGTTGAAGGCGATGCCCAGCCCGGCCGCGTTGAGCATGTCGAGGTCGTTGGCGCCGTCGCCGACGGCCACGGTCTGGTCGAGCGGGATGCCGTACTCGTCGGCGAAGCGGGCCAGCGCGCGGGCCTTGCCGGCGCGGTCGACGATCTCCCCCACCAGACCGCCGGTGAGCTTCCCGTCGGCCACCTCCAGGGTGTTGGCCGCGGCGAAGTCCAGGCCGAGCTGCTCGGCGAGCGGTTCGGTGATCTGGGTGAAGCCGCCGCTGACGATGCCGCAGCGGAAGCCCAGCCGCTTCAGGGTCCGGATCAGCGTGCGCGCCCCCGGGGTGAGCACCAGGGCCTCGCGCACCTCGTCGAGCACCTCCACCGGCAGTCCGGCGAGGGCGGCCACCCGCGCGCGCAGCGACTCGGCGAAGTCGAGCTCGCCGTTCATCGCCGCGGCGGTGAGGCGCGCGACCTCGGCCGCCCGGCCGGCGCGCGCGGCCAGCTCGTCGATCACCTCCCCGCGGACCAGGGTGGAGTCGACGTCGAGCACGATGAGCCGCTTGCTCCGCCGGGTCAGGCCGACCTGCTCCACGGCGATGTCCGCGCCGGTCCGCGCCGCCACCGAGCCCAGCGCCGTGCGCAGCTCGGTGGCCTCCGCGCCGGAGACGGTCAGCTCGAAGCTCACCACCGGGTAGTCCGACAGCCGGCGGATGGCGTCGATGTTGCCGCCGAGGCCCGCGACGGCCGAGGCGGCCCCGGCGACCGCGGCCGGCGGGACCGGCCGGCCCAGCACGATCACGTGGTGCGCGCGGCTGTTGGACCGCTTCTCCTCGTCCACCGAGTCGACCTGCACCTGCATGCCCGTGGCGTCGGCGACCTCGGCGGCCAGGCGGGCCAGGCGGGCGAGGAACTCGGCGTCGTCGACCGGCGGCCCGCCGTCCAGCCGCACGGCGGTGACCTCCACGCCGAGCACCAGCTGGCCGTGGACGACGACCTGCTCCACGTCGACCACCTCGATGGCCCGCCGCCCGTCCCCGGCCTCGGCCAGCGCGGTGAACAGCCGCGCGGTGACACCGGGCCGGTCCAACCCGGTGACGGTCAGCAGGGCGCGCGGCGTCTCGGGTCGGGGGTCCGGCGGCGTGCGGGGGGCGGGGTCGAGCGGCACTGCCCCATCGTGCCGCACACGCGGCGACGCCCCGCCGGCCGGGCCGACGGGGCGTCGCTGTGGATCGTGAAGGGCCTGGCCCCCTGCAGGGTCCCGACGCGAGCCTGCGAGCGGCGGGGGGCAGGGGTCTTCTCAGGTGGGGTCGGGGTCCCTGCTCCCCTGCCGAGCGCCACCGGTGAGGCCGATCTCGCCGGCGTACGGCTCGTGCCGGCCGCCGACGTGCTTCTCCCGCTCGAGCCGCTCGAGCAGGTGCGGGTAGTGCGCCTCGAACGCCGGGCGCTCGGAGCGGATCTTCGGGATCTCGGTGAAGTTGTGCCGCGGCGGCGGGGACGACGTCGCCCACTCCAGCGAGTTCCCGTGGCCCCAGGGGTCGTCCCGCAGGGCCAGGGGCCCGAACCGCCAGGACTTGAAGACGTTGTAGAGGAACGGGATGGTCGAGGCGCCGAGCACGAACGAGAAGATCGTCGAGACCGTGTTCAGCGTGGTGAACCCGTCGGTGGGCAGGTAGTTGACGTACCGGCGCGGCATGCCCTCGTTGCCCAGCCAGTGCTGCACCAGGAACGTGCCGTGGAAGCCGATGAAGGTCAGCCAGAAGTGCAGCTTGCCGAGGCGCTCGTCCATCATCCGGCCGCACATCTTCGGGAACCAGAAGTAGATGCCGGCGTAGGCGGCGAACACCACGGTCCCGAAGACGACGTAGTGGAAGTGGGCCACGACGAAGTAGCTGTCCGAGACGTGCCAGTCCAGCGGCGGGCTGGCCAGCAGCACACCGGTCAGACCGCCCAGGAGGAAGGTGACCATGAAGCCGACGGAGAACAGCATCGGCGTCTCGAAGGTCAGCTGCCCCCGCCACATGGTGCCGATCCAGTTGAAGAACTTGATCCCGGTCGGCACGGCGATGAGGTAGGTCAGGAACGCGAAGAACGGCAGGAGGACCGCCCCGGTCGCGTACATGTGGTGCGCCCACACCGTCAGCGACAGACCACCGATGGCCAGGGTCGCGAAGACCATGCCCTTGTAGCCGAACAGCGGCTTGCGGGAGAACACCGGGATGATCTCGGTGACGATGCCGAAGAACGGCAGCGCGATGATGTAGACCTCGGGGTGCCCGAAGAACCAGAACAGGTGCTGCCACAGCATGGCGCCCCCGTTCTCCTCGGAGTACACCAGCGCCCCGAGCTGGCGGTCGGCCAGCAGCGCGAACAGCGCGGCGGTGAGGATCGGGAAGGCCAGCAGGATCAGGACGCTGGTGACGAGCGTGTTCCAGGTCATGATCGGCATCCGGAACAGCGTCATGCCCGGCGCCCGGAGGCAGACGATCGTGGCGATGAAGTTGACGCCACCGAGGATCGTGCCCAGACCGGAGACGGCCAGGCCCGCGATCCACAGGTCGGCGCCGGCACCGGGGCTGTTGGTGACGTCGGACAGCGGCGTGTACGCGAACCAGCCGAAGTCGGCCGCCCCGGCGGGGGTGAGGAAGCCCGCGACCGCGATCGAGCTGCCGAAGAGGAACAGCCAGTAGGAGAAGGCGTTCAGCCGCGGGAACGCGACGTCGGGCGCGCCGATCTGCAGCGGCATGACCAGGTTCGCGAACGCGAAGAACAGCGGCGTCGCGAAGAACAGCAGCATCACCGTGCCGTGCATGGTGAACAGCTGGTTGTACTGCTCGGGCGAGAGGAACTGCAGCCCCGGCCGGGCCAGCTCGCCGCGCATGAGGAGGGCCATGAGGCCGCCCACCATGAACCAAGCGAACGAGGTGGCCAGGTACATGAGGCCGATGGTCTTGTGGTCGGTGGTCCGCAGCAGGTTCGAGAGCCGCGAGCCCTTCTCGACCTCGCGAGCCGGGCTCGGCCGGCTCACGATCGGCGCCGGTGCGATCGTCACCGTCGCAGCATAAGCGGTGCCCGTGGGACACCTCCCGTCGACGGGGGGAGGCGCGCCGTTCCCAGCCGCGCCGCCGTGACCGCGCCGTGACCGCACGCCCCCCGTCAGCCGACGAAGGCCCAGGTGGTGACGTCCACCGACACCGTCACCGGGGACCGCTCGGGCAGCCGGTCGACCGCCGCGGCCAGCGCCTCCGGGGTCAGGTGGCGCGCGTGCGGGCCCATGCCGACCAGCGTGCGCACCGCCGTCCGGTCGAGGTCCAGCCGCTCCCGGTGGCCGCCGGCCGCCACCTGCCGCAGGTGCGGCTCCAGGGTGGCCGCGAGCCGGCGTCCCTTCTCGGGGTCGACGCGCAGCAGCCCCAGCGGGCCGACCAGCTCGGCGAGGTGGTCGGCGGCCGGGGTGACGACGACGACCCGGCCGCCGGGGCGCAGCACCCGGGCGATCTCGGGGCCGCTGCGCGGGGCGAAGACGACCAGCACGCGGTCGACGGCGGCATCCCGCACGGGCAGCCGCGCCCAGGCGTCGGCGACGACCGCCAGCGCCCGCGGGTGGGCGCCGGCGGCCCGGCGCGCGGCGTACCGCGAGGAGTCCAGGACGAGCCCGACCGCGTCGGGCAGCCGGTCGAGGACGCCGGCGAGGTGCTGCCCGGTGCCGCCACCGAGGTCGAGCAGTTCGCCGGGCGGGCGCTCCCCCGCGAGGACGGCGTCCCCGAGGGCTCGGGTGATCCCGCCGTAGTGGCCCGCGGCGAGGAAGGCCACCCGATCGGCCACCATCTCCGCCGTGTCGCCGGACGGCGGCACGTGCCCCGGGGGCAGCAGCGTGACCTGCCCCTGCCGCGCCCGGTCGAAGGAGTGGCCGGCCGGGCAGCGCAGGCCGGTGGCGCCCGGCATCGCCGCCAGCGGGCCGCCGCACACCGGGCAGGCCAGCAGGTCCACCGCCCGAGGAGGCCACGGCCGCCGGCTGCCGGACCCGGCGGTCACCGCACGACCGGGTGGAAGGTCACGTCGTGCAGCGCGCCGTCGTCGGCGACCGCCGTGACGAAGGTGCCGTGCGGCTGGCGGCGGCGGTCGGTCGGCGACCCGGGGTTGAGCAGCCGCAGCCCCGTCGGGGCGGTCGTGTCCCAGGGGATGTGGCTGTGCCCGAAGACGAGCAGGTCGGCGTCGGGGAACCGGGCCGCGCAGCGGGCCTCCCGGCCCTTCTTGTCCCCGGTCTCGTGGACGACGGCGACGCGGATGCCCGCGATCTCGGCGCGGGCCACCTCGGGCAGCCGCTCCCGCAGCGCCCCGTGGTCGTTGTTGCCGTACACCGCGACCAGCCGGCGGGCGCGCTCTTCGATCCGGTCGAGGAGCGCGACGTCCACCCAGTCGCCGGCGTGCACCACGACGTCGGCTGCGTCGATGGCCGCCCACAGGGCATGAGGTAGGTCACGCGCGCGCTTGGGGACGTGCGTGTCCGAGGTGAACACCAAGGAGGACGGCACGAGCCCATGCTCGCAGGCGGCTATCTTGCGGCAGCCGACGATGCCGTCACCCACTCCCGCACGACCTCCCGAGGACTCCCCCATGACTGACCCCACGTCCACGCGCGCCTCCGGCGCCGGCCACGTCGGCGAGGAGCCGTACCCGAGGCGGTGGCTGGCCCTGGGGGTCATCGCCATGACCGTCCTGCTGGTCATCCTCGACGCGACGATCGTCAACATCGCGCTGCCGGCCGTCTCCGCCGACCTGGGCATCACCGCGGCCAGCCAGCAGTGGATCGTCACCGCCTACACCCTGACCTTCGGCGGCTTCCTGCTCCTCGGCGGGCGGATCGCCGACTTCTGGGGCCGCAAGCGCACCTACCTGGTCGGCGCGGCCGGTTTCGCCATCGCCTCCGCGCTCGGCGGCGTCGCGCAGAACGAGGGCATGCTCTTCGCCGCCCGCGCGCTGCAGGGCGTCTTCGGCGCACTGCTGGCCCCGGCGTCGCTGGCGCTGCTCACCGTGCTGTTCACCGACGCCAAGGAGCGGGCCAAGGCCTTCGGCGTCTACGGCGCCATCGCCGGCGGCGGCTCGGCCGTCGGCCTCCTGCTGGGCGGTGTCCTCACCGAGTACGCCGACTGGCGCTGGTGCTTCTGGGTGAACCTGCCCGTCGCGCTGCTCGCCGTGGTGCTGGCGATCCCGATCGTCCCGGAGAGCAAGGCCCCTGGCGACACCCGCTACGACATCCCCGGGGCGGTGCTCGTCACCCTGGGCCTGGCCTCGATCGTCTACGGCTTCACCCGCGTCGCGGAGGCGTCGCAGACCAACTCGATCGAGGCCGCGGAGGCCAACGCCCGGGCCGCGGCGCAGGGCAACCCCGCGCTGGTCACGCCCGCGAGCGGCTGGACGGACGGGCTCGCCTGGGTCTTCATCGTCGCCGGCCTCGTGCTGGTGGCGCTGTTCGTCCTGCTGGAGCTGCGGACCCGCAACCCGCTGCTCCCGATGCGCATCGTCCTCGACCGGAACCGCGGTGGGGCCTACCTGACCTCGACGCTGGTGGGTGCCGGGCTCATCGGGGCGTTCTTCTTCCTCAGCCTGTACTTCCAGCAGGTGCTCGGGTACGAGCCGGTCGTGGCCGGCCTGGCCTCGCTGCCGACCACCCTCGGCGTCTTCATCTCCGCCGGGGCGGCCAGCGCGCTCGTGCCGCGGATCGGACCCAAGCCGCTCATGGTCCTGGGCGGTCTGCTCGCCGCCGCCGGGCTGTTGACGCTGTCCTTCGTCGGCCTCGACACGGGCTTCTGGCAGCTGCCCTTTCCCGGCCAGCTCCTCCTGGGCCTGGGCCTCGGCTTCACCTTCGTGCCGCTGTCGAACCTGGCGCTCGTCGGCGCCGGCGCGCACGACGCCGGTGCGGCCAGCGCCATGCTCAACGCCACCCAGCAGGTGGGCGCCTCCATCGGCACCGCCGTCCTGGCGTCGCTGTCGGTCGGCGCCATCAGCGCCTACGCCGCCGACGCGCTCACCTCGGGTGCGAACCCGCAGGACCCGGCGGTGGCCCTGACGGCGCAGGTGGAGGGCTACACGACGGCCTTCACCTGGGCCTCCGCCCTGCTGGTGGTGGGCGCGCTGGTCTCCGCGGTGCTGATCAAGGCCACCAAGGAGGACCTGCCCGCCGAGGGGGACGCCGTCGTCCACGTGGGCTGACCGGCCCACCGCGCGCGACGCCGTCCTCCCCGGGCTCGGGGAGGGCGGCGTCGTGTCGTCAGCGGCCGGTGCTCCGCGCGGCGAGGGCCCGGAGCCGCTCGTTGTAGGCCTGCAGCTCGGCGTCCTCGGTGCGCAGGGCGGCCCGGTCGAGCCGCCTGGCCGTGCGCTCCTCCGACCCCATCCAGGAGAAGAGGACGATCGCCATCACGAAGACCGTCGGCAGCTCACCGAAGGACCACGCGATGCTGCCGGCGGTCGACTGGTCGGCGAGCGGGTCGACGCCCCAGCCGGCCGGCGGGGTGGCGAAGGTCCGCACGACCAGCGAGCCGGCCATCATGACCGCGACGCCGAAGAACGCGTGCAGCGGCATCGGGATGAGCAACTCGAGCATCCGGCCCCCGTGGCCCGTGGTCCGCGGCCACGGGTCCTGGCTGAGGATCGGCCCGAAGAAGAGCAGCCCGGTCACGGTGAAGTGCGCCAGCATGAACTGGTGCCCCACGGGGTTGCCCATCAGCGCGTCGAAGACCGGCGTGAAGTAGACCCCGTAGAGGCTGCCGAGGAACAGCGGCAGCGTGAACAGCGGGTGCGACAGGAGCCGCGCGATCCGGCTGTGCAGCCCGTCGAGCAGCAGCGCCCGCGGGACACCGGCCAGGCCCCTGCCGCGCGGCAGCGTGCGCAGCGCCAGCGTCACCGGGGCGCCGATGAGCAGCAGCAGCGGCGAGATCATCGACAGCACCATGTGCTGGGCCATGTGCACGCTGAACAGCACCATGCTGTAGCCGTTCAGCCAGGTGCCCGTGACGGCGAACAGCGACAGGCAGCCGGCGATCCACGACGCCGTCCGCCACCACGGCCACGCCACGCCGGAGCGGCGCAGCACCACGAGCGCGGTCAGGTACCCGACCACCCCGAGCAGGCTCAGGACGGCGAGCACCGACCACGGCTCCAGGTGCGGCAGGAACATCCGCCCCCAGGTCGGCGGTTCGGCGGGCACCCACATGCCCGAGTGGTGACCGTGCTCCACCGAGAGCGCCTCCTGCCCGACCGACGAACTGCGCCTCCACTGTCCCACCTGGTGACGTACCGGAGCGGCCACCCTTCAGGGGCCCTCCGCCTGAGCCTGCGAGGGGGAAGGTGGTCCTCCGTCAGTCGTGGACGGGCGCCTCGTGCCCGGCGTGGGTCGCGGCCTCCAGCTGGAAGGTGCAGTGCTCGACGTCGAAGTGGCCGGCCAGGCACGCGCAGAGGTCGTCGAGCACCCGGCCGCCGTGCCCGGCCTCGAGCGCCTCGTCGGTGACGACCACGTGGGCCGAGAGCACCGGCAGGCCGGAGGTGATGGTCCAGGCGTGCAGGTCGTGGACGTCGAGCACGCCGTCCACCCCGAGGACGTGTGCCCGCACCTCGTCGAGGTCGACACCGCGGGGCGCGGCCTCCAGCAGCACGTCCACCGCCTCGCGCAGCAGCGACCAGGCGCGGGGCAGCACCAGCGCGGCGATGAGCAGGGACGCGACGGTGTCGGCGGGGGTCCAGCCGGTGGTGGCCACGACGACGGCGGCGGCGATGACGGCGACCGAGCCGAGCGCGTCCCCGAGCACCTCGAGGTAGGCGCCGCGGACGTTGAGCGAGTCCTTCCGGCCGCGGTGCAGCAGTGCCAGGCCGCCGAGGTTGACCACGAGGCCGGCCGCGGCGACGGCGAGCATGACGCCCGAGCCGATCTCCGGGGCGTCGCCGATCCGGCGGACCGCCTCCACCACCACGTAGCCGGCCACCCCCACCAGCAGCAGGCCGTTGGCGACCGCGGCGAGGATCTCCACCCGCTGCCAGCCGAAGGTCCGCCGTCCGCGGGCGGGGCGCTGCGCGAGCGAGACCGCGCCGAGGGCCAGCGCCACGCCGAGCGCGTCGGTGGCCATGTGGCCGGCGTCGGCCAGCAGCGCCAGCGACCCGGACACCGCGGCGCCGACGACCTCGGCGGCCATGACCGCGACGGTCAGGCCGAGGACGACGGCCAGCCGCCGGCGGTACCCCGCCGACGCCGTCGCCGGGGCGTGCGTGTGGCCGTGCCCCATGAGCCCATCCTCCCCGTGGTCGCTGCGCCTCTGGAGTGTCCCGCAACGCAGGGCGCCCTCCGCCCGGGCGGAGCCGGGAGGAGGGCGCCGGGCGGCCCCGCTGCAGGGTCCCGCCCCGAGCCTGCGAGGGGTCAGACGGCCCCGTCCGGGGCACCGCCGCGAGCCTGCGAGCGGTCGAACGGCCCCGTCCGGGGCACCGCCGCGAGCCTGCGAGCGGTGGGGAGGACGGGGTCCTTCCTGGGGTCCTTCCTGGGGTCCTTCTGGGGGTCCCTTCTGAGGTCCTTCTGGGGACCCTCTCTCAGATCTGGACGCCGCGCTCCCGCAGCCACGGCAGCGGGTCGATCTTCTGACCGTTGATGCCACCCACGTGCACCTCGAAGTGCAGGTGCGGCCCGGTGGACCGGCCGCGGTTGCCGAGCAGCGCGATCGTGTCGCCGGCGCGGACGACCTGCCCGGGCGTGACGAGGATCTGCTCCATGTGCCCGTAGACGGTGACGTCGCCGTTCTCGTGCTGGATGTAGACGGCGTTGCCGTAACCGCTGGCCGGGCCGGCCTCGAGGACGATCCCGTCCACCGCGGCGTACTCGGGGGTCAGCATGGGCGCGGCGAGGTCGATGCCCGCGTGCAGGGTGCCCCAGCGGGCCCCGAAGGTGCTGCTGAGCCGGGCGCCGGCGACGGGCAGCACGGCCTGGGGCCGGGCGGCCTCCGCGGCGGCCTCGGCGGCCAGCCGGTCGGCCTCGACCTGGGCCTGCGCGGCGGCGGCCTGCTCGGCCTCCCGGGCGGTGCGGCTGGCGGTCACCTCCTGCAGCTGGGCGGTGTCGTCGGCCGCGACGGCGGCGGACTGCGCCTGGGTGTCCAGGCCGAGTTCCGCGGCCACGCTCACCGACTGGCGGGCCGACCCGGCCTCGGCCTGCGCGGTCGGGTCACCGACGGTGAACAGCCCGAGACCGGCGGCGCCGACGAGGGCGGCGGCCAGGTACATCGCGGGACGGCGGTGCCGCGCCGGCGGCACCGTGCGACGGGTGCGGCCGCGTCGCCGGCCGGCCGCAGCGGGCTCAGTGGGCTCGGCCACGGCGTGCGGGCCGGCCGGGTGGGTGTCCTCGGCGCGGACCTCGGGGAGGTCGATGCCGGCGCGGGCGACGGCCTCGGCCAGCCCCGTGAGGCCGGCGAGGTCGGTGACCTCGGCCAGTTCGCGCGCCGGCCGGTCCCCGGGCGACTGAGGAGCGGTGTCCCCCGACGGCTGCACATCCCCCGTGCGCTGCGTCGAGGTGGTCTGGGTCGACGTCTCCGTCGCGGGCTGCCGCCGGGAGGACGGGGCCGCGGCCGGGATCTGCGCGCCCGGGACGGGCGCCGACCCCTCGGTGAGGAGACGGTCGGAGTGGAGCGGAGTCATGCACCTGGCTTCCGGAGGGGACAGGGTCGTCGTGCGGTGCCCGGGGGAGCGGGCGGGGCCCATGTAAACACGTCGTTATCGTTTCGTGATGGGAATACAGGGGTACTGACCTGCGGTTTCGTGATCCGCGCCACAGGACCACAACGGTGTCGTTCAACGTTGTGTATATCGACCGTCACGCTTCGTACCTGACGCGCCGTGCGCGACCCATTACAGGAGCGATCCAGGTCACGACAAGGGCAGGAGGGCTCTGATGAAGCCCTTGACAGCCCGACCGGAGGAGCAGTCTCCATGCGCGCAGTGACCTGGCACGGCCGTGCCGACGTCCGGGTGGACACCGTCCCGGACCCGACGATCCAGGAGCCCACCGACGTCGTCATCGAGGTCACCTCGAGCGGCATCTGCGGGTCGGACCTGCACCTGATCGAGGTGATGGCGCCGTTCATGACCGTGGGCGACGTCATGGGCCACGAGCCGATGGGCGTGGTCCGCGAGGTCGGCTCCGAGGTCACCGCGGTCAAGCCCGGTGACCGGGTCGTCGTCCCCTTCAACATCTCCTGCGGCACCTGCTGGATGTGCTCGCAGGGGCTGCAGTCCCAGTGCGAGACCACGCAGAACCGCGACCAGGGCTTCGGGGCCTCGCTGTTCGGCTACACGAAGCTCTACGGGCAGGTCCCCGGTGGCCAGGCCGAGTACCTGCGGGTGCCGTTCGGCAACACCCTGCCGATCAAGGTCCCCACGGGCCTCCCCGACGACCGCTTCGTCTACCTCTCCGACGTCCTGCCCACCGCGTGGCAGGCGGTCCAGTACGCCGCCGTCCCGCCGGGCGGCACGCTGCTGGTCCTGGGTCTGGGCCCGATCGGCGACATGTGCACCCGCATCGCCCACCACCTGGGCATCGAGAAGGTGTATGCGTCCGACGTCGTCCCCGAGCGGATCGCGCGGGCCGCCGCGCGCGGCACCGAGGTCATCCGGTCCACCAAGAAGGACGACGTCGTGCAGGCCATCCAGGACGCGACCGACGGCCGCGGCGCGGACGCGGTGATCGACGCCGTCGGCATGGAGGCACACGGATCGCCGTTGGCCTCCCTCGCGCAGAAGGCGACCGCCGTGGTGCCCGACGCAATCATGGAGAGGGTCATGCAGGTGGCCGGCGTCGACCGCCTGGCCGCGTTGAACACCGCCATCGACGCCGTCCGGCGCGGCGGGACCATCTCGCTGTCGGGCGTCTACGGCGGCGCGACCGACCCGCTGCCGCTCATGCGGATGTTCGACAAGCAGATCCAGCTGCGCATGGGCCAGGCCAACGTGTGGCGCTGGGTGCCCGACATCCTGCCGATCCTCACCGAGGGGGACCCGCTCGGCGTCGACGACTTCGCCACCCACCACGTGCCGCTCGAGCAGGCGCCGGAGGCCTACGCGAACTTCCGGGAGAAGAAGGACGGCGCGGTGAAGGTGCTGCTCACGCCCTGACGCCCCGCGCCCGCCCCGGACGTCGGGTGTGAGGAGACCCACCCGACGTTCGGGGCATGCCGCGGCGGGGCATGGACTTGCCCTGAGAGAGGGTCGGAGCCGACCCCGGCAGGACGACGCAGTCCGAGCCACACCCGCAGTCGTCGTCCCCAGGAGTCCGCCCCGTGCCCCGTGGCCTGCTCGCCCTCGCCATCGGCGCCTTCGGCATCGGCACCACCGAGTTCGTCGTGATGGGCATGCTGCCCGAGATCGCCGACGGACTCGGGGTCTCGGTGTCCGCCGTCGGCATGCTCATCTCCGCCTACGCGATCGGCGTGGTCGTCGGCGCGCCCACGCTGACCGCGCTGGGCGTGCGCTTCTCGCCCCGCCAGACGCTGGTCGGCCTCATGGTCGTGTTCGTCGTCGGCAACGCGCTGTCGGCGCTGGCCCCGACCTACGAGACCCTGGCCGCCGCCCGCGTGCTCGCCGCGCTGGCCCACGGCTCGTTCTTCGGCGTGGGCGCCGTCGCCGCGCGCCGGCTGGTCGCGCCCGACCGGGCCGCCCAGGCCATCTCGCTGATGATGGTCGGCCTCACGCTGGCCAACGTGGTCGGCGTGCCGCTGGGCACCTTCGTGGCCCAGCAGACCAGCTGGCGGCTGGTGCTCGGCGCCGTCGCGGTGATCGGCCTGGTCACCATCGCTGGCCTGCTGGCCTGGCTGCCCCGCGACCTCGGCGAGCCCGGCGACCTGCGCAGCGAACTCGCCGCCTTCCGGCGCGGCCAGGTGTGGCTGGTGCTGGGGCTGACGATGGTCGGCTTCGCCGCGCTGTTCGCCGTCTACAGCTACGTCAGCCCGATCCTCACCGAACTCGGGGGCATCCCGGTCGGATGGGTGACGCCGGTCCTGGCGCTGTTCGGCATCGGCACCACGGTGGGCACCCTGGTCGGCGGCCGGTTCGGGGACCGCTTCGGCTTCTCCTTCGTCGCCGTCGGCCTGGTGGGCACGGCCGTCGTCCTGGTCGCCTTCGCCTTCCTGGCCCGGACGCCGGTCGCCGCGATCGCGTTGCTGGTGCTGTTCGGGGCCATCGCCTTCTCCCTCGGGCCGGTCGTGCAGAACGGCGTCATCGAGGCCGCCCAGGTGCGCGGCGGCAGCCTGGTGTCGGCGGCCAACCAGGCGGCGTTCAACGTGGCCAACGCCGTCGGCGCGGCGCTGGGCGCGCTGGTCCTCTCGCTCGGGATGGGCTACACCGCCCCGATGTGGGTCGGCGCGGTCGTCGCACTGGTCGGCGCCGCGATCGCCGTCCTCGCCCGCTCGGGAGGACGGGTCGAGGTCCCGGCGGCCCTCGACCCGCGGGTCGCCGACGAGGTCTGCCGCACCGCGGCCTGAGCCGGTGCGGGCCGGGGTGGGGCCCGGTCAGGACGACGACCGCGGAGCGGTCCGGACGGTCCCCCTCGGCGACCGGTCGGTGCACCGGCTCGGCTACGGCGTGATGCAGCTCGCCGGCCCGCACGTCATGGGTCCGCCCGCCGACCGGGACGCCGCCGTCGCCGTCCTGCGCCGCGCGGTGGAGCTCGGCGTGGACCACGTCGACACCAGCGACCACTACGGCCCGCACGTCACCAACGAGGTCATCCGCGAGGCGCACCCCCTACCCCGAGGGTCTGGTCGTCGTCACCAAGGTGGGGGCCCGGCGGACGCCGGACGGCGGCTGGCCCGAGGCCCTCTCCCCGACGAGTTGCGCGCGGCGGTCGAGGACAACCTGCGCAACCTGGGCGTGGACGCCCTGGACGTGGTGAACCTGCGGATGCCCGGGTTCTCCACGCCGGTGGAGCGGTCGCTGGCCGAGCCGTTCGAGGCCCTCGCGCAGCTGCAGCAGGGGGGCTCTGATCGGGCACCTGGGGGTCAGCAGCGTGACGACGCAGCAACTGGCCGAGGCACAGGCGATCGCGCCCGTGGTCTGCGTGCAGAGCCACTACAACCTGGTGCACCGGCGCGACGACCCGATGATCGACGCGCTCGCCCGCGAGGGGATCGCCTGCGTGCCCTGCTTCCCGCTCGGCGGGTTCACGCCCCTGCAGTCGGCCGCGCTGGAGACGGTGGCCCGCCGACTGGAGGCCTCCCCCATGCAGGTCGCCCTGGCCTGGCTGCTGGCCCGCAGCCCCGACGTGCTGCTCATCCCCGGCACCTCGTCGGTCGCCCACCTGGAGGAGGACCTCACCGCGGCCGCGCTCGTGCTCGGCCCCCGTGAGCTCGAGGAGCTCGACGCGATCGGCGGCGCGCCCGCGGCGTGAGGGGTCAGCGGTCGGGTGCCGGGCCCAGCACCCGGTCGAGGTGGTCGTTGGCCAGGACGCCGGTGGGGTCGAGCCGGTCGCGGACGGCGAGGAACTCGTCGAAGCGGGGGTAGCGGGCCCGGAGCAGGTCGGCGTCCAGGCCGTGCAGCTTGCCCCAGTGCGGCCGGCCGCCGACCGCGCCGGCGATCGCCTCCAGGGCGGCGAACCAGGGGCCGGGGTCGGTCGCGGCCGGGACGTGGGCGGCGACGTAGGCGGTGTCGCGGCCGGAGGCGGTCGACAGCGGGATGTCGTCGGCCGCCGCCAGCCGCACCTCCACGGGGAAGGCGGTGCGCCAGTCGCCGGCCTCGTGCACCCGCTGCAGCTCGGCCAGCACGGCGGGTGCGTCGCGGCGCGGGACGGCGTACTCCATCTCCAGGAAGCGCACCCGCCGGCGGCTGACGAAGACGCGGTGGGAGTGGTCGGTCCAGCTGCGGGCGCCCAGCGCGCGGGCGGAGGCGCGGGCCAGCGGCGGCACCAGCGCGGGCACGCGCCGTCCGGCCGCGACCACCCCGGCGAAGGCGGCGTTGGCGAGCACCTCGTCGTCCCACACCGCCCGCCACCGCGGCAGCGGGTCGAGCCCGCCGGCCAGCGGGACCCGGGTGTTGCACTTGACCAGCGTCGCGTCGGTGTGCGGGAACCAGTAGAACTCGACGTGGTCGGTGCAGGTCATGAGCTCCTCGAAGCCCCGCAGCGCGGTGGCGAGCCGGCCCGGCCCCTCGACCGCGTGCAGGGCGAAGGCCGGCTCGGCCTGCAGGGTCACCGCCGTCACCACGCCCAGCGCGCCGAGCCCGACCCGGGCGGCGGCGAACACCTCGGGGTGGGTGTGCGCGTCGCAGTGCAGCAGCTCGCCGGCCGGGGTCACCAGGTCCAGCGCCCGCACCTGGGTGGCCAGCCCGCCGAACCGGGCCCCGGTGCCGTGCGTGCCGGTGGCGAGCGCACCGGCGACGGTCTGCCGGTCGATGTCGCCGAGGTTGGTCAGCGCCCAGCCGGTGCGGGCGAGCTCGGCGGTGAGCCGGTACAGCGGCGTCCCCGCGCCGACGGTGACCAGGCCGTCGTCGCCCATCGAGACACCGCACAGCTCGTCGAGGACCAGCGCGACGTCCTCGGGCCGCCCGATGGCGGAGAAGGAGTGACCGCTGCCGACGGGTCGCACGCGCCTGCCGGCGTCGGCCGCGGCGGTCAGGACGGCGGCCACCTCGTCCGGCGAGGACGGGCGCGCCACCGCCACGTCGGCCCGCTGGTTGCCCGCCCAGTTGCGCCACCGTCGGACGTCCGCGGGAACCGCCGGTCCAGCCGTCACCCCGACCTCCTCCGCCGCGATCGGTCCCCGGCACTCTGCCCGGGCGGGACTGTGCAGGTCAACGGCCCGTCCGGGGGTTGACCCTCCGCTGTCGGGCGGCCACGCTCGCCCGCGTGACCGCCGTCCGCCAGCCCTCGGTCGAGGCGGCCCGGGCCCGGCTGGACCGCGCCACCGCCGACCTCGACCCGCCCCTGGCCGTGGTCGACCTCGACGCGCTCGACGCCAACGCCGCCGACCTCGTCGCGCGGGCCGGCGGGCGGCCGATCCGGGTGGCGAGCAAGTCGGTGCGCAGCCGGGCCGTGCTGCGCCGGGTGCTGGCCCGGCCGGGCTTCGCGGGCGTGCTCGCCCACACCCTCGCCGAGGCGCTGTGGCTGACCCGCGGGGACGAGCCGGTCACCGACGACGCCGTCGTCGCCTACCCGTCGGTGGACCGGGCGGCGCTGCGACGGCTGCTCGACGACGAGACGGCCGTGGCACGGGTGACGCTGATGGTCGACTCGACCGACCACCTCGACCTCGTCGACGCCGTCGTCCCGCCCGGACGGCGGCCGGCCGTGCGGGTCTGCCTCGACGTGGACGCCTCGCTCCGGGTCGGCCGGGTGCACGTCGGCGTGCGCCGCTCGCCCGTGCACGAGCCCGCACAGGCCGCCGCCCTCGCCCGGGCCGTGGCGGGCCGCGCGGGGTTCCGGCTGGTCGGCCTCATGGCCTACGAGGCGCAGATCGCCGGCGTGCCCGACGTACCCCGTGGCCGCCCCGCGCGCGGCCTCGCCGTCCGCGGGGTGCAGGCGCTCTCGGCCCGCGAGCTGGCCGGCCGGCGCGCGGCCGCGGTCGCGGCGGTCCGGGCGGTGGCGCCGCTGGAGTTCGTCAACGGCGGTGGCACGGGGAGCCTGGAGCGGACGGCGGCCGACTCCGCGGTGACCGAGGTGGCGGCCGGCTCCGGGCTCTACTGTCCGACCCTCTTCGACGGGTACCGCGCCTTCGCCGCCCGCCCGGCCGCGCTGTTCGCCCTGCCGGTGACCCGGGTGCCGGCGCCGGGGACGGTGACCGTCGCCGGGGGCGGCTGGATCGCGTCGGGTCCGGCGGGTGCGGACCGGGTCCCCTCCCCCGTCTTCCCGTCGGGGCTGCGGCTGCTGGGCACCGAGGGCGCCGGGGAGGTGCAGACGCCGCTGCGCGGGCCGGGCGCGGCGCGGCTGCGGGTCGGCGACCGGGTGTGGTTCCGGCACGCCAAGGCCGGGGAGCTGTGCGAGCACGTCGACGTCCTGCACACGCTGGCCGGGGACGCGCTCGCCGGCGCCGTCCCCACCTACCGCGGTGAGGGACGGGCGTTCGGCTGACCGCCCGCAGAGCGGGCGGCGCCATCAGCGCGCGGGTCAGCCCTCCGCGTTGCCCGCGAGGGCCCGGGCCGCGGCGGCGTCGGCCGCGTCGAACCCGATCTCGCCCACGGCGCCGCGCCGCGCCGCCTGGCCGTCGATCCACCGGCGGTGCGCCTCCCACGCCGACTGGCGGGTGGTGCCCAGCGCCTGACCGATCTCGGCCCAGGAGGCGCCCGCGGCCCGCGCCGTCCGCACGGTGAGCTGCCGGCCCTGGCCGGCCCGGCGGGCGATCACCTCCCCCAGCGCCAGCAGCTCCAGCGCCTCGGCACGCTCCAGCGGGCGCGGCCCGCCGGCGTCCTCGGGATCGGCCAGCGAGTCGCGCGCCCGCAGCTCCTCGTACCGGCGGACGGCGGTCTGCAGCGTGTGCTCCCGTTCGAGCGTGTCCACGTCGGCCATGCACCCAGCATGCGTCAGGCCACCCTGACAGTCAATGGAACGACCCCCTGCCCCTCGCCACTCGCCAGCTCGCGTCGGGACCCTGCCGGGGGCCAGGACGGGGCCGCGCGGAACGGCTACCGGGTACGGGCCACCCGTGCCTCGTCGAACACCGGCTCGGCCGACTCGTACACCCGGCCGTCGGCGCCGAAGACCAGGAACCGGTCGAACGAGCGGGCGAACCACCGGTCGTGGGTGACGGCGAGCACCGTCCCCTCGAACGCGGCCAGCGCCTCCTCCAGCGACTCCGCGGAGAGCACGTCGAGGTTGTCGGTCGGCTCGTCGAGCAGCAGCAGGGTTGCGCCGGAGAGCTCCAGCAGGAGGACCTGGAACCGCGCCTGCTGCCCGCCCGAGAGCGTCCGGAACAGCTGGTCGCCCTGGTCGGCCAGCCCGTAGCGGCGCAGCGCGGCCATCGCCCGGCCGCGGTCGACCCCCGGCCGCCCCGGCTCGCCGTGCCAGAGCAGGTCGACCAGCGTGCGGTCGAGCCACTCCGGGTGGGCGTGGGTCTGCGCGAAGGAGCCGGGGACGACGCGCGCGCCCAGCCGCCAGGAGCCGGTGTGTGCGACGTCCTGCCCGGCCAGCAGCCGCAGGAAGTGCGACTTGCCCGCGCCGTTGGCCCCGAGGACGCCGACCCGGTCGCCGTACCAGACCTCCAGGTCGAAGGGGCGCATCAGCCCGGTCAGCTCCAGCTGCTCGGCCATCACCGCCCGGACGCCGGTGCGCCCGCCGCGCAGCCGCATCGCCACCCGCTGCTCCGGTGGGCGGTCCGGTGGTGGCCCGGCCGCCTCGAACCTCGCCAGCCGGGTCTGCATCGCCCGGTAGCGGGAGGCCATGTCCGGCGAGTTGGCCGCCTGCTGCTGCAGCGTGCGGACCAGCTCGACCAGCCGCTGGTGCTCCTCGTCCCAGCGCCGGCGCAGCTCGGCCAGCCGGTCGTGCCGCGCCGTCCGGGCGTCGGCGTAGGTCGCGAACCCACCGCCGTGCACCCACGCCGTCCCGCCCTCGACGGTGACCACCCGGTCGGCGACGCGGGCCAGCAGCTCGCGGTCGTGGCTGACGAACAGCACCGTCTTGCGGGTCTCCAGCAGCCGCTGCTCCAGCCAGCGCTTCCCGGGGACGTCGAGGTAGTTGTCCGGCTCGTCGAGCAGCAGCATCTCCTCGGGCCCGCGCAGCAGCGCCTCGAGGGCCAGCCGCTTCTGCTCCCCGCCGGACAGCGTGGACAGCTCGCGGTACTTGCAGCGGTCGTAGGGGACGCCGAGCGCGGCGACGGTCACGGTGTCCCAGGTGACCTCGGCGTCGTACCCGCGGGCGTCGCCCCACTGCGCCAGCGCGTCGGCGTAGGCCAGCTGGGCGGCGTCGTCGTCGGTCTCCATGAGGGCGAGCTCAGCGGTCTCGACGGCGTCCCAGGCGGCGCGGACGGCGGGCGGGGAGAGGTCGACGAGGAACCGCTGGACCGTCGTGTCGTCGCGCACCGAACCGATGAACTGCCGCATCACGCCGAGCCCGCCGCTGCGGGCCACCGCCCCGGCCTCGGGCACGAGGTCACCGGCGACGATCCGCAGCAGCGTCGTCTTGCCGGCGCCGTTCTCCCCGACCAGCGCCGCGCGGGCGCCCTCCCCGATGCGGAACGAGACCTCGTCGAGCAGCACCCGCCCGTCGGGCAGGGTGTGCCGTACCCCGGTCACGTCGACGTAGCCCACCCGGACATCGTCCGGACCGCCGCAACCGCGTTTGCGCGTGGGGTCAGGCCACCGACAGCAGCCGCTCCCGCGCCAGGCGCTCGACCAGCTCCGGCAGTGCCGTGGCGGGCACCCCGCTGAGGTCCCGCCGGCAGTTGCGCACCACGGTGCCGATGACCTGCGGCCGCAGCCGCGGGTGGAACTCGTCGGCCAGACGGGCGACGGCCTGGTCGACGGCGGGGTCGTCGGTCACGGTCATGCGCGAGCGCCTCCATGCGGGCCCGGGATGCGGAGGGCGGGCAGCCAGCTGCACCCGCCGTCGGTCCCCACAACCGTGACGGGGCCGCCCGCCCGAGACCAGGGACCTAGGTCACAGCAGCTCCATCCGTGACCAACGTCCCCTGTCGGCGGCCCCGGCGGGCGCGCAGCATCGCAGGCGGGAGGTGGCTCGTGCCGTTCACCGACCGCCGGGACGCCGGGCGGCGGCTGGCCCGGCGCCTGGACGTCCTGCGCGGGAGCGACGTCGTCGTCCTCGGCCTGCCCCGCGGCGGGGTGCCCGTGGCCGCCGAGGTGGCCCGCGCCCTGGGCGCGCCGCTGGACGTCGTCGTGGTGCGCAAGCTGGGTGTGCCGGTCCAGCCGGAGCTCGCCATGGGCGCCGTCGGCGAGGGCGGCGTCACGGTGGTCGACCGCCGGGTCGTGGCCCTTGCTGGTGTCGGGTCGGCCGAGCTCGCGCGGGTGGAGGAGCGGGAGCGGGCCGAGCTGGACCGGCGGGCCCGCGCGTTCCGCGGCGACCGGCCGCCGGTGCCGCTCACCGGCCGCACGGCGGTCGTGGTGGACGACGGGATCGCCACGGGGTCGACCGCGCGGGCGGCCTGCGCGGTGGTGCGGGCACAGGGCGCGGCCCGGGTCGTCCTCGCCACCCCGGTGTGCGCCCGTGAGGGCGCCCGCTCGCTGGAGCCCGAGGTCGACGAGCTGGTCTGCCTCGAGGTCCCCCGCTGGTTCGCCGCGGTGGGCCAGTTCTACGCGGACTTCCGCCCGACCGCGGACGCCGAGGTGGTGGCACTGCTGCAGGCGGACCGGCCCCCGGCCCCCGCCGGGGACGCCGAGGAGGTCGCGGTGCCGGCCGGGTCGGTGCGGCTGGCCGGCACCCTCACCGTGCCGCCGGGCGCCCGCGGGCTGGTGGTGTTCGTCCACGGCAGCGGCAGCAGCCGGCACAGCCCGCGCAACCGGTACGTCGCCGGGGTCCTCCACGAGGCGGGGCTCGGCACGCTGCTGTTCGACCTGCTGACCCCGGCGGAGGAGGCCGACCGCACGAACGTCTTCGACATCGCGCTGCTGGCCACCCGCCTCGGCGAGGTCACCGCGTGGGTGCGCGCCCGCCCCGGCGCCGACGGGCTGCCGATCGGCTTCTTCGGCGCCAGCACCGGCGCGGCCGCGGCGCTGGTGGCCGCCGCCGATGACGACGGCGTGGCCGCCGTGGTGTCCCGCGGCGGCCGGCCGGACCTGGCCGGGCCGCGGCTGGGCGACGTCCGCGCGCCGACGCTGCTCGTGGTGGGCGGCGCCGACGAGCAGGTGCTCGAGCTCAACCGGCAGGCGGCGGACCGGCTGCGGTGCACGCACCGGCTGGCCGTCGTCCCGGGCGCCACCCACCTGTTCGAGGAGCCCGGCACGCTGCAGACTGCCGCGGAGCTGGCCCGCGACTGGTTCGTCGCCCACCTGGCCCGCACGCCCGAGCACAGCGGCTGAACACGTCGTGCCCGACCGGTCGGTGACGCTGTTCCTCAGCGGCGACGTGATGCTCGGGCGCGGCGTCGACCAGGTGCTGGCCTGCCCCGCCGACCCGGAGCTGCGCGAGCAGGTCGTCCGGGACGCCCGCACCTACGTCCGCCTCGCGGAGGAGGCGCACGGGCCGATCCGCCGCCCGCTGGACCCGGCCGCGCCGTGGGGCGACCTGCTCGCCGTGCTCGACGCGGCGGCGCCGGACGCCCGCGTCGTCAACCTGGAGACCAGCGTGACCGCCGACGGGGACTTCGCGCCCGGCAAGCCGGTCTGCTACCGCATGCACCCGGCGAACCTGCCCTGCCTGGCGGCCGTGCGGCCCGACGTGTGCGTGCTGGCGAACAACCACGTGCTCGACTTCGGGCCCCGCGGCCTGGCCGACACCCTCGAGGCGCTCGCCGCTGCCGGCCTGCGCACGGCCGGGGCGGGAGCGGACGAGGACGCCGCGTGGGCGCCGGCCGTCGTCCCGCTGCCCGGCGGCCGCCGGCTGGTGGTCACCGCCTTCGGGACGCCGTCCAGCGGCATCCCGGCGGACTGGGCGGCGACCGGACGGCGGGGCGGGGTCGCCTTCCTCGACCGCCTCACCGACGCCGCCGCGGACCGCGTCCTCGCGCTGGTGGCGGAGGTGCGGCGCCCGGGCGACGTCGTCGTGGCCTCGGTGCACTGGGGGTCGAACTGGGGCTGGCCGGTGCCGCCGGGGCAGGCGCCGTTCGCCGCCCGGCTGGTGGACGGCGGGGTGGACGTCGTGCACGGCCACTCCTCGCACCACCCGCGCCCCGTCGAGGTGCACCGCGGCCGGCTGGTGCTGTACGGGTGCGGCGACCTCGTCGACGACTACGAGGGCATCGGCGGCCACGAGCACCACCGCCCGGACCTGCGGGTCGCCTGGCTCGCGACCCTCAGGCCGGACGGCGACCTGGCGGAGCTGCGCGGAACGGTCTTGCGGGCCCGGCGGATGCGGCTCGAACGCGCGCCGTCGGCCGACGCGGCGGAGCTGGCCGAGCGGCTCGCCCGCGCCGGCGGCCGGACGGCGCTGCGGCTGCGGCCGACGCCGGACGGCGGGCTGGTCGGCCGCCCGGATCAGGCGGCGGTGTAGGCGTTCCGCCCGGCCGCGGTCGCGGCGACGGCGTCCCGGAGCAGGGCGTCGAGCTCGGTCCGGTCCACCTTCTCCAGCGAGGTGAACCGGATGCAGCTCTTCCCGCAGGAGACCTTCCCCAGCCGCTCGGCCCTCGCCTCGGGCAGGTACCCCCCGTCGACGACGGCGCAGACGTACAGCGACAGGTGCCGCTTCTGCGCGGCCAGCGCGATCAGCGGCCAGGTGGTGGTCTCCCTGGCCGACTTCGGCCGATACGGCATGAGGCCGTAGCCCAGCACCCGGCCCGAGCCCATCGGCACCAGCTGCCGGTCGATGCCCGGTGCGGCGGCCATCACGAGCGCGTCGGCCGCGCGCAGCTCCGCCTCACGCGGGCCCGCCGCGGCGAACCACTCCTCGATGTCCTCGGACTCGGTCACCGGCTCCTCCTCAGCCCAGGGCGATGGACAGGACCGTCGCCGCCGCCGCGAGCACCAGGGCCAGCACGACCACCGCCGCCACCAGCCGGCGCCGCCGCTCGGCTCGGGGCCCACCGGCACCACCCATCCCCATCACGGCCGCACCGTACCGCCGACCGGTGACCGGTCAGCTGCTCCGCCGTCCCCACAGCAGGGTGTCCAGGGCGGTGCCCGCCGGGGTCTCGCGGCGGACCTGCTCGAGCCGGTCGACGTCGAGCAGGTCGCCGACCGGCGCCAGCCGCTCGACGCTGGCCAGGATCGCCGGGTCCTGCGGACCGCCGACGCCGCGCGCCGCGTTGTCCACGTCGTGCCCGAGGACGAGCATTCGGCCGCCCGGGCGCAGCCAGCCGACCGCCCGCCGCAGCAGGGCGGTGGTGTCGGGCTCCGGCAGGTGCAGGTAGGCGACGAGCACCAGGTCGAGCGAGCCGGGGGCGGCGTCCCAGGTGAGGACGTCGGCGGTCACCCAGGTGACCCGCTCGGCGCCGGGCCGGGCCCGCCCGCGGGCGAGCCCGGTCGCGGAGAAGTCGACGGCGGTCACCCGCCAGCCGCGCTCGGCCAGCCACAGCGCGTGGCGGCCCTCCCCCGCCGCCAGGTCGACCGCCGCCCCGGGCGGCAGGTCCGCCAGCAGCTCGGCCACCAGCGCGTTCGGCCCCGGCGACCACTGCTGCTGCTCGGCGTAGCGCGCGTCCCAGTCCGCTGCCTGCACGCGGGGCAGTCTGTCAGTGCAGGACCATGCCGCCGGCGACGTTGAGCGCGTCCCCGGTGAGGTAGTCGGCGTCGCTCGAGGCCAGGAACAGCGCCGCGCGGGCGACGTCCTGCGGCTCGCCGAGCCGGCCGAGCGGCGAGAGCGCCGACCACGTGGCGGCCTCGGGGCGGCTGCGCGCACCGGTGTCGGCCCGCTCGACCACGTGGCCCGGGCACAGGCAGTTGACGGTGATGCCGTGCGGGCCGAGCTCGTGCGCGGCGGCCCGGGTGAGCGCCATGACCGCGGCCTTCGACGCCGCGTAGTGCGCCTGACCGCCGCCGGCGGTGCCGCCGGGAGTCGCGACGTTGACGACCTTGCCGGCGCAGTCGTCCCCGGGCGCCCGGAAGCCGATCATGGCGCAGGCCGCGGCCTGGATGGCGATGAGCATCGACTGGGCGGGCATCGCGAAGGGCTCGCCCAGCTCGGCGGGGTCCAGCTCCAGCAGCGGCGCGAAGTGCTGCACGCCGGCGTAGTTGACCAGGACGTCGATCCCGCCGAGCCCGGCGATGGCCTTCTCCATCGCCTCGCGGGTGTCGGTGACGTCGGTGAGGTCGACGCGGTAGGACCGCCCGCGGACCTCCTCGCTCAACCGCGCGGCCTCGTCGACCCGCGGGTCGAGGACCGCCACCGTCGCCCCCTCCGCGGCGAACGTGCGCACGATGGCCGCGCCGATGTCGCGGGCGCCGCCGGTGACGACGACCCGCCGTCCGGACAGCCGCGTCACCGGGCGATCCGGCCGGGACGCGCGGAGCCGGGGTGGGCGATCGGGACCGGACCGGGACGTGCGGGGACCGGGGGGCGGTGGGTCATGGTGGGGTCTTCCGTCGGGTGCAGTCCGCGGTCCCCGGTACCCACGGTCGGCCCGCACTCACATGCTCCCGCGATCGGACCGCGACGTACCGCAAGGGCGCAGGGACGGCCACATCCGTCACGGTGCGTCACCGGCTCGGCGAGGGACCACCCGAAGGGACGACGCCTCTCGGCGAGCGGGCCCCGCGCTGCCCTTCCTAGCCTGGTGTGACCGAACGAGCACATGCGGTGAGGGGGTGGCGGTGTCCTGGGACGTGCCCGCCCTCCCGCGCGCCGGTCACCGGCGCCGCCTGCTCGCCCGGGCCGCGCTCCTCGGGGGCCTGGGTCTCGGGCTGTGGCTGCTGGGGACGTCGACGGCCGTGGCCGACGAGGCGCCCCCTCCCCTCCCCCTGCCCTCGGCACCCGCCGCGCTGGTGGAGTCCGTGGCCGAGGCGCCGCGGGTCCTGGTCGCCGAGGTCCCCCGTGCGGTGGCCGCCGTCGAGGCGGTGGCCGAGGACCTGCCGGCCGTCGCCCCGGTGACCGAGGTCGTGCGCGCGGTCGCCGAGCCCGTGGTGGAACCGATCTCCGCCGCGGTCCCCGTCGACCCGGTGACGGCGGTCGTGGAGCCGGTCACCGACGCGCTCCGGTCGTCGCTCGAGGCCGCCGTCCCGGCCGTGACCCCGCCGGTGACCGGCGGCCTCGAGCGGCCGGCGGCACTCCCGGCCGCGCCGGCCCCGGCCCTCGCCGCCGTCGCCGAGTCGCCCGCGCCGGCCGCCGAGGCGCCCGCGCCGGCGCCCGTGCCCGTGGTGGTGCCCGCCTCAGCCGACGAGCCGAGCACGGCGGCCGACCGGCCGGCCCCGGCCGGGGCCGTGGCCTCCGCGGCACCGGTCCGGGCCGCCACCCCCGCCACCGCGCAGGAGCGGGACGCGGCGCCGTCGGACCCCCCTCCGGCCACCCCCCTCGTGCCGTGGCCGGGCAGCGCTCCCGCCCCGGCGGCGGCCCCCGCCCTCGCCGGCCCGGGCGGCTCCGCCCCCGACGCCGGCAGCGCCGTCCTGGCCGCCGGCGTGCCGGCCGCCGTCCTCGTCGCCGCCCGGACCCGGAGCGCTGACGCCCGGGACGCAGCCGGCGACGTCGCCTCCGACCCGTCCTTCTCGCCCGACTGAGTGCCCCGGGCCGGCTCCCGCAGCCGGCACGGCACGCCACCGGTCCCTGCCGGGGCCGGTGTCCACTCGGACCCGGAGAGAGACAGCGATGAACAGATGGGTGCAGCGCGGCCTGCGGACCGCCCTGCTGACCGGTGGCCTCCTAGCCGCCGGAGCGGGCGTCGCCGCAGCCGACGAGAACGACGTCACGGCCGACGTGCTCGGTGTGACAGCCACCGTCCCGGTCGAGGACGGCGCCGTCGTCCGGACCCCGGTCGTGACCGGGACCGGCGAGGACCTGACCGTCGGGAGTGCGGCCGGTGACGGCCTCGTGCTCCCGGTCGACACGAACACCGGACCGGGGACGACCGTCCTCGGTGATGACGGCACCGGGGGGCTGAGCGTCCCCGTCCGCGTCACCGAGGCCGACGACACGCCGCCCGACCCCGCTGACGGCCTCACCGTCACCGTCCCGGTCAACACCTCCGGCGGCGGGACCACCGGGACCACCGTGACCGTGCCGGTCGCCACCGGGGACCTCGGCGACGTCCTGGACGGCGACCCGACCACCGGCACCGCGGTGGACGTCGACCTGACCGACCCGGTGGAGCCGGGACCGGCCGGCTCCGGGCTGCTCCTCGACCTCGAGGACACCGTGACCGTCGGCGACGACGACCCGGTGACCGGCCGCGATCGCGTCCTGGAGGCGCCGGTCTCCCTCGACGGCGACCGCCCGACCAGCGTCGACCTGCCGCTCCCCGGGACGGAGGAGGACGGCGGCCCGCTCTCCGGCGACTCCGTCGAGGTGGACCTGCTCGGCGGCAGCCGGCCCGACGAGGACCCGGACGGCGAGCCCGACCTGAGCCTCCCCGTGGGGGCCGGTGGCCTGCTCCCCGGCCTGCTCGGCGGGGACGCGGCGTCCGACGGCACCGTCGACGTCGACCTCGGCGGCGGGACCGTCGTGGCCGTGCCGGTCGACGAGGGCGGCACGGGGACCGACAGTGACCTGCTGGTCCGCATCACCCTGCCGCTCGACCTGGCCGGGCTGCTCGGCGGCGCAGGCTCCGGCACCGGCACGCCGCCCGGCGACGGCACCACCGACCCGTCCGGGAACGGCTCCGGCGACGGCTCCGACGGCGGCTCTGGCGACGGGTCCGGATCGGAGGACGGCGACGGCGACGGCACGGGCGAAGGGCCCGGGGGCGGGCAGGTGCCCGGCTCCGGCACTCCGGGCAGCGGTCCCGGCACCGGCTCGGACGGGACCGGCACCGACGGCAGCAGCACCGACGGCAGCGCCACCGGCTGGACCCGGTCCGGCGGCACGTCCGGCGGCACCGGGGCCGAGTGCGCCGGTCCGGCACCGGACACGGATGCAGCCGGCGCCGACACGGGCGGCTCGACGGCCCCGGGTGGTCCCTCCGGCAGCGGACCCGGCAGCGAGGCCGGCGGCGTCGGCCCGGCGACCGGGGACGCCTGCGGCACGGGCTCGTCCCAGGCGGTGGCGACGCGGGCGGCGACCACGGCTCCGCTCGACGGGCCGGTCACGCCCTCGGCCGGTCTCCTGGCGATGGCCGGGCTGCTGCTGACGGCCGGCCGCGGCCGGCTGTGGCGGGACCGCGCGCGGCCGTGACCGCTCCTCCGCGGTGACCGCTCCCGGCGGTCCGGACGCCCTCCCGTGGGCGTCCGGGCCGCCGGCGTGCGCGGATCCCCGGCCGGCGGGATCGTGACCGGGTGCGTTCCGAGACGACGGCCCGCCTGGTCCCCTTCGAGCCGGAGCACCTCCCGGCGGTGCTGCCGTGGTTCGACTCCCCCGAGGTCCAGCGGCGGCTCGGCGGCCGCGAGTGGCCGGAACGGGAGCTGGCGCTGCGCACCGCCACCTGGACCGAGGAGTTCCGCGGCCGGCGCGTCCTGCGCTCGCACGCCTTCGTGCTCCTCGACGAGGACCGGCCGGTGGCCCAGGTCGGCGGGGACGTCTACGACCGGTGGACGACGTGGGACCCGGCGCGGGAGCGCGTCCTCTCCGAGGACCCCCGCCGGACGATGGGCGCGGCCTACGTCGTGGACCCCGACCGGTGGGGGCAGGGCTACGGGCGGGCGGCGCTGCGCGCTCTGGTCGAGGCGCAGGAGACCGCCGACGTCGAGCAGTTCGTCCTCGGCATCGAGCCCGACAACGCCGCCAGCCTGCGCGCCGCGACCGCGGCCGGCTTCGCCTCCCTCACGACCGAGCCCGACGCCGAGGACATGGTCTACCTGCACCTGCTCCGCTGACGACGATCGTCGGACCCTCCTGCCAGGCTCCCGGCATGACGACGGCTCGCGAGCTCGCGCTGCTGCGGCTGGTGGCCCAGCGGCTCGCCGGGCCCCGGCCGGCCACGGCGGCCGACACGGTGCGCCGGCTGCTCTGCGTGCAGGCGCAGGACCTGCCCGGCGCCCTGACCTCCGTCGCCCTTCGGACGGCGCAGCGGTCGCGGGCCGAGGTGGCGGCAGCGCTGGACGCCGGGGAGGTCGTCCGCTCCTGGCCGATGCGCGGCACCCTGCACCTGGTCGCCGCGGAGGACCTGCCCTGGCTGCTGGAGCTGCTCGCTCCCCGCGCGCTGGCCGCGAGCGCCGGCCGGCGGGCCGGACTGGGTCTCACCGCCGCGGACCACGCAGCGGCTCGCGAGGCCGCGGTGGCGGCGCTGACCGGAGGCCGCCGGTGTCGCCGGCGCGACCTGCTGGCCGTCCTGACGGCGGCCGGGCTGGACGTCTCCGGGCAGCGCGGCCCGCACCTGCTCGGCCACCTCTGCCAGACCGGGGTGCTCTGCCTCGGCCCGCGCGACAGCGTCGAGCAGGCGTTCGTGCTGCTCGACGAGTGGGTCCCCGCGCCGCGGCGGCTCGACCGCGCCGAGGCCCTGGCCGAACTCGCCCGCCGGTTCGCCGCCGGGCACGGGCCGGCCACCGCCGCCGACCTCGCCCGCTGGGCCGGGCTGCCGCTGACCGACGCGCGCGCCGCGCTCGCCGCCGTCCGCCCGGGGCTGGCGGCCGTGGCCGTCGACGGCCGCGAGCACCTCCTGGCGCCGGAGACCCCCGACCTCCTGGCGGAGCACCGCGCGGAGGCAGCGGGGCTGTTCCTGCTGCCCGGCTTCGACGAGTTCGTCCTCGGCTACGCCGACCGCAGCTGCGCCGTCCCGCCGGAGTTCGCCGACCGCATCGCCCCGGGCGGCAACGGGGTGTTCCGGCCGACCGTCGTCCACGGAGGTCGGGTGCTCGGGACCTGGCGGTGGGAGGGCCGGGGCGCCCGCCGGTCGGTCGTCGCGACGCCGTTCGCCACCTTCCCCGAGGAGGTCGCGGCCGCCGTCCCCGCCGCGGCGGCGGAGCTGCCGTGACGCGGGAGCCGGGGTGGCCGCGGTCGGGGGGCCGGGGTTGGGTGGGGCCATGGACTACACGCGCCTGGGGAACACCGGCCTGGAGGTCTCGCGGCTCTGTCTCGGGATGATGAGCTTCGGCGACCCGGCCCGCGGGAACCACCCGTGGAGCCTGCCGGAGGAGGACAGCCGCCGGCTGATCGAGAAGGCGATCGCCGCGGGTATCACCTTCTTCGACACCGCCAACGTCTACTCGGACGGGTCGAGCGAGGAGATCACCGGCCGGGCGATCCGCGACTTCACCGATCGGGACGACGTCGTCCTGGCCACCAAGGTGCACGGCCGGATGCGCCCGGGGCCCAACGGGGCAGGGCTGTCGCGCAAGGCGATCCTCCGCGAGCTCGAGGACAGCCTGCGCCGGCTGGGCACCGAGTACGTCGACCTCTACCAGATCCACCGCTGGGACCCCCACACGCCGATCGAGGAGACCCTCGAGGCGCTGGACGCGTGCGTCCGCTCGGGCAAGGTGCGCTACCTCGGGGCGTCGTCCATGTGGGCCTGGCAGTTCAGCAAGGCGCTGTACCTGGCCGGCGAGCACGGCTGGCACCGGTTCGTGTCGATGCAGGACCACTACAACCTGCTCAACCGCGAGGAGGAGCGGGAGATGCACCCGCTCTGCGCCGACCAGGGCATCGGCGTCATCCCGTGGAGCCCGCTGGCCCGCGGCCGGCTGACCCGAGACCGGGACGAGTCGACCGCCCGCTCGGAGACCGACGCCTTCGGCAGCCGGCTCTACGACGAGTCCGGCGACCGCGCCATCGTCGAGCGGGTGGCCGAGGTGGCGGCCGAGCGCGGCGTCCCGCGGGCGCAGGTGGCGCTGGCGTGGGTGCTGGCCAAGCCCGTGGTCACCGCGCCGATCGTCGGGGTCACGAAGGACGCGCACCTGGACGACGCCGTCGCCGCGGTCGACCTGCAGCTGACCGACGAGGAGATCGCCCGGCTGGAGGAGCCCTACACGCCGCACGCCGTCGTCGGCTTCTGAGGGAGGACCCCTTGCAGGGGGGCCGGGCCGCGGCGGGGGCCCCCTGCAGCGGCCGAGGCCGCGGCCGGGGCCGCCGCGCTGGTCTTCCCCAGCGTCTTCTTCCCGACCGAGGCGCCGCCGGCCGGCACGCTCGCGTCGTTCTCGACCCTGTTCGTGGGGTTCGCCGCCCACCCCGCGGGCGCGGCGATCTTCGGCCACTACGGCGACCGGATCGGGCGCAAGGCGGCCCTGATCGCGACCCTCGGCCTCATGGGCGTGGCGACCGCGCTCATGGGCGTCCTGCCCGGCTGCGACACCATCGGCGTCTGGGCCCCGATCCTCCTGACCCTGTTGCGGATCGTGCAGGGCATCGGCGTCGGCGGCGAGTGGGGCGGCTCGGTGCTCATGTCGAAGGAGTGGGGCTTCCGCCGCCGGCACGGGTTCATGGCCAGCCTGCCGCAGCTGGGGGTGCCGATCGGGCTGCTGCTGTCCACCGGCGCGGTGAAGGTCATGAACGCGTGGGTGGGGCCGGACGCCTTCGACGCGTGGGGCTGGCGGGTGCCGTTCCTCGCCAGCGTGGTGCTCATCGCGATCGGGCTCTACGTCCGCCTGAAGGTCCTGGAGACGCCGCACTTCGCCCGCGTGCGCGAGCAGCAGGCCCTGGTGCGCCAGCCGGTGTGGGAGGTCATCAAGACCCAGCCGCGGGCGATCCTGTGCTCGGCGCTGGTCCGGATGGCCGAGCAGGCCCCGTTCTACCTGTTCATCACCTTCGTGCTGACCTACGGCACCGAGGAGCTGGGGCTCGAACGCGGCACGCTGCTCAACGACACGCTCGTCGCCGCGGTGGTCGGCTTCATCACGGTGCCGCTGTTCGGCCACCTGTCGGACCTGTACGGCCGCAGGCTCGTCTACGGGATCGGGGTGGTGGCCATCGGGCTGTACGCCTTCCCGTACTACGGGCTGCTGAACACCCGCAACGCCGGGCTGGTGCTGCTCGCCATCGTGCTGTCGCTGGTGCTGCACGACATCATGTACGGCCCCCAGGCCGCGCTGATCTCGGAGACCTTCGGGACCGGCGTCCGGTACAGCGGAGCGGGGCTGGGCTACCAGCTGGCCTCGATCATCGCCGGCGGTCCGGCTCCCCTCATCGCCGCGGCGATCCTGGCCGCGACCGGCTCCTCGACCTGGATCTCGGTCTACATCGTCGGGTGCGCCGTGGTGTCGATGGTCGGCCTGCTGCTCCTGCCGCCGCCGCACGCCAGCGTCCAGGAGGACGCCGAGTCCCTGGCGCGCCAGCTCGTGCACTGGGTCCAGGCGGTCAGCGGGAGAAGAGGCGGGCGAGGAAGCCCTTGCGGGCCGGCTGCCAGCCGGCGGCGTGCAGCAGGTCGAACAGCGGCTGCTTGATCCGGGACGTCTCGAACTCGTAGCTCCAGGTGTGCCCGGTCTGCCCGTGGGAGGTGGCCCGCAGCGCGGCTCCCCCGCCCCACGACCTGCCGATCGACTTGCCCTTGAACACCTGCTTGGAGCCGCCGAACTCGAGGTCCCCGCCCGAGAAGCGCACCTGGGACTCGCCCTCGGACCTGCGCTCGGTGGACGTGTAGGTGCCGGCCTGCTCGTCGAGGGTGACGGTCAGCTCGTAGTCCTGGTCGATCGTGCCCGCGGACAGCAGCCCCTGGTAGCTGACGTCGGCGACGTCCCAGGAGCCGATGACGCGGTCGCCCTCGCACCGGTAGGTGAAGGGCTGACCGGGACGGTTCAGCTCGGCGGCGATGCGGGCGCAGGTCTCGGCGGCGGAGAGCGGCACGGAGGGGTCCTCGTCGGTCGGGGGGCGGGGTCGGTCGCGCAGTGTGGACGACGTCGCGCCCGCTGACCAGGGGGACCGGGATCACGGCGGCGCCGGACCGTGGACGGCCCGCGCAGCGATGAGGATGACGGTCGTGTCCGCTGCTCCCTCCCGCGTGCGGCGGGCGCGCCCCCACCTGGTCGGTCGCCGCTGCCGGCGCTCTCCGCGCTGTGGCAGGCCGGCGGCCGCCGCGGGATCACCGCCGCGGTCTGCATGACCGTGCCGCTCGGCATCGGCGTGGCCGCGGGCCGGGCCGACCTCGGGTCCGCGGCGGCACTCGCCGCCCTGACCGCCGTCTACGGGCACGCGCTCCCCTACCGCCGCCGGGCGGTCGTCGTCGCCGCGGTCGCCGGGACTCTGACCCTCGCCGGCACGCTCGGCGCGCTGGCCGGCGGCTCCCCGGTCGCGCTCTCCCTGCTGCTCGGCGCGCTGGCCGCGGCGGCGGCCGCGGTCGCGGTGCTGTGGCGGGTGGGCCCGCCCGGGCCGCTGGGCATCGTGCTGGTCGCCGGCGGGTCCAGTGCCCTCGGCACCGGCCCGGCCGATCTGGGCCTGCACGTGCTCGCCGCGGCCGGGGGCGCCGCGCTGGCCTGGGCCGGGTGCATGCTGCCGTTGCTGTGGGACCCCACCGGCCCGGAGCGGCGGACCGTGGCCGCGGCGGACGCGGCGGTCGGCGAAGTGGAGCGGGGCGAGCTGGGCACCCAGCGGCCCGGCACGATCGCCCGCGCGATCCGCGTGGCCGAGGCCGCCGTCGGCGAGGGCAGCCGGCGGGACGACGGCACGCTGCGCCGGCGGCTGGACGAGATCGAGCAGCGGTTCGTGCGGGCGCTGCCCGAGACGCCGCGCAGCGCGGCCCCGCTGCCGGAGGCGGAGGTGCCCGACCACCGCTGGTGGCACGCGCCGTGGGCCTCCACGGCGCTGCGCATCGGCGGAGGCGCCGCCGCGGCCGGGCTCGTCGCGACCGCGCTGGGCCTGCACAGCCCCTACTGGGCGGCGACCACCGCGGTCGGCGTCCGGCTGGGCACCGACGCGCGGGCCACCCGGGCCCGGGCGCTGCACCGGGCGACCGGCACGGTCCTCGGCGTGCTGGTCGCAGGCCTGCTGATCTGGCTGGACCTGCCGATCGGCGTGGAGATCGCGCTGGTCGGCCTGCTCCAGCTGGGCGTCGAGCTGCTCATCGCGCACCAGTACGTGCTGGCCGTCTCGTTCATCACCCCGCTGGTGCTGCTGCTGGTGCACGCCGGCCGGCCCGAGGTGTCGGGGGGCGAGCTGATCGGTGAGCGGCTGGCCGAGACGGCGGTGGGCAGCGCGCTCGCCCTCGCCGTCGGGCTGTCCCTGCTGCCGCGCGCGGCCAGCCGCCGCCTGCCGGGCGCGGTGCGGGCCGCGGCCGACGCCCTGGCCGCCGCCGCCGCGGCCGGCCCGGGAACGGCGGCCGACCGCCGCCTGCACGACACCCTCGCCCACCTCAACGAGGTGGCCACCGCCGCCCGCGCCGAGCTGCTGCCCACCCCGGCGGTCACCGCCTGGACCACCCGGTCCCGCTGGGTCGCCGACCTCGGCTGGGGGCTGCTCGGCGTCCGCGCCCGCGGCGACGCGGAGCTGGCCGGCTCGCTCGCCCGCCGGGTCACCGACGAGCTGGCCCGCTGACCGGTCGGCTCAGGCCGCCAGCTGCCGGCCGATCCGCTCCAGGTCGTCGAGCACCAGCCGGGCGCCGAGCGGCCCGATCGCCAGGAACCACCGGTCGTCGTCCACCTCGAACGCGCGGCCCTGCTGCACCGATGACATGCCCTGCCACAGGCCCCCGGCGGTGATCTGGGCGGCGGCGTTGCGGCCGTCGTCCCCGTAGGCGGCGGAGAACACCAGGTCCGCGTCGGCGGAGGCGATCTCCTCCGGGCTCACCTCGACGAAGGTCTCGGCGGTGCGCTGCGCCTCGGGCCGGGCGAAGCCGACGTCGGCGAGCACCGCCCCGATGAAGGAGCCCTCGCCGTAGAGCCGCACGGCGCTGCCGTCGAGGAACCGCACCATGCTGACCTCGGTGGCCGCCGGGTCCCCGAACAGCGCGCCGACCTCCGCCGCCCTGTCGGCGTGCTCGGTCAGCAGCCGCTCCGCCTCGTCCGACCGGCCGAGGGCCTCCCCGGCCAGGCGCAGGTTCTCCTGCCACGACTCGCCGATCGACTCGGCGAACACGGTCGGCGCGATGGCCGAGAGCTGGTCGTAGACGTCGGTGTGCCGGACGGCGTTGGACAGGATGAGGTCCGGCTCGAGTGCGGCGATCGCCTCGAGGTCCGGCTCGGCGATCGTGCCCACGTTCGTGATCTCCCCGGCGTCGGCGCCGGCGTCCTCGATGTAGGCCGGCAGCGCGTCGCTGACGTCGGTGCGCACCGCGCCGACCGGGGGAACGCCGAGGGCGAGGACGGCGTCGAGCTCGCCGGTGTCGAGGACGACGACCCGCTCCGGGGTGCCCTCGATCTCGGTGGTGCCGAGCGCGTGCTCCACCGTGCGGGTCTCCGCGGTCGGCGCCGCCTCCGTCGTCCCCTCGCCGTCGGCGCCGCAGCCGGCCAGCGCCAGCCCCACCGCCACCGCGAGCACTCCCCCGCGGTACCGCCCGATCCGCTGCACGGCCGTCCTCCTCGCCTGCCGGTCCCTCCGGCACGAGGAGAACTTAGGCGAGCCTCACCTATATTTGTTCACCCGGGGTGTCGCTCGACGACGAACACCGGGATGTCCCGGTCGGTCCGCTGCTGGTACACGGCGTACTCGGGGTAGACGGCGACCGCCCGGTCCCACCACCGGTCCTTCTCCTCGCCGGTGACCTCGCGGGCGACGCCGTCCCACGGCTCGGGGCCGTCCTGCACCGTCACCTGGTCCGGGTGCGCCCGCACGTTGGCCACCCACGCCGGGTCCTTCGGCGCGCCGCCGACGGAGCCGACCATCGCGTAGGCGCCCTCGTGCTCGACCCGCATGAGCCCGTTCTTGCGGACCTTGCCGGTCTTCGCGCCGCGGGTCCAGAAGATCGCGATCGGGATGCCCGTGTCGCGCAGCGTGTTGGCCTCGCGCCCGCCGGTGGCCTCGTAGCGCTCCACCTGGTCGCGGACCCACTGCTGCGTACTGGGCTCGTAGTCCCCCTCCAGCGGCATGGCCGGACCCTATTCGGCCCGGCGCCCGACGGCCTCCGGAGCCGGGTGGTCGATGGTGTGGGGCACGAACCAGCTGAGGTTGTCGGTGATCAGCCCATCGCTCTCGCGGATGCCCAGGCCGGCCGGCTCGCCGTCGACCACCCACGCCCCGAGCACCGGGTGGTGCGGGCCGTCGACGCCCGGGAAGTCGGGCAGCGGGGCCAGCTCCTGGACCACCCACCCCTCGGTGCCGTACCCGCCGGGCTGGGCGACCTGCACTTCCCCGCCGCGCACGATGGAGACGTTGGCCCCCTCCCGCCCCCACAGCGGCTTGCGGACGTAGTCCCGCCACGAGGAGGGCATCTCGTCGGCGAAGTAGGCCGGCAGCAGCAACTGGGAGAGCTCCCTGTCGCCGCCGAACAGCTGCCACAGCACCGGCAGCAGCGCCTTGGTGCTCCACAGCATCTTGTAGACCGGCTCCACCCAGGTGGTCCCGCCCGGCCGGGCGGCGTCGGCGAGGACGGCGGCGCCGAACTCGTCCTGGACCAGCCACTCCCAGGGGTAGAGCTTGAAGACGACGTCGAGGTGGCGGCCCTGCGGGTCGTAGAAGCGTCCGTCGCCGTCGTCCAGCGCGATGTCCTCGACGACCAGCTCGATCGCCTCGTACCCGGCCTGGACGACGGTGTCCATCAGGTAGGCGACGGTCATCCGGTCCTCGCCGGAGCGCTCCTCCGACGTCCACGCCAGGTGCACGCGGGGCCGGACGCCGGTCCGCCGCTCCCAGCGCAGCAGGTTGCGCTGCCAGGCCGCGACGAGCCTCTCGTGCAGGGCGTTCCACTGGTCGGCGCCCTGGCCGGTGAACAGGTGCCAGTTCCACTGGGTGACCGCGGACTCGACCAGGCTGGTGGGGGTGTCGGCGTTGAACTCCAGCAGCCTGGGCGGGCCCTGGCCGTCGTAGCGCAGGTCGAACCGGCCGTAGACGCTGGGCGGCTCGGCCTCCCAGGTGCGCCGGACCTCCGCCCGGGCGACCGGCGGGATCCGCATGCGGTCGAACAGGTCCTGCTCGACGACGTGGTCGCCCGCGGCCACGCACATCTCGAACAGCTGCGCGACCCACCCCTCCAGCCGCTCCACCTCGGCCATCGTGAAGTCGTAGAAGGGGCCCTCCCGCCAGTAGCTGCGCTCCTCGCCGCCGGGCGTGGTGGTGCGGTTGTAGACCAGCCCCTGGGCCTCGATCTCGGCCTCCCAGCCGGGCCGGACGACGCCGGTCTCCATCCGCCTCACCCGCGTCTCTCCTCTCCCCGCGCCACTCGCTGCCATCCCTCGCCGGCCGTCGAGACCTGCGGACTCGTGGCCATCAGCGGCCGATCACCACGAGTTCGCCGGACTCGACGCGAGCCGGAGAGGCTCAGCCGCCGGCGGTACCGACCCGGCCTCCCGTGCCCGAGCCGATGCCCCCGGTGACACGGGTGCCTCCGGACACCTTGCCGGAGGCGGGCAGGCCGGCCCGCTGGCGGGCGGCGGTGTCGGTCGGGTTGATCCGGGTGCCCCCGGCGGGCAGCACGGTGCCGACCGGCAGCCCCGGGCGGAAGCCGCCCAGGTAGAGGAAGAACAGCCCGGCGCCGGGACCGCGGTAGTCGTCGTCGCAGTAGTCGTCGTCGACGATCTCGCCGTTCTCGTCGGTGCAGTACGCGACCTGCTCCTCCTCGTCGTCGTCCGTCCCGCACCCGGCGAGGAACCCGGTGGCCGCGGTCGCGAGCACCGTCGTGGTGAGGGCGCTGCGGACGCGGTTCGAGACGGCCATGTGCTCTCCCAGCTGTGTCGGGGTGTCGGCCGACCCTAGATCGACGCCGGGGGACGGTCACCTCCTCCCGCCCTCGACGAGCCGGGTCGGCCGCCGCGCACTAGCGTCCGGACCCTGAGGCCCGCTGCCGCGTGGAGGCGCGATGTCCGACCGCCAACCGCCCGAGATGGCCCAGGTCGCCAGCGAGACCGGGGCGAAGAAGGTCCACCGGTCGTGGGACCGCGTGCTGGTCAGCGCGTTCCTCGGCGGGGCCTACATCGCCTTCGGCGCGCTCGTGGCGATCACCGTCTCCTCCGGCCTGGATCCGAGCCGGTGGGGCACGCTGCCCACGCTGTTCATGGGTGCGGCCTTCACCCTCGGGCTCATCCTGGTGCTCATCGCCGGGTCCGACCTCGCCACCGGGAACATGCTGCTGGTCCCGCTCGGCGCCATGCACGGGCGGCTGCGCGGCGGCGACGTCGCCAAGAACCTGACCCTGGTACTGCTCGGCAACCTGCTCGGCGCGCTGTTCGTGGCGTACTTCCTCGCCGTCCAGACCGGCGTCATCGGCGCGCCCGGTGCGACGGGCAGCGCGGCGCTCACCCACGACCGGCTGGCGCAGATCGCCGAGGCCAAGGCGCTGCACGAGTCCCCGTGGCAGGTCTTCCTGCGGGGCGTGGGCTGCAACTGGCTGGTCTGCCTCGGCGTGTGGATGTCGCTGGCGGCGTCGTCGGTGTCGGGCAAGGTGCTGGCGGTCTTCCTGCCGATCATGGCGTTCGTCGCCATGGGCTTCGACCACGTCGTGGCCAACATGTTCTTCCTGCCGGCGGCGATGTGGGCCGGCATCCCGGACATCGGTTGGGGCGACGTGCTGCTCAACTGGGTGCTCGCGGGCCTGGGGAACCTGGTCGGCGCGGTCGTCTTCGTGGCGACGTCGTACTGGTACCTGTTCCTGCGCGACCAGCCGCTCGAGCAACCCAGCCGGACGCCGACCGGCGGGGAGGCCGCCGAGCGCGCATGACCGGGCCCCGGCCGGGGCACCGGCGCTGCGGAGGGCACCGTCTCGGCGTGCCTCACGACCGAGAGGGATGTTCTCGATGAGGTACAGCGAGGGCGCCGACCTCGACACGTCCGGCGTCCAGGACCGGCGCGGCGGCGGGTTCGGCGGCGGCCGCGGGCTGGCGGTCGGTGGCGGCGGACTGGGGCTGGTCGGCGTCGTCGTCCTCGTCCTGTTCCAGCTGCTCGGCGGCGGGGACGGCGGCACGGGCGCGGCGCTCGGCCAGCTGGGCAGCCTCGGTGAGGGGCAGACCGCCGACAACGGCCAGCTCGAGCAGCAGTGCCGGACGGGCGCCGACGCCAACGAGTCGGTCGACTGCGCGGTCGTGGCCGACATCGAGTCGATCCAGGACTACTGGACCGGCGTCCTCGGTGACCGGTACCAGCCCACCGACACGGTGTTCTTCCCGGGCTCGGTGCAGACCAGCTGCGGTGGGGCCACCAGCGGCTCGGGGCCCTTCTACTGCCCGGCCGACCAACTGGTCTACATCGACCTGTCGTTCTTCGACACGCTGCAGCAGCAGTTCGGCGCCGAGGGTGGCCTGTTCGTCAACGCCTACGTGATCGCCCACGAGTACGGCCACCACGTGCAGAACCTGCTCGGCACCAACCAGCAGGTGACCCCCGGCGAGACCGGTCCGGAGAGCGGCACCGTGCGGCTGGAGCTCCAGGCCGACTGCTTCGCCGGCGCGTGGGCCGACCACGCCGAGACGGTGCCCGACGAGTCCGGCCAGCCGCTGATCGCCGAGATCACGCAGGACGACGTCGACCGGGCGCTGGACGCCGCCGGCCGCATCGGCGACGACTTCATCCAGCGCAACCTCGGCGGCGGCACGGTCGACCAGGACGCGTTCACCCACGGCTCGTCGGAGCAGCGGCGGCGCTGGTTCACCACCGGGTACGAGACCGGCGACCCGGCGCAGTGCGACACCTTCGCCACCGACGACCTGGGCTGATGGTGGAGCGCCCCTCTGCCCCCCGCCCCTCGCGAGCTCGCGGCGGGACCCTGCAGAGGGGCCGCTTGCGGGTGGAGACCGACGGTGCGGTCGCCGTCCTGACCATCGCCCGGCCGGAGAAGCGCAACTCGCTCACCGCCGGGATGTGGGCGGCGCTGCCGGAGGTGCTGGCCGGGCCGGCGGGCGACCCGGCCGTGCGCGTGCTGGTTCTCACCGGCGAGGGACCGAGCTTCTGCGCGGGCGCCGACATCGCCGACCTGCTCGGCGGCCCGGACGCCGGGGACCCGATGGCCGCGCTGCGGGCGGACAACCTCGCCGCTCAGGCGGCGCTGCGGGAGTTCCCCAAGCCGACGATCGCCATGATCCGCGGCCACTGCATCGGCGGTGGCGTGGAGCTGGCCACCTGCTGCGACGTGCGGGTCACCGACCCGACCGGCGTCTTCGGGGTGACCCCGGCCCGGGTCGGCATCGTCTACACGCCCGAGTCGACCAAGGCGCTGCTCGACCTGGTCGGCCCCGGCACGACCAAGTACCTGCTGTTCAGCGGGGAACTCCTCGACGCGCCGACGGCGCTGCGCACCGGCCTGGTCGACCGGCTGGCCGCCGCCGAGGACCTCGAGCGGGAGGTGTTCGCCCTCGCCGAGGTGCTCGCCGCCCGCTCCGCCCTGACCCAACGCGCGGTCAAGCAGGTCGTGGCCGACCTGACCGCCGGCGGGGACGGCCGGGCCGTGGCCGACCGCTGGTACCGCGAGACGGTCGCGTCCGGCGAGCTCGCGGAGGGGGTCGCCGCCTTCGCCGAGCGCCGCCCACCGCGCTTCCCCTGGCAGGGCTGATCAGACCGCCATGCCGATGGGCGGCCTTCCGGTCCCGGTCCGCTCCTCGCTCGCTGGCGCTCGCTGCGATGCTCCCGCGACCGTCAGACCGCCATGCCGATGGGCGGCCTTCCGGTCCCGGTCCGCTCCTCGCTCGCTGGCGCTCGCTGCGATGCTCCCGCGACCGTCAGACCGCCAAGGCCTGCTCCTCGGCCTCCACCGCCGCGTTCCACTCGGTCTTCTCCGCGCGCCAGCCCTCGTCGGTCCGGCCCAGCCGCCAGTAGCCGGAGACCGACAGCAGCTCCCGGGGCACCAGGCGCTCGGCGCGCAGGAACCGGCGCAGGTCACGCACGAACCCGGCCTCGCCGTGCACGAACGCGTGCACCGAGCCGGCCGGCAGCTCAGCAGCCAGGACGGCGGCGACCAGCGCCACGCCGGGCGGACCGGCGCGGTGCACCCACACCAGCTCAGCACCGGCCGGGAGGTCGAGGTCCTGCTCCTCGGCGGCGTCGGCCACCTCGACGAACGCCCGCGCCGACGCCCCCGCCGGGAGGCGCTCCAGCGCGGCCGCGACGGCCGGCAGCGCGGTCTCGTCGCCGACGAGCAGGTGCCAGTCGGCGTCCGGGCTCGGGGTGTACGCGCCCCCGGGGCCCAGCACCTGCACGGCGTCCCCGGGCCGGGCGGCCACCGCCCACGGGCCGGCCACGCCCTCGTCGCCGTGGACGACGACGTCGAGGGTGAGCTCGCCGGTCGCGGCGTCCCACGCGCGCACCGTGTAGGTGCGCAGGCACGGCCAGAGCTCCTGCGGGTGGGTGGCCTTGACCTGCTCGACGTCGAACGGTGCCGCGTAGGGCGCGCCGGCGGGCGGCAGCACGAGCTTCACGTAGCTGTCGGCGTGCTCGGGCGCAAAGCCGGCCAGCCCCTCCCCGCCGAGCACGAGGCGCACCAGGTGCGGGGTCGGCCGCGTGGTGCGCAGCACCGTGGCCAGCCGGGGGGTGCGCGGTCGGCGCGGGGCCTGGTCGGCCATGGACGCTCCTCAGGTCGGGGAGTAAGGCGTGCCTCACCTTAGTCCGATCCGGGCGGCCGTGGGACCCCCGCACCGGACGGGCCCGTTTCGCTCTCCCGACTGCGGGTATGCGGTCACCTGCGACAACGGCGCCACCAAGACGCGGTGAGCACGACCGGCCGCGCCCTCGGACCCGGGATCCGGGGGCTCACGGCCACCGCCTCGCCTCCTCCGCCGGCCTGCGACGACGCGCCCGGCGGTCGAGCACCGCGCGACCCGGCCGCCCCCTGCGGGCAGCCGGACCCCTTGTCTACCTGCGCATTCGACTCCGACGGCCGTCTGTCGGACATGTGTGGGTGATCGCGATCTGGGTAGCGCCTGCACCGACCACGAAGCACGCCGAGGAGGAACCATGACGCACTCCATGGACACCCCGCTCCCGCCGCCCCCGTCGACGCCCGGCTCGGGCGCGACGGCCGGGACGACCACGACCGGCACGACGACCGTCGGCACCACGACGAGCACGTACGGCTCGAGCTCCCCCTCCACCACAGACGTGGCGAAGGACGAGGCCCGCAACGTCGGCCAGACCGCGGCCGAGGCCGGCAGCCAGGTCGCCTCGACCGCCGCCGACCAGGCCAAGCAGGTCGCGCAGGAGACCAAGCAGCAGGCTCAGAACCTGCTGGACCAGGGCCGTTCCCAGGTGCGCCAGCAGGCCGCCACGTCGCAGCAGCGGGCCGCCGAGGGGCTGCAGGGCATCGCCTCCCAGCTGCGCGGCATGGTCGACGGCAGCGGCACGCCCTCCGGTCCGGCCCGCGACCTGGTGGAACAGGCCACCGGGAAGGTCGAGCAGTTCGCCGGCTGGCTGCAGAACCGCGAGCCGGCCGACCTGCTGGAGGAGGTCCGCTCCTTCGCCCGCCGCAAGCCGGGCACCTTCCTGCTGGGCGCCGCCCTCGCCGGCGTCGTCGCCGGCCGGCTGACCAGCGGCGTCAAGGCCGTGCACAGCGACTCCGGCTCCGTGACCGGGCAGCACCGGGCCGAGACGGTGGGCTACGCACAGACCAACTACGTCGCCCCGGCGCCGGCCTACTCCGGCTACACGGGCACGACGACGGGCTACACCGAGACGACCGGCTACGGCGAGACGGCCGGCTACAGCGGCGCCCCGACCACGGGCACGACGCCGGTCCCGCCGCCGCCCTACGGCACCGTCCCGCCCGAGGGCGCCGCTGTTCCGCCGACCACGACGTCCGGCTGGGACGACCCGGCCCGCCAGCCCGGCCGGGGGTACTGACCGATGACGACTCCCTACTCCGGCGCGACACCGGTCGGGTCGCCGCAGGGCTACCAGGACCCGTCGCAGCAGGGCTACCCGCAGGACCCGGCGCAGGGGGGCTACGCGCAGGGCAACTACACCGTCTCCCCCGAGCAGGCCGCCACCTACGGCGCGCACAGCGGCGCCATGGGCACGCCGACCACTGCTGAAGGGCGCCCGGACGTCGAGGGCACCACGGTCGGCCAGCTGATGGGCGAGGTCGCCAAGGACCTCTCCACGCTGATGCGCCAGGAGCTCGAGCTGGCCAAGGCCGAGGTCAAGGCAGAGGCGACCAAGGCCGGCAAGGGCGCGGGTCTCATGGGCGCCGCCGGGTTCGCCGGCTACATGGTGCTGCTGTTCCTCTCCATCGCCCTGTGGTGGGCGTTGGAGAACGTGATGGACGCCGGGCTGGCCGCGCTGATCGTCGCGGTCATCTGGGGCATCGTCGCGGCGGTCACCTACGCGATGGGCCGCAAGCAGTTCAAGCAGGTGAACCCGAAGCCCGAGCGCACCGTCGACACCCTCCAGCAGGTGCCCGGCGCGCTCAAGCCCAACTGACCCGCGGCCCTCGGTCCTCTCAGACATCGGAGTTCGACATGACCACCAGCAACGACCCGGAAGCCATCCGTCGTCAGATCGAGGCCACCCAGCGTGAGCTGAGCTACGACGTCGACGCCCTCAACGAGAAGGTCAACCCCGCCCGGGTGATGGACCGGCGGGTCACCGCGGCCAAGGGCCGCATCACCCGCGCGAAGGAGAGAGTGATGGGGAGCGCCCAGAACGCCCGCGACTCGGTGATGGGAACCGCGCACGACACCCGCGCGACGGCCCAGTACCACGCGCAGAACGCGGCCGGGACGATCCAGGACAAGGCGCACAGCGCCGCCGAGTCCGTGCAGGACGCCGCCTCCTCGGCGGCGACCGCGGTGCAGCAGGCGCCGGACACCATCGTCCGGCAGGCACAGGGCAACCCGCTGGCCGCCGGGCTGATCGCCTTCGGGGTGGGCTGGCTGGTCTCCAGCCTGCTGCCGGCCACCGAGAAGGAGCGGCAGCTCGCGCAGCAGGCCGAGACGGCGGTGCGCGAGAACAAGGACGCTCTGCTCGCACCGGCCAAGCAGGCCGCGCAGGAGATCAAGGAGGAGCTCCAGCCCGCCGCGCAGCAGGCGGTGGAGGACGTCAGGTCCACCGCGCAGGACGCCGCCCAGACGGTCAAGGAGGAGGGCCGGTCCGCGGCGCAGGACGTCCAGGGCCAGGCCCAGGAGTCGCGGCAGACGGTGCAGAGCCACACCAGCTGAAGACTGGCCTCCCCGCCCCCGCCACTCGCACCCTCGCGGCGGGCCCCGGCAGGGAGGCCGCCACCACCACGACCACCGCGCCCCGCCGGGTATCCCGGCGGGGCGCGGTGCGTCGTGCAGGTCCTCCCCTGTTGGGGTGAGCAGCCGCGTCGGGATCTGCAGGACCGGGGGCGGGACGCCGAGGTCGTCCGGGAGGACACGACCGCCCGGACCGCCGGGACGCCGGACCGAGGGAGCCCGCCCGTGCCGACCGCGCCCCCGCGCGTGCTGGTCGCCGACGACGAGGACGACATCCGGGCGCTCGTGTGCCTGGCCGTCCGCCGGGCGGGCGCGACCGTGGTCGCCGACGTGGTCGACGGGACGGCCGCGCTGACCGCCGCGCGGGCCGAGCCCCCCGACCTCGCCGTCCTCGACGTGTCCATGCCCGGCGCGAGCGGGCTGGAGGTCTGCGCCGCCCTGCGCGCCGAACCGGGCACGGCCGCCGTCCCCGTGCTGCTGCTGTCGGCCGGGGCCTCCCCGGACGACGTCGCGCGCGGGCTCGCCGCCGGCGCCGACGCCTACCTCGCCAAGCCCTTCTCGGTCGCCGGGCTGGTGGCCCGCATCCGGGACCTCACCACCGGAGCGTCCGCATGACCACCGCCGAGGCCTCCCGGCCGACCGCCGACTCCCACTCGCTGCAGGCGGAGGTGGACCGGCTGCGGGCGGAGAACGCCGCCCTGGTCACCCGGATGCAGAGCCGCGACGGCGAGCTCGAGGTCGCCACCCGGATGCTGCAGGCGCGGGCGCAGACGATGACCAGCGTCATCGACGCGGTGACCGAGCAGTCGATCATCGGCACCGACGTCGACGGCGTCATCCGGGTCTGGAACCCGGGGGCGGAGCGGATGCTGGGGCTCCCCCGGGCCGCCGTCGTCCGCCGGCGGATGATCACCGACTTCCACCTGGCCGAAGAGCTGGCGGAGGCCGGTGGCGGGCTGACCGGGCTGGTGCGCACCGCTCGGGAGCAGGGCAGCGACGTCCGGGACTGGACCTACGTGACCACCGCGGGCGAGGAACTCACCGTCTCCGTCGCGGTCACCCCGCGCACCGACGACAGCGGCGCGCACGCCGGCTGGAACTTCGTCGGCACGGACATGACCGAGGTCCGGGCCACCGAGCGCATGAAGGACCAGTTCGTGAGCCTCATCAGCCACGAGCTGCGCACGCCGTTGAGCTCGATCCTCGGCTATCTGGAGCTGGTCCTGGACGACCCCGACCAGCCCCTCACCGACGAGCAGCGGCAGTACCTCACCACCGTGGAGCGCAACGCCCAGCGCCTGCTGCGACTGGTCGGCGACCTGCTGTTCACCGCGCAGGTCGACGCCGGCCGGTTCAGCCTGCAGCCCGAGGACGTCGACCTCGCCGCCGTCGTCCGCGCCGCCGAGGAGACCGCCCGGATCACCGCCGCCACGGCAGGCGTCGACGTGGCGGTGGACGTGCACGACGGCGACCTGGTCGTCCGCGGCGACGCCGTCCGGCTCGGTCAGGCCTGCGACAACCTCGTCTCCAACGCGGTGAAGTTCACCCCGCGCGGCGGCCGGGTCACCCTCACGCTGCGGGAGGCCTGGCGGACGCCGGACGGCGAGGTCGCCGACGACCCGCGGCCGGACGCCGAGCCCGTCGCCCGGCTGTCGGTCAGCGACACCGGGATCGGCATCCCCGCCGGGGAGCAGGCGCAGCTGTTCGCCCGCTTCTTCCGGGCCTCCACCGCCCGCCGCGCCGCGGTCCCCGGCGTCGGCCTGGGGCTGGCGATCACCAAGGCCATCACCACCGCGCACGGCGGCACGCTGGAGCTGTCCAGCGTCGAGGGAGAGGGCACCACCTTCACCCTCACCCTGCCGCGCTGACGAAGGACCGCGCCGGCACCCGCCGGGCACCTCGCGAGCCTCCCCGGGACCCGATCCCGCGGGAGGCTTGCGCCTTTCTTGCGGGAAGTGGACGGGGGGCCTGCGGTTCGGCCTCGAGAGTCGTCCCTGTCGCCGGAACAGCCCGTTCCGGTCCCCACGACAGGAGACGCAGGACATGAGCACCCGGAACAACCGCAACACCACCCGCAAGGTCGTCGGCTCGCTCGGCGTGATCGGCGCGGCCGCCGCCGTCGCCGGCCTGGGCACCTTCGGCACCTTCACCGACTCCACCACCCCGGTCACGACCGAGGTCGCCTCGGGCACGGTCGACATCAACCTGGCCCAGCCGGCCGCCGCGATCCCGGCGACCACCGCCAACTTCCTGCCCGGTGACTCCATGTCCCGCGCGGTCACGCTGTCGAACAACGGCAGCGCGCCGCTGTCCTCGGTCACCCTGGGCGTGACCTCCTCGACCAGCACCGTGCTGACCACAGACACGACGAACGGTCTGCGGCTGTCGCTGGAGTCCTGCTCGGTGGCCTGGACGGAGGGCGGCACCGTGTCGGCGCCGACCTACACCTGCTCGGGCACGAAGAAGGCCGTGGCGCTCGGCCCGGTCGTCAAGAACTTCCCGCTCTCCAACGTCGCCAGCCTCAACCCCGGTGGCGTCGACCACCTGGTCTTCACCATCTCGCTGCCGACCTCGGCCGACAACGCGTTCGCCGGCAAGGACAGCACGCTGAGCCTGACCTTCACCGGTGTCCAGCGCAACGGCACGGCCCGCTGACCCGACCGACCGCCGTCCCGACAGCCGTCCGGAGAGCCGCCATGACCGCCGTCCTCCCCCTCGCCGCGCCGGGGGCAGCCCACCTGCTGTCCCCGGCCGCGGAGGCGCCCCGCACCGGGAGCCTCCTCCGCCGGTCCCTGGGACTGCTGACCCGCTGGCTCACCCGGCTGCTCGTCCTCGTCGCGGTGCTGGCCTTCGCCGGCCTGGCCATCGGCCCGCACGTGCTCGGCTACCGCACCATGACCATGCTCACCGGCTCCATGGCCCCGGCCATCGACCCCGGCGACGTCGTCGTCACCACCCCCCTCGACGTCGCCGACGTCCGCGAGGGCATGGTCATCACCTACCACATCCCCATCGACGACCACCGCGTCGTCACCCACCGCGTCACCCACCGCGTCACCGACGTCACCCACGCCCCCGACGGCACCGTCACCGTCCACACCCAGGGCGACGCCAACGACAGCCCCGACCCCTGGACCGCCGTCCTGCTCGGCGACACCGCCTACCAGGTCCAGGCCGTCATCCCCGAACTCGGCCACCTGCTCACCGCCCTGCGCACCCCCTGGATCGGCCACGCCCTCGTCTACGGCGCCCCCACCCTGCTGGCCGGCTGGCTCCTGCTCAGCATCTGGCGCCCCACCCGCGACGAGGAGGACGACGCGTGAGCACGCCGCACCGTCCTCCGGCCGCCCTGGTGGTCGACGCCGACGCCGCCGACCGCGCCCGGGTCGCGCACCTGCTGCGGGTCACCGGGTGGGCGGTCTCCGAGGCCAGCGGCACCCGCGAGGCCGTGGCGCTGGCCCGGCGCGTGGACCTGGACCTGGTCGTCACCGACCTGCCGGCCCCGGCCGGCGAGGGCCCGGCCCTGCTCCGCCGGCTGCGCCTGGCCGGCAGCCGTGCCCACCTGCTCGTCGTCGCCGGGGACACCGCCCCGGAGGAGCGGACGGCCGCGCTCGCCGCCGGCGCCGTGGCCTGCCTGCCCAAGCCCGTGGGCGCCGAGATCCTGCTGGACCTGCTCCGCGGCCGGACGCCGGCTCCGCAGCCGGTGACCGAGGTCGGCGACCTGCACGACGAGGACGTGGACGCCGACGTGATGGACCGGCTGCAGGAGCTCTACGCCACCGCTCTGCCCGACCGGCTCACCGCGATCACCGACCGCGCGCGGGCCGGGGACGCACCCGCCCTCGCCCACGTCTCCACGACGCTCGCGGGGACCAGCGCTCAGCTCGGCCACCCGGAGGTCGCCGCGGTCTGCCGGGCGATCGCCCGCGACGCCCGCCGCGGCATCCTCGCCCACGACCTCGTCGTCGAGCTGCGCTCGCTCGCCCGCGCCTGAGCGAACCCCCGCCCGCCGGCCGCGGCCGACCCCCGGCGCCCGACCCACCGGCCGCCTACAGCCGCCGCGCCCCACACACCGGCCGCCCCTGTCTCCCGCGCCCGACCCACCCCGATCCCCCGTGGGCCACCCGCCCACGGACTGCTCGAAGCTCCCGCCCTGACGCCGCGGGAGCCTTGCGCCTCTCTTGCGGGAAGTGGGCGGGGGGCCTGCGGTTCGGCCTCGAGAGTCGTCCCTGTCGCCGGAACAGCCCGTTCCGGTCCCCACGACAGGAGACGCAGGACATGAGCACCCGGAACAACCGCAACACCACCCGCAAGGTCGTCGGCTCGCTCGGCGTGATCGGCGCGGCCGCCGCCGTCGCCGGCCTGGGCACCTTCGGCACCTTCACCGACTCCACGACGCCGGTCACGACCCAGGTCACCTCGGGCACCGTGGACATCAACCTGGCCCAGGGTCCGATCGCGGTCCCGGCCGGCGTCGCGAACTTCGTCCCCGGCGACTCGCTCAGCCGGGCGGTCACGCTGTCCAACAACGGCAACTCGGCACTCTCGTCGGTCACGCTGGACGTCACGTCCTCCACCTCGACCGTGTTGACGACCGACGCGACCAAGGGCCTGCAGCTGTCGCTGAAGTCCTGCTCCGTCGCGTGGACCCAGGGCGGCACCACCGATGCCCCGACGTACGCCTGCTCCGGCACGCAGCGCGACCTCATCACCGCCGGCCAGGCCGTGGGCACCGACGAGCTGGTGACCCCCAACAGCCTGAACCCGGGGGGCACCGACAACCTCGTCTTCACGATCTCGCTGCCCACCACGGCGGACAACGCCTTCCAGGGCAAGAGCAGCGCCCTGACGCTCACCTTCACCGGTGTCCAGCGCAACGGCACGGCCCGCTGACCCGACCGACCGCCGTCCCGACAGCCGTCCGGAGAGCCGCCATGACCGCCGTCCTCCCCCTCGCCGCGCCGGGGGCAGCCCACCTGCTGTCCCCGGCCGCGGAGGCGCCCCGCACCGGGAGCCTCCTCCGCCGGTCCCTGGGACTGCTGACCCGCTGGCTCACCCGGCTGCTCGTCCTCGTCGCGGTGCTGGCCTTCGCCGGCCTGGCCATCGGCCCGCACGTGCTCGGCTACCGCACCATGACCATGCTCACCGGCTCCATGGCACCGGCCATCGACCCCGGCGACGTCGTCGTCACCACCCCCCTCGACGTCGCCGACGTCCGCGAGGGCATGGTCATCACCTACCACATCCCCATCGACGACCACCGCGTCGTCACCCACCGCGTCACCGACGTCACCCACGCCCCCGACGGCACCGTCACCGTCCACACCCAGGGCGACGCCAACGACAGCCCCGACCCCTGGACCGCCGTCCTGCTCGGCGACACCGCCTACCAGGTCCAGGCCGTCATCCCCGAACTCGGCCACCTGCTCACCGCCCTGCGCACCCCCTGGATCGGCCACGCCCTCGTCTACGGCGCCCCCACCCTGCTGGCTGGCTGGCTCCTGCTCAGCATCTGGCGCCCCACCCGCGACGAGGACGACGACGCATGACCGCCGACCCCGCGACCTTGCGGATCTCTTGCGGTTCCCTCGCGGGGTGCGTGCGGTCCGGCCAGGAGAGTCGTACCTGGCCGCCGGGGCACCGAGTCCCGCACCGGACAGACAGGGAGTGACCGTGAGCGCCGTCCGCCGCACCGTCGTCCTGCTCGTCCTCACCGTCGCGGTGATCGTCGGCGCCCCGCTGCCGGCGCAGGCCCTCTTCGCCGACACGACCGCCGTGGCGACCACGGTGGGGACGCGGACCGTGCAGCCGCCGACCGGCGTCCGGGTGGACACCGAGTGCACCACGACGACGACCGTGATCGAGCAGACCTACACGGTCAACCCCGGCCTCGGGACCACCACGCGGACCAGCTACAGCGAGGCTCGGTCCACGGCCCCCAGCAACAGCAACGTCGAGAGCGACACCACGACGACGACGTGGACGAGCGCCGTCGACTACACGACCACGCGGACGATCAAGGACACCGAGCTCTACGCCACCGGCAAGTGGAAGGCCAGCGCGACGCCCGGCGTCACCGGGTACCGGCTGGCCGCGATCCTCAACAACGGCTGGACCTACCCCCTCGAGGACGCCGGCCCGACCGCGACGACCGTGACCGGGCACTACGACGCCGAGGTGGTGGACCTCCAGGCCCGCCTGGCGATGGTGACGCTCACCAGCTACGGCTGGACGGCGAACTCCGAGCTGAGCAACGTCGTCACCTGTTGACCGCACGCGGTCCCCGCGCCCGCCGCACGAACACACCCGATCCCGGAACCGATGGAGAGGAGGAGCCCGTGAACACCGTCCGTCGCACCGTCACGGTGCTGGTCCTGACCATGGTGGTCGTCCTCGTCGGCAGCATCTCGGCGTCGGCTGCCTACCGGGACACCGTGACCGTCGGCCAGGTGTCTGTGACCACGCCCACGATCAGCGCGCCGGCCACCGTCTCGGCGACGAAGAACTCCTGCTCGAACGCCCGCTGGATGGGCGTGACCGTCGCCTGGCAGCCCAGCACCTCATCCCGGATCAGCGGGTACCAGGTGACCGCCTACCGGGACGACGGGCGCGTCTACCCGGTGGACACGGTCGGTGCCGGCACCACGTCGGTGACGACCACCTTGGACAAGCACGACGGCCCCGTCACGTCGTACACGTTCACCGTGACCACGACGACCGCCTACGGCTGGACCAGCACCGAGTCCCTCCGCTCCGGGACGGTCACCTGCTGACCCCGCACAGCCCGGCGGGCCCGGACCTCATGGGAGGTCCGGGCCCGCCGTCGTGCCGGGACGAGGTCAGGCGACCAGCCGGTAACCCACCCCGCGGACGGTGCGGATCTCCGGGGAGCTGAGGCCGGCGGCCTGCAGCTTGCGGCGGAGGTTGGACATGTGCGCCTCGACCAGGCGGACGCTGCCCTCCCAGTCGGTCTGCCAGACCTCGCGCAGCAGCGTCTCCCGCTGCAGCACGCGACCGGGCCGGGAGGCCAGGGCGGCGAGCAGGTCGAACTCGGTGCGGGTCAGGTCGACGACGGCGCCGTCCACCCGGACCTCGCGGCTGTCCTCGTCCACCTCGAGGTCGGCGAGCCGGAGGACGGACTCCTCGACCGGGGCCGGACGGGGCTCCGGCACGCGCGGACGGCGCAGCATCGCCTGCACGCGGGCGACGAGCTCGCGGGGCGAGAACGGCTTGGCCATGTACCCGTCGGCGCCGACGGCCAGGCCGATCAGCAGGTCGACCTCCTCGGCGCGCGCGGTGAGCATGAGGACGTAGCACTCGCTCTCGGCACGGATCTGCCGGCAGACCTCGGTGCCGTCCGCGTCGGGGAGGCCCAGGTCCAGGACGACGACGTCCGGCACCGCGCGCCGGACCTCGGCCAGTGCCTCGGCACCGGACGCGACCGCACGGACGTCCATCCCCGCCCTGCGCAGGACCGTGCAGACCAGTTCCCGGATCTCCTCGGTGTCCTCCACGACGAGCACGGACTGCTCGGCCACGACCTTCCTCCATCCGCTCCGCTGGTGGGACTCCGGCGACGGAGCTCCCGTCACCTGAGCGGGTGATCGGCCCCGCGCCGGACCCCCTTGAGCGGTCCGGCGCGGGCTCCCCCGAAGGGAGGAGGCGCGACCGAAGCGTGAGTCCGGTCACACCGGTCGTGTCCTGAGCAGCCGGGATGACGCAGCGTCGCGTCTGCATCACGCCGTTCCCGTGCGGGCCCGGGACGCGGCTCCTAACGTCGACGCGCGATGGCGTCGGCAGCGGGCAGCGTGGAGCAGGACGCCCTGGCTCGCCGCCCGGCACCGGGTGGACGGCGGCTCGACCTCGACGTCGTCCGCGGCCTGGCGATCCTGCTCGCGCTGGGCTGGCACTTCAGCCGCCACCCCAGCGGAAACGCCGTCCTCGACACGCTCCAGTGGCCCGGCCGCACCTTCGGCTGGGCCGGCGTGGACCTGTTCTTCGTGCTCAGCGGCTTCCTCGTCGGCCAGCTCGTGCTCCGTGAGCACCGGCGGACCGGCCGGTTCGACGGGGTCCGGTTCACCGCCCGCCGCGCGCTGAAGCTGTGGCCGGTCCTCTACGTGTTCCTCGCCGTTCAGGTGGTCGCGGGGCCGGAGCCGTGGGACACCTACCTGTGGCAGAGCGCGCTGCACGTGCAGAACTACGCCGGCACGTCCCTGGTGCACCTGTGGTCGCTGGCCGTCGAGGAGCACTTCTACCTGGCCCTGGTCGTCCTGTTCCCGCTGCTGACCCGGCGGGGACGCAGCCCGCGACTGTTCGTCGGCCTGCTGTGCGGCGTGCTGGTCGCAGCCCTGGCACTGCGCGTGGCGGGTACCGCCGCCGGCCTGCACGACGTGACGGTGCAGTGGCGCACCCACTTCCGCGCCGACTCCCTGGCCGCCGGGGTGCTGCTGGCCGTGGTCGCCGTCCACCGGCCCGCGGTGTACGACCGCCTGCTGCGCCGGCGGTGGCTGTGGGCCGCCGGGCTGGTCCTCGGCGGGTGGTTCCTCGCCACGGTCGGCAAGGAGGGCCCGCTCGGGCAGACGCTGGGCTACACCATGGCCTACCTGACCGCGGCGGCACTCCTCCTGCTCGTGCACCGGGCTCGGTGGGTGCCCCGTGCCCGTCCGGTGACGGCGCCCCTGGCCGCGCTCGGCCGCTACTCGTACGGCGTCTACATCTGGCACATCGCCGCGGCGGAGTTCGTGCTCGGCCGGCTGCCGGGTGTTGCCTACGCGTCCTGGAGCCCGCTCGAGCAGGCGCTCAAGTACGGGTCGGCGATCGTCGTGGGCGTCGCGGCCACCCTGCTGGTGGAGCGGCCGGTGCTGCGGGCGCGCGAGCGCTGGCTCCCCGGCCGGACGACGACGCCGGCCGGGACGCCCGCCGTGGAGGCGCCGTCCGGGACGCCCGCCGCGGAGGCGCCGGCCGGGTGGAGTGTCGGGCCGGCGCTGCCCGCTCTCCGGCGGGCGCCGCACCCGCCGGAGCGGGAGTCCTCGCTCGTCCCGCGCTGACGCGCCGCGACGACCCGGACGGCGACGACCGGGGCGGCCGCGACGACCGGGGACGTCAGCACCCGCCGGCCACCGCCCGGGGGCGACGGTGCAGCCGGACCGCGGCCGACCCGATCGGCGTGGCGGGGCGCCGGGACACGCCGTCGACGACGAGACCGTGCCGGGCGGCGTGCGCGGCGACCGCGTCCACCACGGCGACCTCGGCGCCCGGCCGCATGACCGAGAAGGCCACCACGACGCGACCGCCGGGGGCGAGCACGCGGTCGACGACGGCCCAGGTCCCCGCGGCGTCCGGATCCCAGAACGCCCGCACGTCGAACGAGACCACGACGTCGAACGCCGCGGCGCCCAGGTCGGCGTCGAGCAGGGGTGTCGACTGCAGGCGGATCCGGCCGGCCTCGAGCGCGGCGCGGTTGCGCCGGGCAGCCGCCGCGACGCCGGCCGCGGACCGGTCGACCCCGACGACCTCGGCTCCGCGGTCGGCGAGCAGCGCGACGAGGGCGCCCGGGCCGCAGCCCACCTCGAGCACCCGCTCGCCGGGCTCGGGCGCGACCACGTCCGCGGCCCAGGCCATCCGCTCCGACGGTGCAGCAGCCACGGCGCTCAGCTCGGCCGGCACGGGCCCGGGGGCAGGACAGCCCCGACCCGCGTGGAGACGACGTCCAGCACGTCGGCCGGCACCAGGACGTCCGGGGCGGTGTGCAGGTCGAGCAGGGCGTCGGCTCGGCCGAGGAGATCGATCACGGTGCCGAACCTAGAGGCACCGGGGACGGCGCAGCTCCGCTGACCGCCGTCACGCCGCTGGAGCCAGTGCCGCACGTGGTGGGCGGGCAGCCGGGGCGGGCACAGCCGCCGTCACGACGGAGCAGGGCACGGCGTTGCGCGCGGGTGGCCAGTCGTCGGGCGCGGCCCACCGCCGGCGGCTCCCGGCCGGCCGCGAGCATCGTCACGACGGTGGCCTCGCAGAGCATGCGGCGCACGTCCGCGGGCTGCAGGGCGGGGCCAGCCTCGAGGTGAGCCCGCCCCGCAGCGGCGTCGTCGGCGAGGACGGCCGCACCGGCGTGCACGACCCGCTCGGTCTGCGAGGCAGTGGCCTCCAGCGCGAACTCCAGCAACTCGGCCTCGGTCTCCGGCTCGGCGACGCGGGTCAGTGCGCGCACCTTGGAGTAGGGCAGCCGGCCGGCCGCGAACGCGGCACCGATCCGCGGTGGGACGATCAGTGCCCGGGCCACCCGAACGTGCTCGCGCGCGGTGCCGGGAGACATGCCGCACTGCCAGTGACAGTTCCTGCAGGTCAAGCCGTCGAGGGGGGGGGGGGGGGGGCGGGGGGCGGGCGGGGGGGGGGGGGGGGGGGGGGGGGGGGGGGGGGGGGGGGGGGGGGGGGGGGGGGGGGGGGGGGGGGGG
>NZ_JBJGYU010000006.1:0-177941 GCF_054050155.1 Geodermatophilus sp. SYSU D00703 | reverse complement strand
TCGGGGCCGGGCGGGGGGGGGGCGGTGTGGCGGGGCGTGTGGCTGTAGGTGGGGCCCCGGGGGGGGCGCCACCGCCGCCGCCCGCCCCCCCCGCGCCCGGGCCCGGGCGGGGGCGGGTGGTCAGCTTCTCGATCTTCTTGTCCGCGGCGGTGCCGGCCACCACCCGGTGCACGAACACCCCGGGCAGGTGCACGTCCTCCGGGCGGATCGCGCCGGGCTCGACCAACTGCTCGACCTCGGCGATGCAGATCCGCCCGGCCATGCCGGCCAGCGGATTGAAGTTGCGCGCCGACTCGTGGAACACCAGGTTGCCGTGCCGGTCCCCGACCGCGGCGCGGACCAGCCCGAAGTCCGCCCGCAGCGCGGTCTCCAGCACGTACTGCACCCCGTCGAACTCGCGCACCTCCTTGGGGACGCTGGTCTTGGCCACGTTGCCCGCGGCGTCGTAGCGCACGGGGATGCCGCCGTCGGCGACCATCGTCCCCACCCCGGTGGGGGTGTAGAAGGCCGGAATGCCCGCGCCGCCGGCGCGCAGCCGCTCGGCCAGCGTGCCCTGCGGGGTCAGCTCCACCTCCAGCTGCCCGGACAGATAGCGGCGGGCGACCTCCTTGGAGCCGCCGACGAAGGAGGAGATCGTCTTGCGGATCCGCCCGGCGTAGAGCAGCACCCCCAGCGCCGCGTCGTCCACTCCGCAGTTGTTGCTGATCGTGACCAGCTCGCTGGCGCCCTGCTCGAGCAGCGCGTCGATCAGCGCGTACGGGATGCCGCACAACCCGAACCCGCCCACCGCCAGCACCGCGCCGTCGGGCACGTCGGCCACCGCCTCAGCGGCGCTGCCCACCACCTTGTCCATGCAGGAGTCCCACCGTCCGTCCGGGCGGCTGGGACGGCTGCGTCAGGCAGGTCGGCCCAGCTCGCGGATGCCCTCGATCGTCCGCCCGAGCGTAGCGGTGACCCGCTCCGTGGCCGCACGCCCGGGCAGCCGGCCCTCATCGGGGGAGCGGACCAGCACGATCGACGCGCCGGCGGCCAGCGGGGCGAGCAGCCACGCGACCGGGCCCGCCTCGGCCGCCGCGCGGTCGTCGACGAGCACCCGGTCGCCGTCGGCGAGACCCAGCCGTCCGGCGAGCTCCTGCGCGGTGGCGACCAGGCCGCCGAGGGTGAGCTCGAGGCCGCCGAGCAGCAACCCGGGCGCGGCCGGGTCGGGCTGCTGCCACGGGACGAACACGTCGCCGTGCGCGCGGACCTCCAGCGCGAAGTCCCGCGCCTGCCCGCTGTACCCGGCCATCCCCATGCCGAGCGGGTGCAGGGAGAGGCCCAGCAGCTCGGGGAGGTCCTGCTCCTCCAGCGGGGCCAGCCGGTCCTGCGCGGCCAGCACGACGTCGGCGTCGTCCAGCCGGCCGTCGTCCTCGGCGGCGGTGTCGAGCACCGTGGCGCCGCAGGCCCACACCCCGAGCAGCACCGCCGCGGTCTGCCAGTGCACCGGCAGCGCCACGGCCACCGTGCTCCCCGTGGTGACGTCGAACTCGTCCTGGAGCAGGTTCGCCGTCTTCGCCACCCAGTTCGCGAGGGTGGTCGCCGACAGCTCGACCCGCTCGCCGGTCGCGTCGTCGTAGGCGGTCACCAGCGGCGCCGCGGCGTCCCGGCGCAGTGCGGCGTCGAGCAGGTGTGACGGAACGGTGGGTCTCGAGGTGGCCACGTGGCAAGAGTGGCAGCCGGTCGCGGAAGTCCCCGCTCGCGGCCCCCTGGGGTGCAGCCCCGCGGTTACAGTCGGTCCCCGATGAGCAACATGTCCGGCGGGACCCTCACCCGCCTCGACCACTCGGTGCTCCGGCTGACCCGCCGCACCCTGGGGGACACCGCCGCCGTTCCCGTCGCCCGGGGGCTGTCGCACTTCGGTGAGCACGCGCTGGGCTGGATCGCCCTCGGCGCGGCCGGGTGGCTGGGGGGCCGCCGCCGGTCCGAGTGGGCTTCCGGTGTCGCGGGTGTCGTCGCCGCACACGCGGCCGGCGTGGTGGTGAAGCGAGTGGTCCGGCGGGTACGCCCCGACCTCGTGGACGTCCCCGCGCTGGTGACGACGCCGAGCCGGCTGTCCTTCCCGAGTGCGCACAGCTGCTCGACCGCGGCGGCGGCGGTGGGCTTCGGGCCTCTCGTCGGTCGCCCGGTCATGGGTGCCCTCACCGGGGCCATGCTCGTGTCCCGGGTGCTCCTCGGTGTCCACTACCCCAGCGACGTGCTGTCCGGCGCCGCGCTGGGGGCGACGGTGGCCGCTGTCGTCCGGCGACGCGCCGGCACGGGGGCATGACCGTGTCCTCCGAGGTGGGTCGCGCTCCTGGGCGGCAGCCGGACGTCGCCGTGACCGGTGACGCCACCGCGCCCGTGGTCGAGCCACGGACGCCGGCGCAGGAGCCCGCCGTCCCGCCCGGCCTGCCGCCGCGGGTGCCCGGCTTCCGCGGCAGCTTCGGCTGGGGCCTGGTCCGCGCCCTGCGCCCGCGGCAGTGGGTGAAGAACGTCCTGGTGCTCGCGGCCCCCGCGGCGGCCGGACGGGTCTTCGACGCCGACGTCCTCGGTCCCACGGCGGTCGCCTTCGTCCTCTTCTGCCTGGCGTCGTCGGCGGTGTACCTGGTCAACGACACGATCGACGTCGAGGAGGACCGCCGGCACCCGCGCAAGCGGTTCCGCCCGATCGCCGCCGGTATCGTGCCCCGCTGGCTGGCCGTGGCCCTGGCCGCGGTGCTGTTCGCCGTCGCCCTCACCGCCGGCGTCCTGCTCACCCGGCCGGAGCTCGCCTGGGTCCTCGCCAGCTACGTGGTGATCCAGCTGGCCTACTGCCTCTTCCTCAAGAACCAGCCGGTCATCGACCTCGCGGTCGTCGCGTCGGGCTTCTTGCTGCGCGGCATCGCCGGTGGCGTGGCCGCCGGCCTGCTGCTGTCGCAGTGGTTCCTGCTCGTCGCCGCCTTCGGCTCGCTGTTCATGGTCGCCGGGAAGCGGTACTCCGAGCTGGTCTACCTGGGCGACGCGGCGGCCACGCGCAAGACCCTGCAGGAGTACTCGGCCAGCTACCTGCGCTTCGTGTGGAGCCTCTCGGCCGGCGTCGCCTGCACCGCCTACAGCCTGTGGGCCTTCGAGATGGTCGAGTCCCAGGCCGGGGTGCCCTGGGCGACGATCTCCATCGCACCGTTCGTCCTCGCGATCCTGCGATACGCGAGGGACGTCGACAAGGGCGCCGCCGGCGCCCCGGAGGACATCGTGCTCAACGACCGCGTACTGCTGGCCCTGGGCATCGTCTGGGCCGCCACCGTCGGGCTGGGGGTCTTCGGTGCCTGACGCCCCCGCCCCGCTCCAGGCGGCACGGGTCCCGCTGACCGGCTGGGGCCGCACGGCCCCGACCCCGGCGCACCTGACGCCGGTGACCTCGGTCGACGACGCGGCCGAGCTGCTCGCCGCCCGGACCGAGCGGGGCCTGCTGGCCCGCGGGCTGGCCCGCAGCTACGGCGACGCGGCGCAGAACGCCGGCGGCTCCGTGCTGGACATGACCTCCGCCGATCGCGTGCTGGACGTGGACCTGGCCGGCGGCGAGGTCGAGGTCGAGGCCGGGATCTCGCTGGACCGGCTGATGGCCCTCTTCGTGCCGATGGGCCTGTTCGTCCCGGTCACCGCGGGGACCCGTTACGTCACGGTGGGCGGGGCGATCGCCGCCGACATCCACGGCAAGAACCACCACGTCGCCGGCAGCTTCAGCCAGCACGTGCGCTGGCTGGACCTCCTCACGGCCGACGGGCAGGTCCGCCGGCTGAGCCCCGACTCCGACCCCGAGTTGTTCTGGGCCACCGCGGGCGGCATGGGCCTGACCGGGGTGATCCTGCGTGCACGCGTCCGGATGAAGCCGATCGAGAGCTCGCGGATCCTGGTCGACACCGACCGGACGCCGGACCTCGACTCGCTGATGACCCTGCTCGCCGAGACCGACCACCTGTACGACTACTCCGTCGCCTGGATCGACTGCGTGGCCAAGGGCCGTCGCATGGGGCGCTCGGTGCTCACCCGCGGCCGGTTCGCCCGGCGCGACGAGCTGCCGGCCCGCCGACAGGCCGACCCGCTGCGCTACTCCGGGTCGGTGCGGCTCTCCGTGCCCGACGTCTTCCCGCCCGGCCTGCTCAACGCGGCCACGGTCGCGGCGTTCAACGAGCTCTGGTACCGGAAGGCGCCCCGGCGCAAGCGCGACCAGCTGCAGACCATCCCGGCCTTCTTCCACCCGCTCGACGGCGTGGGCGAGTGGAACCGCATCTACGGCCCGCGCGGCTTCGTCCAGTACCAGTTCACCGTCCCCTTCGGGCAGGAGGAGGCGATGCGGGAGGCGCTGGTCCGCATCACCAGCTCCGGGCACGCCTCCTTCCTCGCCGTCCTCAAGCGCTTCGGGGAAGGCAACCCGGGGATGCTGTCCTACCCGTCGCCGGGCTGGACGCTGGCCCTCGACATCCCCGTCGTCCGGGGTCTGGCCACGCTGCTGGACCGCCTCGACGAGCTGGTGGTGGACGCCGGCGGGCGGATCTACCTCGCCAAGGACTCCCGCGTGCGCCCGGAGCTGTTCGAGCACATGTACCCCGAGCTCGAGCACTTCCGCGCCGTGCGCAAGCGGGTGGACCCGGACGGTGTCTTCACCTCGGACCTGAGCAGGAGGCTCGCCCTGTGATCGACGCCCTCGGATCGGTCGGTTCGCTGCTGCTCGTCGGCGGCACCTCCGACATCGCGCTGGCGACGGCGCGCCGCTACCTGCGCGAGCGTCCCCTCCGCGTCGTCCTCGCCGCCCGGGACACCCCCCGCCGCCGCGAGGCCGCCGACGAGCTCACCGCCCTCGGGGCGACCGTCGAGGTCGTCGACTTCGACGCCGAGGACCCGACGTCGCCCGAGCGCATGGTGGAGCGTGCCGTGGCCGGCGGTGACGTCGACGTGGCGGTGATCGCCTTCGGCCAGCTGGGGGACCAGCAGGTGCTGGCCGGCGACGCCGCGGCCGCAGCCGCCCTGGCCCAGGTCAACTACGTGGCGCCGGTCGCCGTCGGCACGGTGCTCGCCAACCGCATGCGGACGCAGGGCCACGGCGTCATCGTGGCGCTGTCCTCGGTGGCGGGGGAGCGGGCCCGCCGGTCCAACTTCGTCTACGGCTCCACGAAGGCCGGCATGGACGCGTTCTTCTCCGGCCTGGCCGACTCGCTCGTCGGCACGGGGGTCTCGGTCCTCGTGGTCCGTCCCGGCTTCGTCCGCTCGAAGATGACCGAGGGCCTGGCCGACGCGCCGCTGGCCACGACGCCGGACGCGGTGGCGGAGGCGATCGTCGACGGCGTGCGCCGCGGCCGGCACACCGTCTGGGTGCCGGGCGTCATGCGCTGGGTCATGAGCGGGCTGCGCCACACGCCGCGGTCGCTGTTCCGCCGCCTGCCGATCTGACCCGTCCGCCTCCACGACGGACGGCCGGGCGACACCCGACGACGGGTGCCGGGTCGCTGCCACCCGGGCGGGTCCTCCGCGCGAGGAGGGCTGTTCGCCTGCCGGGTGACCGTGCCGGCCGGGACCTCCTCGGCTGCGACGGCGGGACGATGGTGGACGTCGCTCACGACGTCCTCGCCGGACGGGAGTCCTGGTGACCCCGGACGTCGCCCGAGCGGACATCCCGCCAGCGTCGCGGGTCGATCGCGACAGACCTCCTGGCCCCGCCGGTGGTCCTCCCGGTCCCCGGGGGGCTGCTCGACGTGCCCGGCCCTGGACGCGAGGAGGGGGGCCACCCCGACGGGCGGCCCCCTCCTCGCGATCGGCGGGACGGTCAGTTGATGCAGTCGGTGTCCGCGGCCGTCCGAGGAGGCTCGGTCTCGGCGGCGGGCTCCTGCTCCGGCGCGGTGACCGCCTGCCCGATGCCGTTGAAGTCCGAGCCCAGCACGAGCTGGAGGGTCCCCGTGGCGGCGTCCTCGCTCTTCGTCGTCTTGGCCCCCGGGATGACGGCCGCCACGGCTCGGGCCAGGGCCTCGTCACCGGCCGCGTAGCGGATCTCGGTGGTCTCGTAGTCGGAGGAGTCGGCGTTGCCGGTAGCGGCGACGGTGAAGCCCGCACCGCCCAGGGCCGCGGCGGCGCTCGCGGCCAGGCCGGCCGTCCCGGACCCGTTGTAGACGTCGAGGGTGACCTCGGAGGGGTCAGCGGTCGCGGGCGCGGCCTCGCTGGTCGGGGCCGCCTCCTGCTCCTGCGGGTCCGCGGAGAGCTGGGCGAAGAAGTCGTACAGCGTCTCCTGGTCCTCGAGCTGGATGATGGAGCGGTCCTGCTCGTCCCGGGCGGTCCCGACGTAGGGGATGGTCTGGAACTCGATGCTGCCCGCCGTCACCGACTGCATCTGTGCAGCCAGGTCGAACAGGTCCAGGGAGTCGTCGACGGTCAGCGACCCGGCCGCCGCCTCGACGAGCCGACGCTGCTTGCCCGGGTCGAGCAGCACGTTTTCGGACAGCATCTTGCGGACCATGCCGGCGATGAACGTCTGCTGCCGGACGATCCGGTCGAAGTCGCCCCGCGGCAGGCCATGGCGCTGGCGGACGAAGGCCAGGGCCTGCTCGCCGCTGATGGTCTGCTGGCCGGCCGGCAGGTCCACGCCGGAGAACTTGTCCTTCGCCGGCTCGCAGAGGTTGACCTCCACGCCGCCGACCACGTTGGACAGGTTGAAGAAGCCGAGCAGGTCCACCTCGGCGTAGTGGTCGATCTGCAGCCCGCTGAGCTGGCTGATCGTCTGGATGAGCAGGCGGGCGCCTGCGGCCTGGCGGTCGGCCTCGGGCGCGTCGGCCGGGGCCTCGTTGTTGTACCCGTAGGCGTACGCGGCGTTGAGCTTGTCCTTGCCGTAGCCGGGGATGTCCACGTAGGAGTCGCGGGGGAAGGACACGAAGGAGGCGCGCGACCCGTCCGCCGGGATGTGGACCAGGATCATCGTGTCGGTGTTGAGGCCGCTGTCGTCCCCGGTGTTGAGCTGCTCGCGCTGCTCGGCCGACGCGCTGGCCCGGCTGTCGTTGCCGACGAGGAGCACGTTCGTCGCCGACTGACCGGAGGCGCCCTCGTTGCCCTCGGTGGGGATCGCGGCGGTCCGGTTGACGCTGGCGTCGGCGACCTGCCCCAGGTACCAGCCCCAGCCGGAGCCCGCGAGCAGGACGACGGAGAGGACCGCGCCGATCACGCGGAAGGCCGTCGCCGCGCGGCTCCGCCCGCGGCCGGACGGCGGAGCGGCCTCGGCGGTGCGGGAGGAGCGGGGCTCGTGCCCACGGCCCGGACGACCCGCGCGCGGGTCCAGGCGTGCCGGCAGCGGCCGGTTCTCGTCCGCCCGGGCGTCGGGCTTTCTCGGGCTCACGTGGGACGTCCTTCCCTCTGCACTGGTCCGCACGGGCGGCGGCGACGTGCCGCGCGCGGCGGCAGGCCCCCGTCGACTGCCGTCGAGCGGCTGTGGACCGCGCGGGAGGCTGACGGCGATGTTAGGTGCCGGGACGGGCCGGCGGGGTGCACGCGGCGGAGACACGGGACGCCTGGGACGAACGGTGCGAGGTGGCCGGACGGGACGGTCCGGACGGCCCCGTCACGACACGCCTCACCCCGCAGGAGGATGCCCGGCCGGTCTCTCCCCGGGAGGATCGGGCTCATGCGCGTACTGGTCACCGGAGGAGCCGGCTTCATCGGCTCCCACTACGTCCGCACCCTGCTGACCGGTGGGTACCCCGGCTTCGAGGACGCCGAGGTGACCGTCTTCGACGCGCTGACCTACGCCGGAAACCTCGCCAATCTGGCGCCGGTGGCCGAGAGCCCGCGCTACCGGTTCGTGCGGGGGGACATCTGCAGCGCGGCCGACCTCGACGCGGCCCTGCCCGGGCACGACGTCGTGGTCAACTTCGCCGCCGAGTCGCACGTGGACCGCTCCATCTCCGGTGCCTCGCAGTTCGTGCTCACCAACGTGCTCGGCGCCCAGCAGGTCTTCGAGGCCGCGCTGCGGCACGGCGTCGGCCGGGTGGTGCACGTCTCCACCGACGAGGTGTACGGCTCGATCGACGAGGGCTCGTGGACCGAGGACCACGTCCTCGAGCCGAACTCGCCGTACTCCGCGGCCAAGGCCGGCGGCGACCTCATCGCCCGCGCCTACGCCCGGACCTACGGGTTGGACATCTCGATCACCCGGTGCAGCAACAACTACGGCCCGTACCACTTCCCGGAGAAGGTCATCCCGCTGTTCGTCACCAACCTGCTCGACGGGGAGAAGGTGCCGCTCTACGGCGAGGGCGCCAACGTCCGCGACTGGCTGTTCGTCGACGACCACTGCCGCGGCATCCAGCTGGTGCTGGAGAAGGGCCGCCCGGGCGAGTTCTACAACATCGGCGGCGGCCGGGAGCTGTCCAACCGGGAGCTCACCGAGAAGCTGCTGGAGGCCACCGGCCGCGACTGGAGCTCCGTGGAGAACGTCGTCGACCCCCGCGGCGGTGGACACGACCTGCGCTACTCGGTCGACTACTCCAAGACCGCCGCGCTGGGCTACGCCCCGCGGATGTCCTTCGAGGAGGGCCTGGCGCTGACCGTGCAGTGGTACCGCGACAACCGGTCGTGGTGGGAGCCGCTGAAGGCCGCCGCCGCGACCGCACGGGCGTGAGCACCGCCTGGCTGGTCACCGGCGCACACGGCCAGCTCGGCGCCGACCTGGTCGCGCTGCTGGCGGGCCGAGCGGGGGACACGGTCACGGCCGTGGGCCGGGCGGAGATGGACCTCACCGACGAGGAGCAGGTGCGGGGCGTCGTCCGCGGCTGGCTGGCCGGGGCGCGGGCCCGCGGCCGGCGCCCCGTGGTGCTCAACGCTGCCGCGTACACCGCCGTCGACGCGGCGGAGGACGACGAGGCGACCGCGCTGCTGGTCAACGGGCGGGCCCCCGGCTGGCTCGCCGAGGAGCTGGCCGGGCACGGGCGGCTGGTGCACGTCTCCACCGACTACGTCTTCGACGGGGCGGCCACCGAGCCCTATCCGGTGGACGCCGCGGTCGCCCCGCGCAGCGCCTACGGCCGGACGAAGGCGCAGGGGGAGCGCGCCGTGGCCGCGGTCGGGGGCGACGCCACGGTCGTCCGGACGGCGTGGGTGTACGGCGCGCACGGGCCCAACTTCGTGCGCACGATGCTGCGCCTGGCGGCCGAACGCGACACCGTCGACGTCGTCGACGACCAGACCGGCTCGCCCACCTGGTCGGCGGACCTGGCAGCCGGGCTGGTGGCCGTGGGCGCCCGCCCGCAGCCCGCCCCGCCGCTGCTGCACTGCACCAACGCCGGGGCGGTGACCTGGTGCGGCCTGGCGCGGGCGGTCTTCGAGGAGATCGGCGCCGACCCCGCCCGGGTGCGCGCGACGACCACCGACCGGTTTCCCCGGCCGGCCCCGCGGCCGGCCTACTCGGTCCTGGACGGCAGCGCCTGGACCGCGGCCGGGCTCCCCGCCCCCCGCCCCTGGCGGGCGGCCCTGCGGACGGCGCTGCGGGAGGGGTTGCGCGCCTGACCGGAGGACCTCGGCACGGTTCCGGACGGGCAACTGGCCTCAAGGTGTCCGGTCTGCCTTCCGAAGGTGGAGGGAGGGGCGGTCTCCGACCGCCGCGGACCGACGCAACCGGAGGACCCCCACTCGATGCGCCGCCTTCTCGCGGGCTCCACCGCCTTCTTGTCCTTCACCGGGACGATCCTCGTCCTGCCCGTGTACGCCGCACCCGCGCCCGAGCCCGAGCCGGTGGCGACCTCCACCGAGGAGGTGCCCATGGGGTCGGTCGACGACCCGGCCCCCGAGGCCGACGTGCAGGAAGGCACCACCGACCCCGTGTCGGGTGTGTCCGGGAACGCTCCCACGCTCACCGTGAGCGCCACCGACGTCGACGACTTCTCCCTGGTCGGTGTCACCTGGGCGTTCGACCCCGCGGTCACCGACACGGTGGTGCAGGTGCGGGTCAGGGACGCCTCCGGCGCCTGGGGCGAGTGGACGGAGGTCGGCAGCGAGGACGCCGAGCAAGCGCCCGACGCGGACACCGAGGGCAGGGTCCGCGGCGGGACGGCCCCGCTGTGGACCGGTCCGGCGACCGCGGTGGAGGCCGAGCTGGTGACCCGCTCCGGGGCGCAGCCGACCGACGTGCAGCTGGACCTCGTGGACCCCGGCGACAGCGCGGCCGATGCCTCCCTCGGCACCCCGGACATCCAGGACACCGCCGACGCGGCGATGGCCATGCCGCCGGTCTACTCACGGGCCCAGTGGGGGGCCGACGAGTCGATCATGGGCTGGACCCCGCAGTACGCCGGCACGATCAGGGCCGCGACCCTGCACCACACCGCGGACACCAACAACTACACGGCCGATCAGGTGCCGGCCATGATGCGCTCGATCTACCGCTACCACGCGGTCAGCCGTGGCTGGGGCGACATCGGCTACAACGCGATCGTCGACAAGTTCGGCCGGCTCTGGGAGGGCCGCTACGGCGGGCTCTCCCGTCCGGTCGTCGGCGCGCACGCCGGTGGGTTCAACACCGGGACCTTCGGCGTCTCGATGCTCGGCACCTACGAGACGGTCGCCGTGCCGCAGGCGGTGGTCGAGTCGGTCTCCGCGATCACCGCCTGGAAGTTCTCCCTGCACGGCGTCGACCCGCGCGGCACCACCGTGCTCACCTCCGGCGGCGGGGGCACGGCCAGGTACGCCGCGGGCACCCGCGTCACCCTGCCGACCGTCTTCGGGCACCGGGACGTCGGCACCACCTCCTGCCCGGGTGCCCAGGGCTACGCCCGCCTCGGTGACATCCGGAACCGGGTGGCGGCACTGATGGTCGACGATCCGTACGAGAAGATCACCGAGCGGTACGCCGACCCCGCCGTCCGCGCGGCTCTCGGTGCCCCCGTCGGTGGGCGGCAGCAGGCCGCCGGGGTCACCTGGCAGGTCTACGAGCGCGGCCGCCTGTACACCTCGGCGGACACCGGCGCCTTCCTGGTCTACGGCTCGATCCTGGAGCGCTACCTCGCCGCGGGCGGCCCCGCGGTGCTCGGGGCGCCGACCACCGACGAGCTCGGCACCCCCGACGGCGTCGGCCGCTACAACCACTTCACCCGGGGCGCCTCGGTCTACTGGTCGCCGTCCACGGGCGCGCAGGCCGTCTGGGGCGGGATCCGCGAGAGCTGGGCCGCCCGGCGCTGGGAGGCCGGCCCGCTCGGCTACCCCGTCGGACCGGAGAAGCAGGTGGCCGGCGGCGCGCACCAGCAGTTCCAGGGCGGGACCCTGGTGTACTCGGCCGCCGGCGGTGTGCACGCGCTCACGGGGGAGATCCGGAACCGCTGGCGGGCCGCCGGGGCGGCCGCGGCCGGGCTGTTCCCCTCGACGGAGGAGACGACGACCCCCGACGGCGTCGGCAGCTACGTGCACTTCACGATCGGCGCGTCCATCTACCGCTCGAACCGGACCAGCGCCCAGCTCGTGTGGGGCGGGATCCGCCAGTCCTGGGCCGCCCACCGCTGGGAGGCCGGCCCGCTCGGCTACCCCGTCTCGGGGGAGACCGCCGCGAAGGGCGGGGTCGTGCAGGAGTTCGAGAACGGCGTCGTCGCGTGGTCGGCGGCCGGTGGGGGACACCCGATCACCGGGCGGATGCTCACGCGGTGGGAGGCCCTGGGCGGCCCCTCGTCCGGCCTGATGCCGCGCGGCGGCAAGGTCAACGGCCGCGACGGGTCGGGCATGCACCAGGTCTTCACCGGGGAGAGGGCTCTCGTGTGGTCGACGGCCGGGGGGAACCAGCAGGTGGTCGGCGGCAACCTGGCCGAGTGGCTGCGCACCGGGGCCGGCGACGGGCCGCTGGGCTACCCCCTCGGCGGGGAGACCTACGGCCGCACCGCGTCGGTCCAGGAGTTCCAGGACGGCACCATCGTCTGGTCGCCGGCGGGCGGCTCGCACGGGCTGCACGGCCCGATCCGGGAGCGTTGGCTGTCCGCGGGCGGCATCGGCGCCGGGCTGCTGCCGAAGACCAGCGAGCAGGCCACCCCCGGCGCGAGCGGCCGCTACACCACGTTCACCAACGGCTCGGCCATCTACTGGAGCCAGGCGTCCGGCGCCCAGCTCCTGTGGGGCGGCATCCTCGAGAAGTGGAGGGCGCTGGGTGCGCAGCGCAGCGCCCTCGGGTTCCCGACCACCGGCGAGTACCGGCTCGCCGGGGGGCGCGGCAACGGCGTGTCCTTCCAGGGCGGCGTCGTCTACTGGTCGGCCGAGACGGGCGCGCACGAGGTGCGGGGCAGCATCAACGTCGCCTACCAGCAGGCCGGCGGCGCCACGTCGCGGCTCGGGCTGCCGACCAGCGACGAGTACGACGTCCCCGGGGGTCGGCGCAGCGACTTCCAGGGCGGGTACATCAGCTGGACCGCCACCGGAGGCGCGGAGACCCACCTCCGCTGAGCACCGCGGGCGGCCCCGTCAGCCGCCCGCGGTGAGCAGGACCGTGGTCGGGCCCTCGGGGCCCGCCACGGTCCCCAGCTCGCAGGTGCCCGCGGCCACCAGCTGCCCGAGCGCCGGGTCGTCCGGCGCGGCCACCGTCACCACGGCGTCCTCGCCGCCGTCGCTGACGCGGGCCGCGCCGAAGAGGTCGGCCGAGCCGGCGGAGACGGTGACGGTGACGTCCTCGGCGGCCAGGTTCTCGACCAGGCCGGCCGCGACCGGCCAGCGGTCGTGGGTGGCGATGTCCACCCGCACCACGTCGCCCGGCCCGGCGGCCAGCTGGCCGTCGAGGAGGCGCTGCGCGGCCGTGACCGCCTCGGAGGCGGGCAGGGCCGCGAGGCCTCGGCTCAGCGACACCGCGACCAGCGCCGCCAGCGCCGCCAGGACGGCGAGCGCGGCGGGCGCTGCGGCACGGGCCAGGCGGACCGCCCGCGACCGCAGCGCCCCGGGGACCGGCAGGCGGTCGGCCAGCCCGAGCAGGCCCAGCACCGTGACGGCGGGCAGCACGCTCACCCAGGTCAGCAGGTACCAGTAGAGGATCCCCGAGACGGTCTTCGCGGAGGCGATGGCGGCGAGCAGGGCGACCAGCGTGACGACGCCGGACCACCACGCACCCGGACGCCGCCAGAGGCGACCGGCCACGAGCAGGAGCACGGACGCGGCGGCCTGCGCGACCAGCCCGACGAGGACGGCCGCGGGCAGCGTGGAGACGTCCATCTCCCAGGGCCCGGGCCCCCACCCGTAGGGGGTCATGGCCAGCACCCGGCCGACGGCGATGAGCGCCTCGAGCAGCGTCGGGTGGACCGCGTCCGGAGGCGGGTCGAGCAGGAAGAAGTCCAGCAGCAGGCGCAGGTTGCCCTGGCCCGGCGCGGCAGTGACCTGCTGCTGGACCACCGGACACCACAGCGCCACCACCAGGGCTCCCGCGGCCGCGGTCGCGAGCCCGCTGCGCCGGGAGGCAGGGGCCGCCGGCACCCCCTCCGCGGGCGGGCGGCGTCGCCGGCCCACGACGAAGGCCACCAGGCCGGCCAGCCCGACGGCGGCGACCAGGGGAGCGGTGCCGATGTGGGTCTGCACGAGGTAGCTGCCGGCGGCCACGAGCAGCAGCAGCCCGGTCCAGCGGCCCTCCCGGCAGCGCACGGCGAGCACGAGGAACAGGGCGGTGCCCAGCAGCAGCGCGTACGGGTTCCAGACGTCCACGAAGAACGCGCCCGGCATGCGCAGCACGTAGAGCAGCACGACGCCGGCGGCAAGCACGCCGACGACCGCCCGGGCCCGGCGGGGGACCGCCGCCACCAGCAACACGGCGAGCAGGCCGTGCACCACGAGGCTCGCGGCGACCAGGGCGGCGTCGTCGTCGCCGAACAGGCGCATCCACGGGGCCATCAGGTAGAACCACGCGGGCCCCGGGTGCGCCCAGCCGTACCGGGAGTACGGGCCCAGCTGCTGGTCGCCGTCGCCGGCCTCGTGCGTCGCCAGGCCGATGATCGCCTGGTCCCCGGCGAACTGGAAGGACGCGTCGCGGGTCAGGAGCACGCGGACGGCGGCGACCACGAACGGGACCGCGGTGAGCAGCAGCGCCGCCGGGACCAGCCACCGTGGACCCCCGCGAGGGGCGACGGAGGGCTGGTCGGCGAACGGGGGGGCGACGTCCGACGTCGTCCGTGCCAAGGGAGCTCCTCCCCGGGAGCCGCGGGCGCGGCTCACCCGGTGGTCGGTCCGGTCAGCCCTCGGCGGCGGGGGCCGTGGTGGCGACGACGGCGTAGTCCTGGGGGCCGAAGAGCACCTCGTTCAACCGGGCGAAGCCCTCGTCGACGGCGGTCCGGACCTCCGCGGCCCACGGGGGCAGGTCGTCCTGGGACTCGAGCGGGATCCGGGGCAGGTGGTATCCGGTCGCCGGCGAGAAGAACTGGAGCCGGACGTCCCGGAAGCCCGCCTTCTCGCAGAGGAAGGCGAGCAGGCTCGGGTGCAGCGGCCGCACGTGGGTGGGGTCGAGCAGGTAGGAGTTGCCGAGCACGATGAGGGACGCCGGGTTGGGGGTCTCGCTGATGAAGACCCCACCCGGACGCAGCTTCACCGCGGACAGCTCGAGCAGCTCGATGAGGTCGTCCAGCTCGAGGTGCTCCAGCACGTGCGTGGTGATGATCGAGCCGAGCGAGCCGTCCGGCACCGACCGCAGCCAGTCGCCGGCCAGCGCCTCGTGGACGGTGATCCCGCGGGAACGCGCCTCCGCCGCCATCCCGGGATCCGGCTCGATCCCGACGACCTCCACGCCGCGCTCGGCCAGCCGGCCCAGCAGCTCGGCCCGGCCACAGCCGAGGTCCACCACGGGCTGGTGGTCGGCGAGCTGGTCGCCGTAGCGGTCGACCAGCGTGGCCAGGATCTCCTCGGGGTCTCCGCGGAAGCGCCGCTCGAAGCCGACGTAGTCGAACAGCGTGGACGAGAGGACCTCGGGGCGCCGACCGTCCGCCGGGGCCGGCACCGGCGGCGCCCCGCCGTCCGCGCTCCCCGCCGGGGGACCGGACGGGAGGCTGCTGTTGCGCAGCCGCCGCTCGAGGGCGTGGACGGCCTCGCGCAACTCGGCGAACCGGGCTCCCGCGCCGGCCAGCCCGGTCGCCGGCGCGAAGGCCATGCCCAGCTCGTCGAGGACCCCCTGGATGTGCCGCAACTCGCCCTTGAGCAGCTCGAGGTTCACCTGCGTGGCGCGCACCGACTCGTCCTGGTGCCGGATCCGGTGCTCGTCGAGCATGCCGTGGCTGGACAGCTCCCGGAGCTGGCCCACCGTCGGGTCGGCGGCGACCTCCTCGCGCACCATGTCCTTGAGCCTGGTGTTCACCCGCTCGGCCACCCGCCGGTACGCGCGGTCGGCGATGCGGCGGGTGGCCGTCCTGGCCGCCCGCCGCGCCGGGCCGGCGAGCCGGCGGGCCAGCTCCCTCGCCGGCGGCGGGGCGTCCCTCGTCGCGGCCGGCTCGCCCGCCGCGCGCAACTGCTCGACCGCCTCGGCGCTGGTCGGGTCAGGGCTGGACATCGTCGTTCCTCTCGTTCGGTCGCCATCCCTGCGTGACGGCACCGGGAAGGTCGGCTGTGGCCTCGCGAGCGCGGCGTCGCACGAGCGCGTCACGGGGGGTGTCCAGCGCGTCCAGGGCCTCGGTCAGCCCGGACGGCGCGGTGAGGTCACGACGACGGGTGAGACCCAGCCGGGAGCTGAGCAGCGCAGCGACGCCCTCGGGGCGGCGGTCGCGGACCGCCGTCCAGCCGTGCCGGCCCAGGCGGGCGGCCCGGACCGAGTCGCCGGCGAGGGACGCGGCCAGCGACCGGCGCTCGCCCGGGTCGTCCCCGGTGAGGACGTGCTCTCCGGGGACCAGGTCCAGGCGCCGGGCCGTGGCCGGGGCGGTCACTGCCGGTGCCCCCCAGGCCAGCGCCGACCACAGCGCCACCTCGTCCAGGGCCACGACCGCTCCGGCCAGGGCAGCGAGGGTCGGCCAGTCCTCCGGCCGGGCGGGGGCGGGGGTGCCGTCGGCGGCGCCCCACGCAGGGCCGGTCCCCTCGTCGACGGCCACCAGGTCCCCGGGCAGGCCGCGCAGCCGCCGGTAGCACTCCCGCGTGAACGGCAGCAGGAGGCGCGCGCGATCCGGCGGGGGCAGCAGGCAGGCGAGCAGGTGGGCGCCCGCGGCGACGCCGGTGCCCACCTCGCCGACGACCAGCGCGCCCGGGGCCGCGGCCGGCGCGCCGCCGGGCAGCTGCCAGACCGCGAAGGGGGCCGCCGGGCGCCGGGGGAGGACGTCACTGGTGTAGAGGTGCGCGAGGACACCGGGCGGAGCCGGTTCCCGTTCCGCGACGGCGACCGGCTCGCACCACGGCGTGGCGGCGACCAGCACCGGGGCCAGGGCGTTCGGGATCTGCCGTCCCACGTGGACGGCCAGCCGCGGGGGCGGGGTCATGCCGAGGTGAGCCGGGCGACCACGTCGGACCAGGACAGGGCGGCGACCCGCTCGCGGCCGGCCTGACCCATGCGGGCCGCGAGGTCGCGGTCCTCGTGCAGCCGGCGGACCGCGGCCGCCAGCCCGGCGGGCGTCCCGTCGGTCACCAGCCCGGTCACGCCGTCCTCGACCCAGTCGAGCACCCCGCCGGAGTCGGCCGCGCAGATCACCGGCTTGCCGGCGTAGAAGGCCTGCAGCGTCGCGTAGCCGTAGTCCTCGTCCTCGGGGACGTAGACCACGGCGAGCGCTCCGGCGTACAGCTCGACCAGGCGCTCGTCGGCGACGAAGCCGGGCAGGTCCACGCGACCGCCGAGGCCGCGGTCGGTGACCCGCTGCCGCAGGTCGTCGAGCAGCTCCCCGCGGCCGGCCATCACCGCGCGGACCCCGGCGGGGACGTCGGCCATGGCGTCCACGAGGAGGTGCGGCCGCTTGTTGGCCTCCTGGCGTTGCACGGAGAGCACGTAGTCGCCGGAGGGGCCGGGGTGCAGGCGGTCGTGCAGGGGCGGGGGGTGCGCCAGCGGTTCGCTGTCCAACCCGTTGAAGCGGGTCAGTCGGTCGGTCACGACCTGGGAGTTGCTGAAGACCCGCCGGGCCTCGCGCAGGGCGACGACGTCCCACTCGGTCATCAGCCGCTGCTCCTCGAGGCTGACGTCGTCCAGGCCGAAGTCCGACCACGACGCCCCGGCGGCGAACCCGTCGTAGGCGCCGCGGTGCTGGTGGAGCAGCCACACGACCTTGTTCGGGTGCTGCACGAAGTAGGACGGGAAGTTCGTGGCGATCACCAGGTCGGCGTCGACGGGCACCATCCGCCAGGCCAGGGGGGAGTCGAACAGCCGGCCCTTCTCCCACGCCACGGGCAGGCGGACCAGGTCGGCCCGGTGCCCCGCCGCGACGAGCGCGGCCACGAGGTTCTCCTGGTGCTGCTCGGCCCCGCCGCGCACGAAGGGCTTCTGCGCCCCGCAGACGACGATGTCCAGCTCGGCACCTCCTCACAGGGGGACCCGTGCGTCCCTGCTCCGCATCTGCGACCGACCATAGCCGCGGTGCGATGGGCCGGTGAGGCGCGAGGGGGAGATGTGCCGCGGGTGGCCCGCGGGGGCCGACCGAGGGGGACCGTTCCGCTTCCGGACCGGGGGTGGGCGACTCCGCTACGTACGATCGCCTCCATGCCACGACACGAACCGGCGCTGACGGCTGAGCGCCGGGTGGGCCCCGCGGCCGGCGCCCACGAGGCCCCTCCGCTGGCGGACCAGCCGTTCGAGCGCGTCAACGAGGCCACGTCGTTCTGGCGCGGGTTCTGGCCGACCGCCCGCGACGTCTGGGCCTACCGCGAGCTGCTCGGCCAGCTGATCCGCAAGGAACTGAAGGTCAAGTACAAGGACAGCGTCCTCGGGTTCCTCTGGACGCTGCTCCGGCCGCTGCTCTACCTGCTGGTCTACGCGGTGGCGATCGGGGTCTTCCTCGGGTCCGGGCGGGTGATCCCGCAGTTCGGCATCTACCTGTTCACCGGCCTGCTGGCCTGGACGCTGTTCACCGACGTCATCGGTGGGTGCACGGGGTCGATCGTCGGCAACGCCGGGCTGGTCAAGAAGGTCTACTTCCCGCGGGAGCTGTTCCCGTTGGCCGTCGTCGGGGCCAGCGTGGTCAACTTCCTGCTGCAGGCGGTGATCCTCGTCGCGGCCTACGTCGTGACGTGGCAGTTCCCGGCGCCGGGCGACCTGCTGCTGGTGCCGCTGGCGCTCGTCGCACTCGTGCTGTTCGCCACCGGCCTGGGCCTGGTCCTCGCCGCCGGCAACGTGTTCCTCCGCGACATCACCTACCTCGTCGAGGTGGGCCTGCTGCTGTGGTTCTGGATGACGCCGATCGTCTACGACTGGACCAAGGTCCAGACGACGCTCGTCGAGGACAACTCGCTGGACGTCCTCTTCCAGGTGTACATGGCCAACCCCATGGCCAACGTCGTGCTGGCCTTCCAGCGCGCCCTGTGGCCCGGCGGGCTCACCGAGCAGGGGCAGGCCTTCTACTACGACGGCAACCTGTACCTGCGCCTCGGGGTGCTGATCGCCGCCGGCCTCGTCTTTGTGTGGTTCGCCCAGCGGGTCTTCGCCCGCGCGCAGGGCAACTTCGCCCAGGAGCTCTGAGTCCATGACCGACGTCATCCGGGTGCACGACGTCTCCAAGCAGTTCGCCCTCCGCAAGGACAAGTCGCTCAAGGAGCGGCTGGTCAACGCCCGGCGGTCCAAGGAGCACGCCGAGGAGTTCTGGGCGCTGCGGGACATCGACCTGAGCTTCAGCTCCGGCAGCACCACGGGGCTCATCGGGCACAACGGGTCGGGCAAGAGCACCCTGCTCAAGATCATCGGGGGCATCCTCGCGCCCACGACCGGGTACGTGGAGCGCCGCGGCCGGCTCGCCGCGCTCCTCGAGCTCGGGGCGGGGTTCCACGGGGACCTCACCGGCCGGGAGAACGTGTACCTCAACGCCGCGATCCTCGGGCTGTCCCGCAAGCAGACCGACGCGTACTTCGAGGAGATCGTCGACTTCTCCGGCATCGAGGAGTTCATCGACACCCAGGTCAAGTTCTACTCGAGCGGCATGTACGTGCGGCTGGCCTTCGCCGTTGCCGTCCACGTCGACCCGGAGGTCCTCCTCGTCGACGAGGTCCTCTCCGTCGGCGACGAGCCGTTCCAGCGCAAGTGCCTCGACCGCATCCGGCGCTTCCAGCGCGAGGGCCGCACGATCGTCTTCGTCAGCCACGGCCTGGACCAGGTGCGCCAGCTGTGCGACCGGGCGGTGCTGCTCGACCACGGGCGGATGCTGGTCGACGGGACGCCCACCGAGGCGGTGCGCGCCTTCCGTGACCTCAACCAGGAGGCCGAGGAGGGGGACCGGGACCCCGACGACGTCGCCGACCTCGGGACCCGCCGGGTCACCGTCTCCGGCGTCGCGGTGGCCGACGGGACGGGGCAGCCGGTGCGCACGATCGCCTCGGGGGACCCGCTGCAGGTGTCCTTCCGCGTCGAGACGCCGCGCCCGCTGGACGACTGGATCGTCGGCGTGGCGCTGGAGGACTCCGGCGGCCAGGTGGTGTGGGGCGCCAACAGCGACCGGGTCGGGGTGGTCCTGCCGGACCTGCCGGCGGGCGTGCACGACGTGGTGGTGGAGTTCCCGCGGGTGCCGCTGACCGAGGGCGTGTACCAGTGCAGCGTCGCCGTCGCCGACACCGGGAACCGGACGGTGTTCCACCGGGTCAACCGGGTGGCGGCGTTCCGGGTCGTGACCGACGTCGTCGAGGACGGCACGGTGCACCTGCAGCCGGGGTACCGCGTCGCCGGTCAGGGGCTGCTCAGCGGGGCGGGCGCGCCCCGGTCGGTCACGGAACAGGTCTGAGCCAGGTCGCGCGACGGATGACGACGCAGGGAGGATGAGCAGCATCAGCGCCACACGGTCAGAGGAGCGGACGGGCCGCATCGGTCTGGTCCCCGCCCGGTTCGGGAAGGGCATGGTCGGCGGCGCCGAGATCGTCCTGACGCAGATCGCCAAGGGGTTGTCGACCCGCGGTTGGGACGTGGAGATCCTGACGACGTCCGCGCTCGACCACTTCCGGTGGGACAACGTGCTGCCGCCGGGAGAGTCGGTCGAGGACGGTCTGCACGTGCGCCGGTTCCCGGCCGTCTTCGAGGACACCCCGGAGCGGGGTGTGCTCGACGCGGCCGTGGCCACGGGGCAGCCCCTGGGGCTGCAGGCCCAGCAGCGCTGGATCAACGCGGGGATGCGGTCCCCGGAGCTCTACCACCACCTGCTCGACCACGGCGAGGACTACCGCGCGCTGGTCTACGGGCCCTACGTCTTCTGGCCCGCCTACGCCGGCAGCCAGCTGCTGCCCGAACGCAGCCTGCTGTGGACCTGCCTGCACGACGAGCCGGCGGCCTACCTCGACCTGTTCCAGCCGGTCCTCTCCGGGATCGCGGGGCTCTACTTCCAGACCGAGCCCGAGCACGCGCTGGCCCACCGGGTGGCGCCGCGGCTGGCACCGCACGCGGTGGTCGGGTGCGGGGTGGAGGTCCCCGAGGGCTACGACCCGGAGGGCTTCCGGCAGCGCTACGGGCTGCCCGAGCGGTTCGTCCTCTACGCCGGCCGGCGGGAGGGCGCCAAGGGGTGGGAGGACATGCTCGCCGCCTTCGCCCGCGCGGTGGAGACGGGCGGCCTGCCCCTGTCGCTGGTGACCTTCGGCACCGGCGAGGTGCGGCCACCGGCATCGATCGCCGACCGCGTCGTCGACCTCGGGTTCCTGCCGGACGAGGAGCGGGACAACGCCTTCGCGGCGGCCGAGGCCTACCTGCAGCCGAGCCGGTACGAGGCCTTCTCGCGGACGGTGATGGAGGCGTGGCTGGCGGGGACGCCGGTCATCGCCAACGGCGGCAGCGACGTCGTCCGGTGGCACTGCGAGCGGTCCGGTGCCGGCCTGGTCTACGACGACGAGGCCGAGTTCGCCGAGTGTCTGCGCTTCGTCGCCGAGGCGCCGGACCTGGCCCGGCGGCTGGCCGAGCCGGGCCGCGACTACGTCCTCTCGCACTACACGTGGGACCAGGTGCTCGACGGGGTCGAGGAGGGCCTCAGGACATGGACGACGCCGTGACCAGCGCTGCCCCGGAGCGGATCCTCATGGTCTCGCCCTACCCACCGGTGCGGGACGGGATCGCCGCTTACGCGCTGCAGACGGTCCGCGCGCTGCGCCGCCAGGGCCACGACGTCGAGGTCCTGTCGCCCGGGCCGTCGGCCGCCCACCACCACCTGGACCTCGTCGGGCCCCGCGGGGCACTGGCGCTGGCCAAGCGGGTGCGCGACTACGACCGCGTGATCGTCCAGTTCCACCCCGACTTCTTCTATCCCGACCCGGGGCGGGCCGGCGCGCGGATGGCAGAGAGCACGGCGCTGGCCGTTCCGTTCGGCCTGGCTCGCCGGCTCGAGGTCGTCGTCCACGAGATCGACGGCCGGCACGGGGATCCGCGCCGCCCCGACGGCCAGGTCGCCCGCCGGCTGTGGCGCCTGCCCGATGAGATCAAGGTGCACACCAACTCCGAGCGCGAGGCGTTCATCGCCGACTTCGGCGTGGACCCGAGCCGGGTGTCGCTCGTGGCACACGGCGCGGACTTCCAGCGGCACACGCACCTCGACCGGGCGGCGGCCCGCGAGTCCCTCGACATCGACCCGGACGTCTTCGTGTTCCTGGCGATCGGCTTCATCCAGCCGTCCAAGGGCTTCGACCGCGCGGTCGAGGCGTTCGACGGGCTCGCCGCCTGGAACGCCCGACTGGACGTCGTCGGCTCGGTGCGGGTCGACGACCCGGACATGGTGCGCTACGAGGCCGACCTCGCCGACCTCTGCGGCTCGGTGGACGGCGCCACGCTGCACCGCGGGTACGTCAGCGACGAGCTGTTCGACCGGTGGATCGTGGCCGCGGACGTCGTCGTCCTGCCCTACCGCAACATCTGGTCGTCGGGGGTCATGGAGCGGGCGGCGCTGTTCGAGCGCCCGGTCATCGCCACCCGGGTGGGCGGCCTCTCCGAGCAGGCCGCCGCCCGCAGCGACGTCCGGCTGGTGTCCGACGACGACGAGTTGCGCACGGCGATGATCGAGGCGCTCCCGCGCCCGTCGCAGCCGGCCGACTCGCTGGGCTGGGCCGAGGGCCTGACCGACAGCGGCGACCTGCACGCGGAGGTCCAGGCGCGGGTCCGCGCCCGAGCCGGGTCGGTGCGCCCGACCGGGACCGCCCGGCGGCACCGCTCGACCGCGTCCGCGGCGGTCGTCTCCAGCTCCGCGCCGCTGCGCCGCCTGCCGCGCATGGGCCCTCCGGACACCAACCACCCGCGGCGGTCGGTCCGATTCGTCAAGCGGCTGATCCGGCGGGCCACGGCCTGGGAGGTCGACCCGCTGGTGCAGCGCGTCAACGAGCTGCAGGCGGCCACCGTCGTCGCCCTCGAGTCCAGCCGCCGGGCCGAGGCCGCGACGTCGGCCACGCCGCCCCGCCCGGGCTCGGCGGACGACGTGCGCCCGGACACCGACCGGCCCACCGGCTGAGCGTTCCCGCGGCGGCGGGGGCGCGGCAGCCCCGGCCGCTCACTCCCGGGTCGGGGAGGCCTCCTGGCCGACCCGGGTGACCGCGGGCACCGGAGCCGCCGTCTCCAGGCGGCGGCGCCGGGCCGCGGCGACCTGCCGGCCGAGCGTGATCGACGGTTTCTCCACCAGGTGGTAGGTCAGGACCGACCCCAGCAGCGTGGCGGCGAGCATGGCCGCGAAGCCGGCCCAGGGCCCGCCGGGGACCGGCGGGAACACGATGAGCACCAGGGCGTGCAGCAGGTAGACCGAGTAGCTGATCGTGCCCAGGTAGGTCAGCGCGCGCGGCCAGCTGCGGTGTCGCAGGAGCAGCGCGGCGCCGAACACCGCGTAGGCGGCGAGGAACGTGGCCACCTCGGTCCACCACTGCGGGGTCTCCCCGGTGATCGGCTCGGCGTAGCCGACGTGCCAGGCCCGCTGGGCGACGACGATGACGACCAGCGCGAGCGCGAGGACGCCGGCCGCGGTCCGGCCGGAGGTCTCCCCGGCGGTCCACCGGTACAGCACCGTCCCGACGAACATGCTGCCGAGCAGCAGCAACGAGAAGTACAGGTCGTGCGGGCGGTTGGAGAGGGCGAGCACGACGACCACGCCCATGCCCAGGACGGCGAGCCGGGGCGAGGTGCCGCGCACCCGGCCGGCCGCCACGACGAGCAGCAGCAGGCCGGCGAGCGGGAAGGTCCACCAGTCGTCGGGGCGCCGCTGCGCCATGAACAGCGTGGTGGCCCCGCCGAGCCCGAGGGCGGCGACCAGCAGCGCGGTCGCGGTCGTGGCCGACCGCCGGTGCAGCCCGAGGACGAAGAGCACCGAGACCAGGAGGTAGAAGACCAGCTCGTACCCGAGGGTCCACGAGGCGCCGATCACCAGCGGCCGGGTCGTGAAGACCTGCAGCATCGTCGTGTTGAGCAGCGAGTCCGCCACCGAGCGGTAGCCCTCCGGTGGACCGATGCGGTCGCTGAGGCCGTACGCGGCGAGGACGAGTGTGAGGACCACCAGGTACAGCGGCCACAGCCGGAAGAACCGGCCGATCCAGAACTCGGTGAGGTCCCCGCGGCGCTCCATGGAGGCGGGGATGATGAAGCCGCTGCACAGGAAGAAGACGAGGACGCCGAACTCCCCGGCGCGGAACCAGTGGTGCGACCAGCCCAGCACCTCGGTCCAGTGGGTCTCCCCGATGTGCTGGACGGCGACGGTCAGTGCCGCGATCCCGCGCAGCGCGTCGAGGAACTCCAGCCGGCCGCGCCGGGTGCGTGCGGCGTCGCTGCGCTCGGCGGTCGCCGTCCTGGGCGCCGCGGCCGTCAGCGGGTCGTGGGGCGCAGCTCGCTCTGCCGCCCGCTGGTCCACCATGCTGTCGGGTCCTCCTGACGTCCTCGTGTCCCCCCATGGTGACAGGAGGGACCGGTCCGTCTACGGAGCCGGAGTGGAGGAGGCGGCCCGCCGGTACACCTCCCGTGTCTCCTGGACACACCTGTCCCACGTGTATCCCGCAGCGTGCGCCCGGGCCGCGGCCGCGGCGCCGGCCGGCCGGTCGCCGAGGGACGCGACTGCGGCGGCGAGGGCGGTCCGGTCGTCCACCGGGACGTACGTCGCGTGCGGCCCGAGGACCTCGCGCATGACCGGCAGGTCGCTGACGACGACCGGTCGACCGCACGCCAGCGCCTCCAGCGGAGGCAGCCCGAACCCCTCGTACCGGGAGGGGAAGGCCAGCCCGCGGCTGCCGGCGACCACCTGGCGCAGCTCGGCGTCGTCCAGGTAGCCGGTGAGGTGCACCCGGCCCGGCGGCAGCCGGTCCGTCTCGAGGGCCGCACCCCATCCCGGAGGACCGACGAGGACGAGGTCGGGGCCCGCCGGGTCATCGGCGAGGAGCAGGCCGAAGGCGTCGACCAGGACCTGCAGGTTCTTGCGGGGCTCCAGGGTGCCGACCGCCACCACGTAGTCGCCGGGCAGCCCCCGCCCCCGCAGCCACGCGGCGTCGGGGGGCGGGGTCGCCGACCAGCTCGGGTCCACGCCGAGGGGGGTCACGCGGATCCGCTCCGGGTCGATCGCGTACTCGGCCGCCACCTCCTCGGCGACGGCGTGGGTGGGCGTGACCACCGTGGTGGCGCGCGCGATGCTGCGCGGCACGAGCTCGCGGTAGGCGAGCGACGCCCGGTCGACCGCCCCGCGCGTGTGCAGGTAGGACAGGTCGTGGACGGTCACCACGCCGGCGGCGCGCCCCGGTGGCGGCAGGACGAAGTTGGTCGCGTGGAAGACGTCGAGCCCGCCGGCGGACCACGCGACCGTCGGGACCTCCGCGCGCGACCACGCCGCTCGCAGCAGCCGCGCCGGCAACCGTCGGGCACGTACCCGCACGTCTGGGGGAACCGTGGCCCGCAGCCGCTCGCTGCCGCGCACGGTGAACGCCGTGGCCACGAGGTCGTCCTGCCCGGCGTCGGCCGCCAGGCCGCGGAGCAGTTCGGCCGTGTAGCGGCCGATGCCCGTGCGGGGCCCGAGCAGTGGCGTGGCGTCCAGTCCGATCCGCACGCGCGCATCCTCCCCCGGGGCGGCGGGTAGGGCCCCGGCGGCTCACTAGGCTCCGGCCGTGCGCGTCGGGGTCCTGCTGGAACAGCTCCTGGCTCCCGTCCCGGGTGGGACGGGACGCTACTCGGCGGAGCTCGCGGCCGCGCTCGTCCCGACCGCCCCGGCGGGCTGCTCGGTGTCCGGCTGGACGGCCTGGCACCGGGACGTCTCCGCGGCCCGGGTGCCCGGCGTCCGCGGCCCCCGCCGGCTCCCGGCGCCGCGGCGTGTGCTGGCCGAGGCGTGGCGCCGCGGGCGGGGTCCCCGGCCGCGCGGAGCCGACGTCGTCCACGCCCCGACGCTGCTCGTCCCCCCTCGGTCCCGCGTGCCGCTGGTCGTGACCGTCCACGACACCGTCCCGTGGACGCATCCGGAGACCATGACCCCGCGCGGGGTGCAGTGGCACCGCGACATGGCCGCGCGGGCGGCGGCCGGGGCCGCCGCCGTCGTCGTGCCCACCGCTGCCGTGGCCGAGTCCCTGCGCCGCCACCTCGACGTCCGGGGACGGGTCGTCGTGGGCGGCGCCGGCGTCACCGTCCGGGTCGCCGCGCCGCCCGACGTGGATCGGCGGGCCGCCGCGCTGGACCTGCCGCCGTCGCCGTTCCTGGTCAGCCTGGCCACGCTCGAGCCGCGCAAGGGGCTCGACGTGCTCCTCCGGGCGCTGGCCGAGCCTGCCGCGCCGGACGTCCCGTTGGTCGTGGTGGGGCAGCCGGGGTGGGGCGGCACCGACCCCGTGGCCCTCGCCGGGTCGGTCGGTCTGCCGGAGGCCCGGGTGCGCGTCCTGGGCCGGCTGCCCGACGAGGACGTCGGTGCGGTCCTGTCGCGGGCCGCGGCGCTCGTGGCGCCCAGCCGGGCCGAGGGGTTCGGGCTGCCCGTCCTGGAGGCGATGGCCGCCGGCGTGCCCGTCGTCAGCTCCGACGACCCGGCCCTCGTCGAGGTCGGTGGCGGCGCGACGGTGACCACGCCGGTCGGTGACCCCGCCGCGCTGGCCGAGGCGCTGGCGCAGGTCGTGGGGGACGCCGACCTGCGGCAACGGCTGCGCACCGCGGGGCTGCGGCGGGCGGCGGACTTCTCCTGGGAGGACGTCGCCCGGCGGACGTGGGAGCTCTACGGCTCCCTCTGAGCCCGCGACGGCACCGCGCGACGACGGACGTATCGTGGGCGGCCGGTGACCGGCCGACCGGAGGGGGACTGTCCGTGCGGCAGGGACCGCGGGTGCTGGTCGACGCGACCGCGGTGCCCGAGAACCGGGGTGGCGTGGGCCGGTACGTCGACCAGTTGCTGCCCGCGCTGGCCGAGCTCGGCACCCGTGTCGCCGTCGTCAGCCAGGCCCGGGACGTGCCGCACTACGCCGCGCTCGTCCCGTCCGCCGAGGTCGTGGCCGCGCCCGCGCGGATCTCCCGGCGGCCGGCACGGCTGGTCTGGGAGCAGACCGGCCTGCCGCTGCTGGCCCGGCGGCTGCGCGTCGACGTCCTGCACTCGCCTCACTACACGATGCCCCTGCGCAGCCCCGTGCCGGTCGTCACGACGCTGCACGACGCCACGTTCTTCACCCACCCGGAGGTCCACCTCCCGGTGAAGCGGCGCTTCTTCCGGGGGTGGACGGCCACCGCCCTGCGGCGGGCCGCCCGGTGCGTCGTGCCCTCGCGGGCGACCCTCGACGAGCTGTCCCGCGTCACGAGGAGCGTGCGGGGGCAGGTGGACGTCGCCCACCACGGCGTCGATCCGGTGACCTTCCACGTCCCGGCGGCGGAGGCGGGCGAGTCCGCGCGGGCGCACCTCGGCCTCCGGGGGGGCCGGTACGTGGCCTTCCTCGGCACGATCGAGCCGCGCAAGAACGTGCCGGCCCTCATCGGAGGCTGGCGGCGACTCGCGGCGGAGCTCCCGGACCCACCGTCCCTGGTCGTGGCGGGCGGTCGCGGGTGGGACCAGCGCGTCGACGAGGTGCTGGCCGGGGTACCCGGGCACCTCGAGGTGCTCCTGCCCGGGTACCTGCCCCTCGAGACCCTCGCGGGTTTCCTCGGGAACGCCGAGGTCGTGGCATACCCCAGCTCCGTGGAGGGGTTCGGCCTGCCGGTGCTGGAAGCGATGGCCTGCGGGGCTCCCGTGCTGACCACCCGGGCGCCCGCCCTCGTCGAGGTGGGGGCTGACGCGGTGGCGTACACCGAGCCGACCGAGGAGGGGATCGCCACCGCCCTGCGGTCCCTGCTCGACGACGCGGCGCGCCGTGAGCGGCTGCGGGCCGCCGCGGTCGCCCGTGCGGCGTCCTTCACGTGGACCGCGTGCGCCGAGCAGCACGTCCGCAGCTACGCGCGGGCGGCCGCGGACTGATCCCGACCAGCGGCGGGGACCTGCGTCGAGCGGCGGGAGCGGGCGCATCGCGGGCCTCCGACCGGTGCGCCGGTCTGCACCGCGGTGTCGTTAGGGTCGTGGGGTGGCATGGCAACCGGCTCGGACGCCGCTGCGGGTCGTCGCCGTCACGTACTCGCCAGGCGAGGCCCTCGAGGGCTTCATCGACTCCCTGGCGGAGGCGACCACGCGCCCGGTCGAGGTGGTGCTCGCCGACAACGGCTCCACCGACGGGGCCCCGGAGCGGGCGGTGGCGCACCACCCGGAGGTCAGGCTGCTGCGCACCGGGGGGAACGTCGGCTACGGCGCGGCGGTGAACGCGGCCCTCGCCGGTCTGACCGAGGGCCACGCGATCGTGGCCAACCCCGATGTCCGGTTCGGCCGGGGGGCGATCGACGAACTGCTCGCGGTCGCCGCCCGCTGGCCGCGGGCCGGCACGGTCGGCCCGGCGATCCTCACCCCGGCCGGCGACCTCTACCCGTCGGCGCGGGACCTGCCGCGGCTGTCGACCGGCGCCGGGCACGCGCTGCTCGGCTGGGTCTGGCCGGGCAACCCCTGGACGGCGAGCTACCGCCGCGAGCGGGAGGCGCCGGCGGAGCGCCCGGCGGGGTGGCTGTCCGGCTCGTGCCTGCTCGTCGACCTCGAGGCGTTCTGGTCGGTGGGGGGCTTCGACCCGGGCTACTTCATGTACTTCGAGGACGTCGACCTGGCCGAGCGGATGGGACGGCGCGGGTGGTTGCACGTCTACGCGCCGTCCGCCGTCGTCGTCCACGAAGGCGGCCACAGCACCCGGCGCGAACCCGGACGGATGCTGCGAGTGCACCACGAGAGCGCGCTGCGCTACCTCTCGCGGCAGTACCCGGGCCGGCGGTACGCGCCGCTGCGGCTCCTGCTGCGGGCCGGCCTGTCGGCCCGGCTGCTCCTCTCCCACCTGAACGGACGGATTGCCAGCGGCGCCACCTTCGTGCGCCGCCTCGACCCGCCGGAGATGTCCGGCCGAGGGGAGCGCCCGTGAGGCACGCGGTGGTCATGGCCGGCGGCTCGGGGACCCGGCTGTGGCCGCTGTCCCGCGGCAGCCGGCCCAAGCAGCTGCTCGACGTCGTCGCCGGCGACGGTGGGGCGGCGCACAGCCTGCTGGCCGAGGCGTTCGGCCGGCTGGAGTCGGTGCTGCCCGCTGAGCGCATCTGGGTCTGCACCGCCGCCCGCTACGGGGAGCAGGTGCGCGCCGCGCTCCCGCGGCTGCGCCCGGACCGGCTGGTGCTCGAGCCGGTCGCCCGCGACACCGCCAACGCCGTCGGGCTGGCCGCGGCGCTGGTCGCCGACGTCGACCCCGACGCCGAGCTCGCCGTGGTCAGCGCCGACCACGTCATCCGGCCGCTCGAGCGGTTCGCCGCCGCGCTGGAGACCGCCTACGAGGCCCTGGCGGCCCGGCCCCGCGCGCTGGTCACCCTCGGCATCCGGCCCACCGCGCCGGCGACCGGGTTCGGGTACGTCCAGCGGGGCGCGCCCACCGAGGTGCCCGGGGTCGCCGAGGCCGCCGCGTTCCGCGAGAAGCCCGACCGCGCCACCGCGGAGGAGTACCTCGCCTCGGGGCGGTACCTGTGGAACTCGGGCATGTTCGTCTGGCGGGCGCGGACGGTGCTCGACGCCCTGGCCGACCACCTGCCCGAGACCGCCGAGGGGCTCGCCCGCGTCGTCGCCGCTCCGGCCGGGCCCGCGCGGGACGCCGTCCTGGCCGAGGTGTTCCCCACGCTGCCCAAGATCAGCGTCGACTACGCCGTCCTCGAGCCCGCGGCGACCGAGCCCGGCCGGGTGCTCGTGGCCGACCTCGACGTCGACTGGCTCGACGTCGGCTCCTGGCCCGCGCTGGCCGCCACCCTGGAGACGGTGGGGGAGAACGCGGTGCGCGGGCCCGCCGTGACCCTCGACAGCGCCGGCAACATCGTCTTCAGCGACGACCCCGAGCACCTGGTCGCCCTCGTCGGGGTGCGCGACAGCGTCGTCGTCCACACCGCCGACGTCACGATGGTCTGCCCGGTGGCCGACGCCGAGCGGGTCAAGCAGCTGCTCACCGCCGTGGAGGAGCGGTACGGGTCCCGCTTCAGCTGAGGGAGGACCCCCGACCCCCCGCCACTCAGTGGAGACCCCGGCCCCCTTGCAGGGTCCCGCCGCGAACGGGCGAGCGGTGGGGGCACGGAGGTCCTCCAGCCTGCCGGGAGGCCGCTCCGGGATAGCTTGCTGGGCATGAAGGACTTCGATGTCGCCGCTGTCGTCTCCGGTGGGGCCTCCGGGCTCGGGGAGGCCACGGTGCGCGCGCTGACCGCGCGGGGCGCGGCCGTGACCATCCTCGACCTGCAGGAGGAGAGGGGCGCGAAGCTCGCCGCCGAGCTGGGCGGGCACACCACCTTCGTCCGCACCGACGTCACCGATCCCGCGTCGGTCGAGGCGGCGGTCGCCGAGGCCACCGGGACGGACCGGCCGCTGCGGATCGCGGTCAACTGCGCCGGCATCGGCTGGGCGCAGCGCACGGTGGGCAAGGGCAACGTGCCGCACGACTTCGACCCGTTCGTGCGCACCGTGATGGTGAACCTGGTCGGGACCTTCAACGTGCTCCGGCTGGCCGCGGCCGCGATGGCCGCCACCGAGCCGGGGGAGGACGGCGAGCGCGGCGTCGTCGTCAACACCGCCTCCATCGCCGCCTACGACGGGCAGATCGGCCAGATCGCCTACTCCGCGTCCAAGGGCGGCATCGTCGGGATGACGCTGCCCGCGGCGCGCGACCTCGCCGGCGTCGGCGTCCGCGTGTGCACCATCGCCCCCGGGCTGGTCGACACCCCGCTGCTGGGCAGCCTGCCCGAGGAGGCCCGCCAGAGCCTGTCGGCGGGCATACCCTTCCCCAAGCGCCTGGGTCGCCCGTCGGACTTCGCCGAGCTGGCCCTGGACATCGTCGAGCACGGCTACCTGAACGGCGAGGTCATCCGGATGGACGGCGCGCTCCGGATGGCGCCCCGCTGAGTCCCTCTTCCCCGGGGAGCACCACCTGAGCACCACCACTCTCGAGGCGCCGGCCTTCGAGGACGTCTGGCGGCCCGACTGGCCGCTGGACGTCCACCGGACCCTCTACCCGCACCAGCGCAGCGCGAGCGACCCGACGCTGCGGCACACCGACGGCGCGACCTGGCGCACCGTGAGCGCCCCCGACGGTGCCGCCACCGTGCGCATCGCCGTGTGCTCCGGCGAGGTCCGGGTCACCGCCTGGGGGCCGGGGGCGGAGCGAGCCGGGGCGGCGGTCCCGCACTGGCTGGGCGCGGCCGACCGGCCCGAGGAGTTCGACCCGGGCGGCCACCCGCTGCTCACCCGGCTGCACCGGACCACGCCGTGGCTCCGGCTGGGCAGCACCGGCCGCACCTGGGACGCGCTCGTGCCCGCCGTGCTGGAGCAGAAGGTCACGGTCGTCGAGGCGCACCGGGTGTGGCGGGCGCTGCTGCGGCTGGCCGGCGAGCCCGCGCCCGGCCCGGCGCCGGAGGGGATGCGGGTCATCCCCTCACCGCGGCGGGTGCTGGACGTCACCGACTGGGAGTGGCACCGGTGCGGCCTCGACGGCGCCCGCCGCCGCGCGCTGCGCGCGGTCGCCGGCGTGGCCTCGCGGCTGGAGCCGGACCACGTCGGCGACTCACCCACCCTGCAGCGCCGGATGCGCACGGTGCCGGGCATCGGCGTGTGGACGGCCGCCGAGGTGGTGCAGCGGGTGTTCGGCTGCCCGGACACGGTCAGCTATGGCGACTACCACCTGAAGAACCAGGTCGGCTTCGCGCTGAGCGGCGCCGCGCGGACCGACGACGACGGGATGATGGCGTTGCTCGAGCCCTGGCGCGGGCAGCGGCAGCGGGTGGTGCGGCTGCTGCTGGCCGGCGGGGTCGCGCGCGCACCGCGGTTCGGGCCGCGCAACGCCCCGACCGACCACCGCCGCATCTGAGACCCCGGCGCGGGTCCCTCAGACGATCGGGTCCTCGAGCAGGCGCAGCAGGTAGTCGCCGTAGCCGCTCTTGTTCAGCGGCTCCGCGGCGCGGCGCAGGCCGTCGTCGTCCAGCCAGCCCTGCCGCCAGGCGACCTCCTCGATGCAGCCGATCTTCAGCCCCTGCCGCTCCTCGACCACGGAGACGAACTCGGTGGCCTGGCGCAGCGAGGCGAACGTCCCGGTGTCGAGCCAGGCGGTGCCGCGGTCGAGGGCGGTGACGGTCAGCCGCCCCTCGCGCAGGTAGTGCTCGTTGACGGCGGTGATCTCCAGCTCGCCACGGGCGCTGGGCGTGATGCCCTTCGCGACGTCGACGACGTCGCCGGCGTAGAAGTACAGGCCCGGGACGGCGTAGGAGCTCTTCGGCCGGGCCGGCTTCTCCTCGATCGACAGCACCCGGCCGGCGGCGTCGAACTCGACCACGCCGTAGTCCTGCGGGTTGGCGACGTGGTAGGCGAAGACGTGCCCGCCCTCGGGCTCGGGCAGCCGGGAGAGGGCGGTGCCCAGCCCGGCGCCGTAGAAGATGTTGTCGCCGAGCACCAGCGCGGCGGCCTCGCCGTCGAGGAAGTCCGCCCCGATGAGGAAGGCCTGCGCCAGGCCCTCCGGCCGGGGCTGGACGGCGTACTCGATCCGCATCCCCAGCCGGTCGCCGTCGCCGAGCAGGTGGCGGAAGGCCTCCTGGTCGCCGGGTGTGGTGATCACCAGCACCTCGCGGACGCCGGCCATCATCAGCGTCGAGAGCGGGTAGTAGACCATCGGCTTGTCGTAGACCGGCATCAGCTGCTTGCTGACCGCCTGGGTGATCGGGAACAGGCGGCTGCCGGTGCCCCCGGCCAGGATGATCCCGCGCATGATCGGCGACGCTACCGACGCGGGTCCGGTCAGGGAGCCGGGGAACCGAGCCACAACCTCCCGACGAGTGAGGTCCCGCCGGCGGTCGCGGCCGGCTCCCAGCGGGTGGTCCAGCCCTCGGCGTGCAGCTGCACGATCACCGCGCCGACGAGCGCGCCGAGGTTGAGCGCGTGCGTCGTCGTCGCCCGGTCGGGCAGGTGGACGTCGACCACGCCGTCCCCCTCCCCGCCGTAGCGCAGGACGACGGGGAACTCCGGGAGCGCGGCGACCGCGACCCGGAACGCCTCCGCGACCGCGTCCAGCTCGCCGGGACGCGGCACCAGGTCCTCGGCGGGGGCGCGGCTGGGCACGAGGTCCCGGCTGCCGTACGGGAAGAGGTCGCCGGGCCCGAGGCGGACGAGCGGCCGGGTGCCGTTGTCGTCGTCCGGTGGGCGGAACCGCCGCCCGCGGACGACGGCGACCGGGATCCCGCCGAGCTTGCCCTTGACCAGGTCGGCCGCGGCGGCCAGCTCGTCGACGACGGCGACCTGCGTGGTCTCCAGCCGGTTGCCGTGCGCGTCGACGTCCCCGCGGTGGTCGACGAGCGCGGGGATGCCGGCCGATCCCACGGCGACGTCGGTCAGCCCCTCCCGCCAGGTGCGGCCGAAGGTGTCACTGACGACCACCGCCACCTGCACGCCGAGCAGCTCGCGCAGCCGGGCGCGGAGGGCCCGGGCCGAGGAGTCGGCGTCCTCCGGCAGCAGGACCAGCGCGTCGCCGGGCACGTTGGAGGCGTCGATGCCGGCCGCGGCCACCACCCAGCCCTGCGGCGTCTCCACGATCTTCAGCGGACCGCGCCGGGCCACCACGCGCACCGTCTCCGCGTCGATGGCCCGCTGCCGAGCGGCCTCCCGGTCGGCGCCGGGCTCGACGTGCACCAGGCGGCCCTCCACCTTGGAGACGACCTTGGAGGTCACGACGACGACGTCGCCGTCGACCAGCCACGGCGCCGCGCCGGCGATCGCCCCGGCCAGGTCGTCGCCGGGGGAGAACTCCGGCAGCCCGACGACCGGCAGGACCGAGAGCCCCTCTGCAGGCCCGCCTGCAGGGGCCCGCCGCGAGCTCGCGAGGGGCGGGGGGCAGGGGCGTCCTTCCTCAGACACCGGCGGCGTCCAGGGCGGCACGGGCCAGCGCGGCGGTGGCCGGCGGATCGGTCATGAGCAGCGGCAGGGCCCGGACGTCGACGCCGGGCACCTCCGCGCCGTCGCCGCTGTGGACCAGCCACGCGTCGAGCAGCCCGCCGTCGGCGCGGGCCCCGTAGTGCCGGCCGACACCCTCGGCGCTGACCTCCACGCCGACCACCGGCAGGCACCGGTCGGCCATCCCACGGACCGCCGCCCCGGCCACGATCGGCGAGACCCCGACGACCCGGCCCGGGGTGGCCAGGAGCGCCTCGCGCAGCCCGGGGACGCCCAGGATGGTGCCGATCGACACCACCGGGTTGGACGGCGCCAGCAGCACCGCGTCGGCCGCGGCGAACGCGTCGGCCACCCCCGGCGCCGGCTCGGCGGTGTCCGCGCCGACCTGGACGAAGGCCGAGGCGTCGAGCGCGGCCCGGTGGCGGACCCACCACTCCTGGAAGTGGATCGCCTGCTGCCGGCCGCTGTCCGGGTCGGTCACGACGACGTGGGTCTCCACCCGCTGGTCGCTCATCGGCAGCAGCTCCACGCCGGGCTGCCAGCGGTCGCACAGCGCCGCGGTCACCTGGGACAGCGGGTAGCCCGCGTCGAGCATCCGGGTGCGGACCAGGTGCGTGGCGAGGTCCCGGTCACCGAGCCCGAACCAGGTCGGCTCGGCGCCGTACGCGGCCAGCTCCGCCTTGACCGTCCAGGTCTCGCCGGCGCGGCCCCAGCCCCGCTCGGGGTCGATGCCGCCGCCGAGGGTGTACATCACCGTGTCGAGGTCCGGGCAGATCCGCAGACCGTGCATCGTCACGTCGTCCCCCGTGTTGACGACGGCGGTGAGGCGGGCCTCGGGCACGGCGGTCCGGACCCCGGACAGGAACCGGGCCCCGCCGACCCCTCCGGCGAGCACGACGATCTGCACGAAAGTCATCGTGCCCGATGGGCAGTTGTCGACTGTTTGGCGGGCGTGTCGAGGGGTGGGACGAGAAGTGACGAACAGGGCGTGACAGGTGGGGCAGGTGTGGCGAGTCGCTTACACCGAGCGAAGTTGACGGCTACGCAACGACACGCGTGTAATTCCGGCGGTGTCATCGAGTGCTGAGCGGCCCGGGAACGTCCCGCGGAGCGCACTTCGGGACGAGAGCGAGAGGGGACGCATCGTCATGGCAGAGGTCTCGTGGTTGCGCGACTACGTCAGCGCGTCTGAGCGGAACGCCGACCGCGGGACGGGTGCCGCGGGCCAGGCGTTCGCCGGCATGTGGAGCGCGGGCCTCGAGGCCGACGCCCAGTCGTGGCAGGAGCGCGCGCTGTGCGCCGAGACCGACCCGGAGGCGTTCTTCCCCGAGAAGGGCGGCTCCACTCGCGAGGCCAAGAAGATCTGCACCGGCTGCGAGGTCAAGGCCGAGTGCCTCGAGTACGCGCTGGCCAACGACGAGCGCTTCGGGATCTGGGGCGGGCTCTCCGAGCGGGAGCGCCGCCGCCTGCGCCGCCGCGCGGTCTGAGGGAGGACTCCCGGCCCCTGGAGGGCGTCCTCCACCGACACCAGCACCGAGCTGTCCCACAGCCGCCGACGGACCGCCGTCGGCGGCTGTGGTGCTATTCGGGGTGTGACGGGGACGCGGGTGGCCGCCGGGCGGGCCGAGGTCGTCCGGGAGCTGCGCGCCGCCGGGCCCCTGCTCGCCCGGGTCCGCGCGCCCGTCCCGGCCCGCCCGCCCTGGCTCACCGCCGTGCTCAACGCGCAGGCCCCCCGCCGCGGAGCCGGCGTCCGGCCGGTGGCGGTCGTCGTGGAGCGGCCTGGCCCCGGCGCGACGGCGGAGACGACCGCCCTGGCCGCGCTCGTCCTGCGCGGCCGCGGCCCGCGCGTGCTCGCCACGCTGCTCGGCGACGGCGTCGGCCCGGTGCCCCCGGGGGCGGCCACGGCCCGGCTGCCGGTGCGGGACGACGCGGCCGCGGCGCGGCTGGCCGCCGGCGTCCTGGACCTCGTGGAGAGCCTGCGCCGGCCCTGGACCCTGCGGCTCACCGGCCTGCCGCTCGGCGACCCGACCACCCGGGAGCTCGGCCGGCTGCGGCCGGAGACCGGCTTCGCCAACGCCCGCAGTGCCGCGCTCGTCGACGACCTCGACGAGGTCGGTCCCGTCTGCCGCAGCCGCGACCCGCGCGAGCTGGAGCGGTGGCTGCCGCAGCTGCTGGCCCGCGAGCCCGACCCGCCGGCCCGGTCCTTCCTGCGGGCGGCCGCGCGGCTGCACGCCGCGATCGGGCAGCTGGAGGTCGCGGTGCTCCCCGACGGCGGCCGGCTCCGTGCGGGGCTGCTGGTCCTCGACGACGGCCTCGAGCGTCGTCCGTGGTGGGGCTTCTCCGACGTCGGCGGGCTCCGGCGGGAGATGGGCGCGCCGCTGGTGACGGTGACCCTCGACGGTGGCCCGCTCAGCCGCCGTACCGCACGACGTTGACCCCCGGGGCGTCGACCGTCGCCGCCCGGTCGCTGCCCAGGAAGAGGGTCCCCTCGGCGGCCGCGCGGCCGCCGTGCACCGCCTCGGTGGGCGCGATGGTCACGGTCAGCTCGTAGACCCGGCCCGTGTAGGTGGGGGCGGCGGCGATCGGCCGCGTGTAGCTGGGGAACCGGCCGGTCAGCCGGACGTCGTCGCCCTCCCGGGTCACGGTCAGCGCGGGGGAGGGCAGGTCGGCGTACTCGGTCCGCGACCGCACGCAGCCGGCGGCCTCCGGGTCGGCCGGTGCTCCGTCGGTCATGCAGTTCCAGGTCGGCAGCCGGACGTGGGCCAGCGCCGCGGCGGCCCCGCGGGCCGCGGCGTCGGCTGCCGTGACGCTGACGACGGGGTAGCCGACGGTGATGCCGACGGCGTGCTCCTCGACGACGACGCCGCCGAAGCCGAGGGTCGCGGTCACGCCGTCGTCGCCGAGGGGGATCGAGCGGCTGGCCAGCGCGCCCGCACCGGACTCGCCGGGCAGCGGGTCCGACGGGACGCCGGGCAGTTCCGGCAGCGGGGCGTCCGTCGTCGGCGCCGCCGGGGCCGCGGTCGGCGGCCCGGGCGGGGTCGACGGTGCGGGCGGCGTCGCCGGGCCGCGGCCCCCGCCCACGACGGCGGCTAGCAGCGCGAGGGCGGCCACGAGCACCAGCGCCCCCGCGGCCATGCCCGCCACCGCCCGGCCGGCGCGGGGAGCGCCGGCTGCCGCGGGAGGCGGGCCCGGCGCGGCGGCCGGGGCGCTTCCCACCGCGGCGGCCGGGGTGCCCGGGGGCGCCTCGAGGAAGCCGGGCAGGTCGTCGTCGGGGAAGCGGCTCCGCGGCCGCTCGAGGGACGGGGGCGGCTGCGGCGCCGGGCCGGCCGGCCTCCGCGCCCCGCCCCGTCGGGCGCGCAGCTCCGCCGCGACCAGCCCGGCCAGCGCGAGCAGGGCTCCGCCGAGGACGACCCACGGCACGGCGGCCGGCGCGGAGGAGTCCATCCCGGTAAGCATCGCAGGGGCCGGCCGGGACCCCCGGCAGGCCGACCGGCGGGGGGTGCGTGCCCTCCGTGCGGGTCCGGGAGCGGGCTGGGACGATGCCTCCGGTGAGCGCCAGCAACGGGGGGACGGCGGCTGGGGACGCGGTGCGGGAGCGGGTGAGCGCGCTGCTCACCGAGCTCGGCGTCGACCAGCCGCTCACCGCTGCCACGAACCTGTCCGCTTCGCTGGGCCTGGTCCGGGGCGTGCTGGCCGACCGGGTCGTCGACCTCGCGGTCACCGAGAGCGGACGCCGGCGGCTGCGGGCGGAGCTGCGGGGCCGGCGCTGGGCGGAGGACCGGCAGATCGGCGTCCCCGAGGTCCTGGCCGCCGCGGACGACGGCCGGTGGCTGCTCTCGCGGCGGGTCCACCCGGTGCCGACCGGCGGCCAGCGGTGGACCGAGGCGGCGGTCGACGCCGCCGTCCGCATCGCCCCGCTGCCCGCGCCGCCCGGCAGCCCCTGGCAGCCGCCGACCCGCCCGGCGATGCGGCGGGCGCGGGCCACGGTGGGCGAGGCGAGCCGGCTGCTGCGGGGCGGGATCCGGCTCGGCGAGCTGCGCGCCGTGCGGACCGCCGCCGCCCAGTTGCCCCTGTCGGAGGTCACCCACGGGGACTTCCGGGCGGCCAACGCCGTCCTCGACGTCGAGGGGCGGATGGTCGTGCTCGAGTGGACCGGGGTGCGTCCCGGTCCGCGGCACCGCGACCTGCTGACCCTGTGGGCGAGCACCGTCGGCGACGAGGACCGGGCGCGGATCGCCCGGGTGGTCCTCGACCGGACCGCCGGGTGGGAGGAGCCCGACGTGGGCCTGCTCTGGCACGCGGTCGCCCTCGAGCAGTTGGTCGCGCGGATCACGCGGGCCGACCGCGGCGACGGGCTCGACCCCGCCTTCTGCCGGGCGCGGCTGGCCGACGCGCGGGGCATCGCTGCCGAGCTGGGCAGCCCCGTGCGCTAGAGGCCCCGTCCCGGGTCCCGCCCCGAGCCTGCGAGGTAGGGGGAGGACGGGGTCCTTCAACCGGTCGGGTCGATCTCCTCGGGGTCCCGGCCGAGCAGCACCGCGACCTGGTCGACGACGACGTCGCGCACCAGGTCGGCGAGGTCGTCGCGGTCGTGCGCGCGCAGCTCCAACGGCCGCCGGTAGACCACGATCCGCGGGGCGACCTCGCGGCCGTTCTCGCGGTGGGCCGGCAGCACGCGGGCCAGCGGGACGCTGCCGTCGTCGAGCACGTCGGCGTCCAGGACGACCTCGTCGGGGCTGGTGTGCTCGACCCACGGGACGTCCTCGACGGCGAACTCCACGCCGGCCAGTTCCTTCTCCCACCGGCGCTCGAGGTCCTCGACCGCGTCGAGCACGAGGTCGTCGAACTGCTCGGCGCGGCTGCGGGCCAGCGGCACGCCGTCGGGGACGAGGCGCCCACGCAGGCCGCGGCCGTGCCGGTCGCGGCGGGAACGGGCGGGTCGGCTCATGGCGAGTGCGAGCGTACGGCCGCCGGGAGGTGCGCGCGCCGGGAGCAGCGCCGCAGGTCCGCGCGGCGAGGGCCCGGGCCGGTGCCTGGCGTGACCGTCGTGGAGGATGTGGCTCCTGCTCCGCCGGCGCCGCGAAACCCGGTGTGCCTGATGCCAACCAGCCGGGTACGCGTCTACTGTGCCCAGCGTGAGGAACCGGTGGTGAGGCAGTCACGTCGCTGCTCGCGCAGCGGCTGCGCGCAACCGGCGGCAGCGACCTTGACCTACGTGTACGCGGAGTCGACCGCTGTCGTCGGCCCGTTGGCGACGTTCTCGGAGCCGCACAGCTACGACCTGTGCGAGTTCCACGCCGAGCGGCTGACCGTGCCCCGCGGCTGGGAGGTCGTGCGGCACGAGATCGACCTCGAGGACTCCGGTCCGACCGGGGACGACCTGCTGGCCCTGGCCGACGCCGTCCGTGAGGCGGCCCGGCCCGAGCCCCCGCGCAACCCGGCCGACGACGGCAGCGGTACCCGCCGCGGCCACCTGCGGGTGCTCCCCGACATCCCCTGACGGGTGCGCCCCGGGCGCCGCTGCGCCGTCCCACACGGGCGCCGCTAGGGTCGATGCGCACCGTCGGCCGGGGAGCCGGAGGTGGCGGACGAGCCCGAGGGTGAACACGTGTCGGATCTGTCGTCGATCGTCAAGGCCTATGACGTCCGGGGGGTCGTGCCGGACGAGTGGGACGAGGACGTGGCCCGGCGGTTGGGCGCGGCCTTCGCGGAGTTCGTGACCCTGGAGAGCGGCGCGACGGCGATCGTCACCGCCCACGACATGCGCGACTCCTCGGTACCCCTGTCGCGGGCCTTCGCCCAGGGCGCGCTGAGCCGCGGCGTGGACGTGGTGGAGGCCGGGCTCGGGTCCACCGACATGCTGTACTTCGCCGCCGGCTCGCTCGGGGTCCCCGGCGCCATGTTCACCGCCAGCCACAACCCGGCGCAGTACAACGGCATCAAGCTCTGCCGGGCCGGCGCCGCCCCCGTGGGGCAGGAGTCGGGGCTGGCCACGATCCGGGAGTGGGCCGAGCGGGACGACTACGACCGCGTCCCCGACCGGACGGCGTCGGTCGCCCGGCGCGACGTCCTCGCCGAGTACGCCGCGCACCTCCGGTCGCTCGTGGACCTCTCGGTCATCCGGCCGCTGCGGGTCGTCGTGGACGCCGGCAACGGGATGGGCGGGCACACGGTGCCCGTGGTCCTCGACGACCTGCCGGTGGAGGTGCTGCCGCTGTACTTCGAGCTCGACGGGTCCTTCCCCAACCACGAGGCCAACCCGCTCGACCCGGCCAACCTCGTGGACCTCCAGGCCGAGGTCTGCCGCACCGGAGCCGACATCGGGCTGGCCTTCGACGGCGACGCCGACCGCGTGTTCGTCGTCGACGAACGGGGGGAGCCGGTCAGCCCCTCGGCGATCACCGCGCTGGTCGCGGTCCGGGAGCTGGCCAAGGGCCACGGGACGACGATCATCCACAATCTGATCACCTCCCGCGCGGTGCCCGAGATCGTCCGCGAGCACGGCGGCCAGCCGGTGCGGACCCGCGTCGGGCACTCGTTCATCAAGGCCGAGATGGCCCGTACCGACGCCGTCTTCGGTGGCGAGCACTCCGCGCACTACTACTTCCGCGACTTCTGGCGGGCCGACACCGGCATGCTGGCCGCCATGCACGTGCTCGCCGCGCTCGGCGAGCAGGGGCGCCCGCTGTCGGAGCTGACCGCGGCCTACAGCCGGTATGCGGCGTCGGGTGAGATCAACTCCACGGTCGTCGACGCGGCCGAGCGGTCGAAGGCCGTCCGCGACGCGTTCGAGGGCGAGGAGGGCGTCACCGTCGACGAGCTCGACGGACTGACCGTGGACCTGCCCGACGGGTCCTGGTTCAACCTGCGGGCGAGCAACACCGAGCCGCTGCTGCGGCTCAACGTGGAGGCGCCGGACGAGGCGCGGATGGCCGAGCTCCGCGACCGGGTCCTCGAGATGGTGCGCGCATGACCGGTTCGAGCGGACCGCTGGGGCTGGACCCCGTGCTGCTGGAGATCCTCGCCTGCCCCGACACCCACCACACGCCGCTGACGGTCGACGAGGCCGCCGGCGAGCTGGTGTGCCCGACGTGCGACCGGGCCTTCCCGGTGCGCGACGGCATCCCCGTGCTGCTGCTCGACGAGGCGCGGGTCCGTGGCGCCGGAGAGCGCGGCACCCCGTGACCTCGCCCGAGCTGGCCGAGGAGGTCCTCGACGACCTCGACGTGCTGCGCGCGCGCGACCCGCGCGGCCTGCTCCCGGCGGTCGCCGGCGCCGGGGCGCAGGTCCGCGAGACCGCCCGGCTGACCGAGGAGGCGGGCCTGGAGCGGGTCACCGCCGGCGGCCGGCCGCGGGGCCTGGTGATCGTGGCCCGCCGCGAGGGTGCGGTCGCCGCGCAGGTGCTGCGGGCGCTGCTCGGGCCCTCCAGCCCGGTCACCGTGGACGTCGTCCCCGGCCCCGACCTGCCGGTGTGGACCGGCCCCAGCGACGTCGCCGTCGTCGCCACCCGGACCGGCGCCGGCCAGTACGCCGTCACCCCCGCATACGAGGCCGCCCGCCGCGGGGTGACGCTGCTGGGCATCGGGGGGGAGGACGCGCCGCTGCGCGCGGCCTGCTCCACCGCCCGGGCCCCGTACGTCCCGCTGCCGCGCTCGCGCGTCCGGCACACGACGCTGTGGTCGCTGCTCACGCCGCTGCTCGAGCTGGCCACCGACCTGGGCCTGCTTTCACCCGGTGTGGCCGACCTCGACGCGGTCGCCGACGCGCTCGACGAGGTCGCCGGCGAGTGCGGGCCGGCACAGGAGTCGTTCGTCAACCCGGCCAAGACCCTCGCACTGGAGCTGCTCGACGCCCTGCCGGTGATCGCGGCCGAGGGCCCGCTGGCCGGGACGGCGGCCGCCCGGATCGCCGACCAGCTGGCCACCCTCGCCGGGCTGCCGGTCACCACCTTCCGCATGCCCGACCAGCGGGTCGCCGCGTGCGCGGTGCTCGGCGGTCCGCTGGCGCCGCAGGGCGGCGAGGACGACTTCTTCCGCGACCGGGCCGAGGACACCGGCCGCCGGCTGCGGCTGCTCACCGTCCGCGACACCCACGCCGGCGAGCACGACGGCGCGGGGGAGCGGGAGCCGCGCTCGGCGCGGGAGGCGCTGCAGGAGGCGCTGCGCACGGCGGCGTCGTCCAACGTCCCGGTGAGCGGGCTGGCCGAGCACGGGGACCCGGAGCGGTACGGCCGGCTGCCCCGCCTCGCCCGGCAGCTGGCCGTCGCCGACTTCACCGCCGTCTACCTGGCGCTCGCCCTGGACACCGAGCGGTCCTCCCGCCCGTGAGGGCGGCCACCGCGCCCGCTCCGGTGCGCGGGCGTTCGACGCGCCCGGCCGGGTACCACCACCGGGGACGTCGAGCGGTGACCGCGCACGGAACGGTCCGACGGGTCACCATCACGCAAGACAGCACGCGCGTGCTGACCGATCGGAAGGACTTCCCTTGGCGGGTGGACTCGTAGCCCTGTTCGACGACGTGGCGACGCTGGCGCGCGCCGCCGCCGCCTCGGTCGACGACATCGGCGCCGCTGCCGGACGGGCCAGCGCCAAGGCGGCCGGCGTCGTCGTGGACGACACCGCCGTCACGCCGCAGTACGTGCACGGCCTGGCCGCCGAGCGCGAGATCCCGATCATCAAGCGCATCGCCAAGGGCTCGCTGCGCAACAAGCTGCTCGTCCTGCTGCCCGCGGTCCTGCTGCTCAGCCAGTTCCTCCCGTGGCTGCTCACCCCGATCCTCATGATCGGCGGGGCCTACCTCAGCTACGAGGGCGCGGAGAAGGTGTGGCACAAGCTCCGCGGCGGCCACGACGACCATGCCCCGGGGGAGGGGGCTGCCCGGGACGAGGACTCCATCGTGTCGGGAGCCGTGCGCACGGACTTCATCCTGTCCGCGGAGATCATGGTCATCGCGCTCAACGAGGTGGTCGACGAGCCGTTCGTGTCCCGGGCGGTGATCCTCGCGGTCGTCGCGATCGGCATCACCGTCCTCGTGTACGGCGTCGTCGGCCTCATCGTGAAGATGGACGACGCCGGGCTGAGCCTGTCCCAGCGGCCCGGCAAGGCCGTGTCCCGGTTCGGCCACGGGCTGGTGAAGGCGATGCCGCGGGTGCTCGCCGTCATCACCGTGGTCGGCACCGCCGCCATGCTGTGGGTCGGCGGTCACATCCTGCTGGTGGGCTCCGACGAGTTGGGGCTGCACGCCGTCTACGGCGTCGTCCACCACCTGGAGGAGGCGGCGCACGAGGCCACCGGGGCCCTCGGCGGGGTCGTCGGCTGGCTGGTCAACACGCTGGGCAGCGCGATCCTCGGGTTCGTCGTCGGCTCGCTGATCGTGGCCGTGATGAACCTGACGGTGCACCGGCTCAGGGCCCGGCGCGAGGGCGCGGCCGAGTCCCACTGAGGGAGGACCGCGTCCGGAGGGGCCGGCGCCGGCGCCTCCCTCGAACCGTCCCCGCGGCGGGGGAGAGTGGAGCCATGGACCGCACGCGCCTGTCACCGGAGCGCCGGCGGGCCGACCGCGCCCGGCTGGCCGACGAGGTCGTCGACGTGCTCGTGGTCGGCGGCGGGGTGACCGGTGCGGGCACCGCGCTGGACGCGGCCAGCCGGGGCCTGTCGGTCGGGCTGCTCGAGGCCCGGGACTGGGCGGCCGGGACCTCCAGCCGGTCGAGCAAGCTCGTCCACGGCGGGCTGCGCTACCTCGAGCAACTGGCGTTCCCGCTGGTCCGTGAGGCGCTGCACGAGCGGACCCGGTTGCTGCAGACGATCGCGCCGCACCTGGTGCGCCCGCTGTCCTTCCTGTTGCCGCTCCCCGCGCGCTGGCAGCGGGCCTACTACGGCGCCGGTGTGGCGCTCTACGACGTGCTCGGCGCCGCACTGGACGCCGACCGGGCGCTGCCCGCGCACCGGCACCTGTCCCGCCGGGCCACCCTCGCCGCGTTCCCGGCGCTGCGCCCCGACGCCGTCGCCGGGGCCATCCGCTACTGGGACGCCCAGGTCGACGACGCCCGGCACACCCTCGCCGTCGTCCGGACGGCGGCCGGCTACGGGGCCCGGGTGCTCTCCAGCGCCCGCGTGACCGGCCTGCTCCGGGACGGGGAGGGCAGCGGGGCACCGGTGGTCGGCGTCCGCGTCTCCGACCTCACCGACGGCTCCACCCTCATCGTCCGGGCGCGCAGTGTCGTGGCCGCCACCGGGGTGTGGAGCGACGACGTCGGCGCGATGCTCGGCACCCCCGCGCCGAGCCTGCGCGTGCGCGCCTCCAAGGGGGTGCACCTGGTGGTGCCGCGCTCGGCGATCGACGCCGGCGACCTCCCGGACGGCGAGCGGTCGGGGCTGGTCCTGCGGACGCCGACCAGCGTGCTGTTCGTCATCCCCTGGGGCGACCAGTGGATCATCGGCACCACCGACACCCCGTGGAAGCTCGACCGCGACCACCCCGCGGCCAGCAGCGCCGACATCCACTACCTGCTCGACCAGGTCAACCGGGTGCTGGCCAAGCCGGTCACCACCGACCAGATCGTCGGCGTCTACGCCGGCCTGCGCCCGCTGCTCGCGGGGGAGGCCGACCAGACCAGCCGGCTCTCCCGCGAGCACGCGGTCGTCACCCCGGCCCCGGGGCTGGTGCTCGTGGCCGGCGGCAAGTACACGACCTACCGGGTGATGGCCGCCGACGCGGTCGACGCCGCCACCGCCGCGCTCCCGGGTGTGCCGCGCTCGCGCACCGCGCACCTGCCGCTGGTCGGCGCGCACCGCTGGGACGCCGTGCGCGACCGCGCGCCCGAGCTGGCCGCGGCCGCCGGCCTGCCCGCCGACGCCGTCGACCGCCTGCTGCACCGGCACGGCGACCGGGTGGGCGAGGTGCTCGACCTGGTGCGTGCCGACCCCTCGCTGGGCCGGCCGCTGCCCGGGGCGCCGGCCCACCTGGCCGCCGAGGTGGTGCACGCGGTCGAGGTGGAGGGTGCGCTGCACCTCGACGACGTCCTCACCCGGCGCACGCGGATCTCGATCACGACGCCGCACCGGGGGACGGAGTCCGCGGCCGCGGTCGCCGAGCTGGTGGCCGGGCCGCTGGGCTGGGACCGGGAGCGGACGGAGCGGGAGGTGGCGCACTACGCGGCCCGGGTGGCCGCCGAGCGGGAGTCCCAGCGGATGCCCGACGACCGCACCGCGGACGCCGCGCGGCTGGGCGCCCCGGACGTGCGCTCCGCCGTGTGACCCCGGACCGGTTCGTCACACCCGTCCCGTGGGCCCCCGAGAGCGCCGCCGGATCCCCGCCCGCCCGCCCCGACGTGGGTAGCCTTCGTGCCGATGTGGCAGATGACGAACACCGTGCGCCACTACCCCTGGGGCTCGCGCACGGTCATCCCGGAGCTGTTGGGTGACCCCACCCCGGCACCCGAGCCGTGCGCCGAGCTCTGGATGGGCGGGCACCCGGACGACCCGAGCCTCCTGTCCGACGGCACGCCGCTGGACAAGGCGATCGTCGGTGACCCGGAGCGCCTGCTCGGTGCGCCGGTCGTCGAGCGGTTCGGGGCTCGCCTGCCCTTCCTCGTGAAGGTCCTGGCCGCCGACCGGCCGCTGTCGCTGCAGGCCCACCCCACGATGGAACAGGCCGCGGCCGGGTTCGCCGCCGAGGAGGCCGCCGGGGTCCCGCAGGACGACCCCACGCGGACCTTCAAGGACCCGTGGCACAAGCCCGAGCTGCTGCTGGCGCTGAGCACGTTCGAGGCGCTGTGCGGCTTCCGGCCGGTCGAGGAGTCCCTGCACTGCCTGGCCAAGCTGCAGCTGCCCGAGCTCAAGCCGACCATCGCCGCACTCGCCCGTGGGGGCCTGCGCGTGGCGATCCCGCAGCTGCTGGCCCTGTCCGGGCGGCGCCGCACCTCCCTGGTCCAGGCCGTCGCCGAGGCCGGGGCGCGCTTCGTCGCCGCCCACGACCCGGAGTTCATCAACACCTACCGGTGGGCCGCGGCACTCGCGGAGGCCTACCCCGGCGACCCCGGCGTGGTCATCTCGCTGATGTGCAACCACCTGAAGCTGGAGCCCGGTGAGGCGGTCTTCCTGCCGGCCGGCAACCTGCACGCCTACCTCTCCGGGGCCGGCGTCGAGGTCATGGCCAGCTCCGACAACGTGTTGCGCGGTGGCCTGACCAGCAAGCACGTGGACCTCGCGGCGCTGATCGAGGTGCTCGACTTCACCGACGGCAAGGTGCCGGTCATCCACCCGGTCCTCGGGCCCGGCGGCCTGCGCTACCCCGTGCCGGTCGAGGACTTCGACCTCACCCGGGTCCAGCTCGGCGTCGACCCGGGCATCCTGACCACGTCGGGTCCGCAGGTCCTCCTGTGCACCGAGGGGCGGGCCGTGCTCAGCGGCCGCGACCGCGAGCTCGTCCTGGAACAGGGGCAGTCGGCGTTCGTCCCCGCGGGGGAGCCGGTGACCGCCCGCGGCCCCGCGCTGCTGTTCCGGACGACCACCAACCTGGACTGAGCACCGGGCAGGGCGTGTCAGCCCCCTGACCACTCGTCCGCGGCCTAGCGTCGAGGGGTCGTGTCCGTCGCCTCCCGCTCGCCGCTGTGCCGGCTCGCCGCCGGTGCGGTCGCGCTCGCCCTCGCGGGCGGCCTGACCGGCTGTGAGCTGCTCACGGGCACCGGCGGGGCCGACAGCGGTCCGCTCACCGGCGTCCTCTCCGACGACGCCGCCGACGAGGCCATCGCGAACGCGGCGGCGGGGACCGCGCTGGCCGCGCTCGGCGGGATCGACGTCAAGGGCCGGGCGCCGCGGACCGGCTACGACCGGGCGCGGTTCGGCGACGGCTGGGTGGACACCGACCACAACGGGTGCGACACCCGCAACGACGTCCTCGCGCGGGACCTCGAGGACGAGACCTTCCGGCGGGGCACGAACGACTGCATCGTGCTCACCGGCACGCTGGCCGACCCCTACTCGGGGGACACCATCGCCTTCCGGCGCGGGGAGGACACCAGCGACGACGTGCAGATCGACCACGTCGTCGCGCTGTCGGACGCCTGGCAGAAGGGCGCCCAGGGCTGGGACACCGCCCGGCGCACCGAGTTCGCCAACGACCCGCGGAACCTGCTCGCCGTCGACGGCCCGCTCAACCAGCAGAAGGGGGACGGCGACGCGGCCACCTGGCTGCCGCCGAACACCTCCTACCGGTGCGCCTACGTCGCCCGGCAGGTCGCGGTGAAGGCCGAGTACGGGCTGTGGATGACCCGCGCCGAGCGCAACGCCGCCGCGACCGTGCTGACCACCTGCCCGGACCAGCCGCTGCCGGGGGCGGCGCCGGCCGCGCCGCGCTCCGCCGAGGCCAGCTACGCCGACTGCGCGGCGGTCCGGGCGGCCGGGGCCGCCCCGATCCGCCGTGGCGAGCCGGGCTGGCGGGACACCTTCGACGGCGACGGGGACGGCGTCGGCTGCGAGTGATCCCCGCCCGCGTCCGCGTATCCTGGACGACGGCACGAGCCCCGCCGAAGCCTCGGCATGCTCGCTCTCCCCGCCCTGCGCGGGGATCGCAGCGAACACGCATGGCCCGGCCGGGTGGCCGGGCCGGAACCTGGAGCGACATGACTGCCTCGACCGGCACCCGCGTCCTGACCGACGGCGACTTCAAGGTCGCCGACCTCTCCCTCGCCGGCTTCGGCCGCAAGGAGATCAGCCTCGCCGAGCACGAGATGCCCGGCCTCATGGCGCTGCGCGCCGAGTACGGCGACCAGCAGCCCCTCGCCGGCGCGCGCATCGCCGGCTCGCTGCACATGACCGTGCAGACCGCCGTCCTCATCGAGACGCTGCGCGCGCTCGGCGCCGACGTCCGCTGGGTGAGCTGCAACATCTTCTCCACCCAGGACCACGCCGCCGCGGCGATCGTCGTCGGCGACGGCACCCCGGAGGAGCCCACCGGCGTCCCGGTGTTCGCCTGGAAGGGCGAGACGCTGGAGGAGTACTGGTGGTGCACCCAGCGGCTGTTCGAGTTCCGCGACGAGAACGGCGACGTCGTCGGCCCCAACATGCTCCTGGACGACGGCGGCGACGCGACGCTGCTGGTGCACCTGGGCACCCGGTTCGAGGCAGACGGCGTCGTCCCCGACGACATCGACGCCTACTCCGACGAGTACAAGGTTATCCTCGCCGCGCTCCGCGAGAGCCTGGCCGAGGACCCGCAGCGCTGGACCCGGATCGGGCAGGCCATCAAGGGCGTCACCGAGGAGACGACCACCGGCGTCATGCGCCTCTACGAGCTGGCCCGCGAGGGACGGCTGCTGTTCCCGGCGATCAACGTCAACGACTCGGTCACCAAGAGCAAGTTCGACAACCTCTACGGCTGCCGGCACTCGCTCATCGACGGCATCAACCGCGCCACCGACGTGATGATCGGCGGCAAGGTCGCCGTGGTCTGCGGCTACGGCGACGTCGGCAAGGGCTGCGCGGAGTCGCTGCGCGGCCAGGGCGCACGGGTGATCGTCACCGAGATCGACCCGATCTGCGCGCTGCAGGCGGCGATGCACGGCTACGAGGTGACCACCCTCGACGAGGTCATCGGCCGGGCCGACATCATCATCACGGCCACCGGCAACAAGGACATCATCACCGCCGAGCTGCTGGCCCGGACCAAGCACCAGGCGATCGTGGGCAACATCGGCCACTTCGACAACGAGATCGACATGGCCGGCCTGGCCCGCACCCCGGGCATCGAGCGGACGACCATCAAGCCGCAGGTCGACGAGTGGCGGTTCGCCGACGGCCACACGGTCATCGTGCTCTCCGAGGGCCGGCTGCTGAACCTGGGCAACGCCACGGGCCACCCCAGCTTCGTGATGAGCGCGTCGTTCTCCAACCAGGTGCTGGCGCAGATCGAGCTGTGGACCAACCGCGCCGCCTACGAGGGGCAGGACCCGACGGTGACCGTGCTGCCGAAGAAGCTCGACGAGCACGTGGCGCGGCTGCACCTCGACGCGCTCGGCGTGAAGCTCACCGAGCTGACCAAGGTACAGGCCGACTACATCGGCGTGCCGGTCGAGGGCCCGTTCAAGAGCGACCACTACCGCTACTGAGAGGACCCCCTCCCTCCCCACCCTTGGCACGCTCGAGGTGGGGCCCTGGAAGGGGCCGCTCCCGAGCTCGCAGCGGCGTACTCCTGCGACAGGGGACACACGTGGGGCACCCGTCCGGTCGACGGACCGGGCGGGTGCCCTCGTTCTGTCCCGCGGCAGCGCAGAATGGGCCACGTGCCACCCACCGCTCCCCAGAACGGGTCCAGCCGCGGCCGAGTCCTGGTCGTCGACGACGACGCCGCCCTCGCCGAGATGCTCGGCATCGTGCTCCGGCGCGAGGGCTACGAACCGGCGTTCGTCTCCGACGGCAACCGCGCGGTGGGCGTGTTCCAGCAGACCCGCCCCGACATCGTGCTGCTCGACCTGATGCTGCCCGGCCGCAACGGCCTGCAGATCTGCCAGGACATCCGGCAGCAGTCGACCGTCCCGATCGTCATGCTCACCGCGAAGGGCGACACGATCGACGTCGTCCAGGGCCTCGAGGCCGGCGCCGACGACTACGTCACCAAACCGTTCAAGCCCGTCGAGCTGGTGGCGCGGGTGCGCGCCCAGCTGCGCCGCGGCGAGACCGGGCAGGCGGAGAACCTCAGCATCGGCGACGTGCAGATCGACGTCCCGGCCCACCAGGTCACCCGGGACGGCGTCCCGATCGCGCTGACCCCGCTGGAGTTCGACCTCCTGGTCGCGCTGGCCCGCAAGCCGCGACAGGTGTTCACCCGCGAGCTGCTGCTCGAGCAGGTGTGGGGCTACCGCCACGCGGCCGACACCCGGCTGGTCAACGTCCACGTCCAGCGGCTGCGCGCCAAGATCGAGCGCGACCCGGAGAAGCCGGAGATCGTGCTGACCGTGCGCGGGGTCGGCTACAAGGCGGGGCCCCCGTGACGGAGGTCGTGGGCCGCCCGGGTCGACCGTGAGCACCACCCGGCCGGCGGTCCCGGAGGCCGACGCCCCGCCGGAGCCCGACCCGGCGCCGCCATCGACCTCGGCCGGGGTGGTCGCCCCGGCGAGCGCACGGCTGTCGACCGACCTGGAGTCGCTGCGCCGTCAGCTGCGCCGCCGGGCGGGCCGGGCGCGCCGGGTCACCCGCCGGCTGGCCGCGCAGGCGCTGCACGCGTGGCGGTCGTCGCTGCACGTGCGCGTCGGCGCGATCACGATGGTCGTCGCCGGCACGGTGGTCGTGATCGTCAGCATGGTGCTGTTCAGCCAGATCCGCGACCAGCTGCTGTCGGTGAAGCGGCAGGCCGCCGTCGACCAGGCGCAGGCCGGGGTGCTGTACGCGCAGACCGAGGTGGCCGGCATCGCCACCGGGGACGCCGCGAGCGTGCGCTCCACCCTCGACCGGACGGTCAAGAGCCTCCTGGAGCGCGGCAGCCCGGCCGGTGACTTCGACGTCGTCATGGTCCACCGCAGCGGCGACACCGAGCGCACCGCCACCAGCCGCCGCTACGTCTACCCGGCCATCCCGGACCAGCTGCGGGCCGACGTCGCCTCCGGGGGCCAGTTCTCCCAGTACGCGATGGTCCCGGACGCCGGCGGCGAGCCGCGGCCGACGCTGCTCATCGGCGCCCCCGTGCCCACGGACGCGTCGTCGGCCGAGCGGATCGAGCTGTACTACGCCTTCCCCCTCGACCAGGAGGAGGAGAGCCTGTCGCTGATCCGCAGCACCGTGGTGATCAGCGGCATCGCGCTCACCCTGTTCGTCGTCGGGATCGGCGTGCTGGTGACCCGGCTGGTCGTCGACCCGGTGCGCCGGGCGGCCGGCACCGCCCAGCGGCTGGCCGAGGGCCAGCTCGAGGAACGGATGACGGTGCGCGGCGAGGACGACCTCGCCCGGCTGGCCACCAGCTTCAACGCCATGGCCGACAGCTTGCAGCGGCAGATCACCCAGCTGGAGGGGCTCTCCCAGCTGCAGCAGCGGTTCACCTCCGACGTGTCGCACGAGCTGCGCACGCCGCTGACCACGGTGCAGATGGCCGCGGAGATCCTCTACGAGTCGCGCGGCGACTTCCCGGCGTCGGTGGCCCGCTCGGCGGAGCTGCTGCACACCGAGCTGGACCGGTTCGAGGCGCTGCTGACCGACCTGCTGGAGATCAGCCGCTACGACGCCGGCGCCGCCGTCCTCGACGCGGCGCCGTCCGACCTCGGCGCCCTGGTGGGGCGGGTGGCCGCCGGGATGTCCGCGCTGGCCGAGCGGCACGGCTGCGAGCTGTCGGTCACCGGTCCCGACCAGGAGGTCATCGCCGAGGTCGACGCCCGGCGGGTCGAGCGGATCCTGCGCAACCTGGTGGGCAACGCCATCGAGCACGGCGCGGGTCGGCCGGTGGAGATCACCTGGGCGGCCAACCGGTCGGCGGCCGCGGTGACCGTCCGCGACCACGGGGTGGGGCTCTCGTCGGCGGAGGCCCAGCACGTCTTCGACCGCTTCTGGCGGGCCGACCCGTCCCGGGTGCGCACGGTCGGCGGCAGCGGCCTCGGGCTGTCGATCAGCCTGGAGGACGCCCGGCTGCACGGCGGCTGGCTGCAGGTCTGGGGCCAGCCCGGCGCCGGCGCGCAGTTCCGGCTCACGCTGCCGCTGGCCGCGGGCGCCGAGCTCACCAGCTCGCCGCTCCCGCTGCGGCCGGCGGTCGTGCCCCGCCCGGGAGGTGTGCGGTGAGGTGCCGCGCGGGCGTGCTGGTCGCCGTCCTCCTCGCCCTGCTCAGCGCCTGCTCCACGGTGCCGACGAGCTCGCCGACGGTGCAGATCACCCAGGCGCCGTCCCGCCCCGACGGGGACGTCGGCATCGAGCCGCTGTCGCCGGAGCCGGGGGCGACCCCGGAGGAGATCGTGCGGGGGTTCATCGAGGCCGCCGCCAGCGCCGTCCGCGGCCACCCGGTGGCCCGCGAGCACCTCGTCCGGGAGTCGGCGGGCGCGTGGTCGGACGAGGCGGGCATCACCGTCCTCGGGCAGGACTACACGACCGTGACCAGTGACGCCGGCACCGTCGTGGTCACGGCCGACCAGCTCGGCACGATCGACGAGCGCGGCGTGTTCACCGTGGCGCCCCAGGAGGTGTACACGCGGGAGTTCACGCTGCAGCAGGTCGACGGCGAGTGGCGGATCACCGACCCGCCGGACGGGCTGCTGATGCTCGAGCCGGACTTCGAGCGCCTCTACGAGCGGCGGGACCTCTACTTCCTCGACCCGACGGGGCAGCGGGTGGTCCCCGACCCCCGGTACCTCATCAGCGGCGAGGCCCAGCCGACCGTGCTGGTCGAGCGGCTGCTCGACGGGCCGTCGTCGGCACTGTCGGCCGGCGTGAAGAACGCGCTGGCCGGAGCCCGGCTGCGGAGCACGGTCACCGCGTCGACCCAGACGCTCACCGTCGACCTCACCGGACTGGCCGACGCGGAACCGTCGCAGCTGGCCGAGCTGTGCGCCCAGCTGGTCTGGACGCTCGAGCCGCTCACCGTGCAGTCGGTCGAGATCCTCCTCGACGGCGATCCCATCAGGCTGGAGGGCGTGTCGCGCGAGCAGACGGTGGACACCTGGGCGGCGTTCGACCCCGACGCGGTCCCCGTCGACGCCGTCGGCCACTACGTCGACAACGGCACCCTGCGCACGGTGGACGCCGCCCCGGCGCCCGGCCCGGCCGGAACGGGTGCCTACGGGCTCACCAGCGCGGCGGTCTCCAGCGGCCGCACCGGCGAGCTCGACCAGATGGTCGGCGTCACCGTGGCCGACGGGCAGGCGACCCTGCTCGCCGGGGCCTACGGCGGCGACCTGGTGCCGGTCCTCTCCGGAGGCGCCCTGAGCGTGCCGACGGTCGCCGCCACCCGGTCGGAGTTCTGGGTGGTCCGGGACGGCGGTGCGGTGGTGCGCGTGCCCGCGGGCGGCACCGCGCAGCCGGTCAACGCGCCGACGCTCCCCGGCCTGGGGCGGGCCACGGTGCTGCAGCTGTCCCCGGACGGTGTGCGCGCCGCCGTGGTCGTGGAGAACGGGCAGCGGGAGAGCCTCTACGTCGGGACGGTGGTGCGCTCCGACGAGGGTCCGGTGGCGCTGCGCGACCTGCGGGAGGTGGCCCCGACCCTGTCGTCGGTCGTCGACGTGGCGTGGCGGACGGCGGGCAGCCTGCTCGTGCTGGCCGGCGACGCCGGCGAGGACCGCATCGACCCCTACGTGGTCGGCGTCGACGGCTGGGGGCTCGACCAGGTGCCCACGGCCGGTCTGCCCAGCCAGCCGACCCGCGTGGCGGCCGCGCCGGGCCGGGTGCCGCTGGTCAGCGCCGGCGGCACCGTCTGGCAGTGGCAGCCGGCGGGCGGGACGTGGGTGACCCTCGTCCGCGGCGCCCAGCCGCAGCCCGGCGACGAGCCGTTCTACCCCCTGTAGCAGAAGGACCCCCTGCCCCCACCACTCGCAGGCTCGCGGCGGGGCCCTGCAGGGGCCGCACCCGGCGGGACCATCCACAGATCGCCGGAGCCCCTGGGCGGCCGGTGGTCCGGCGGCGAGGCTGGGGGAGTGGACGGCGGGCTGCTCTCGGCGCTGGCCGACCTGCTCCTGCCCCGCACCTGCGCCGGCTGCGAGCTGCCCGGGGCGGTGCTCTGCCGCCGCTGCGCGGCGCCGCTCGCCGTCCCGCACCTGGCGCAGCCGCGCCGCTTCCCGGCTGGTTTCCCCCCGACGGTGGCCGCCGGCGCGTACACCGGCCCGGTCCGCCCGGCGGTCAACGCCTTCAAGGAGCGCGGCCGCGCCGAGCTGGCCCGCCCGCTGGGCGCCGCCCTGGCGATGGCGGTCGCCGGGGTGCTGGCGGGCCTGCCCACGGCCCCTGCGGCGGTGCGCCTGGTCCCCGTGCCCAGCTCCCGGGCGGCGCTGCGCACCCGCGGCCGCGACCACGTGCGGGAGCTGACCGGCCGCGCGGTCGCCGAGCTGCGCACCGCCGGGCTTCCCGCGGCCGAGGCGCGGCTGCTGCGCCGCGCCGGCCGAGCCCGGGACTCCGCGGGCCTGTCGGCGGCGCAACGGCGGGCCAACCTCGCGGGCACCTTCGCGCTGCGCGCCGGCGTCCCCCCGGTTCCGGCGGGCACGGTCCTGGTGGTCGTCGACGACGTCGTGACCAGTGGCGCGACGCTGACCGAGGCCGCCGCCGTGCTGGGGCCGGCGGTCCCTCCGGACGGCCCGCCGGTGCTCGCGGCGGTGGTGGCGGCGACGCCGCGACGGGCCTCCGCAGGGCGGACCGGCGGGGGCGCGAAAGCGGACCGAGAGGGGCCCCAAGGTCGACTGTCGGGAGCTGCGAACGGCGACTAGCGTGGAGCCGATCACAGCCCGAACAACCGGGAGGTCTCATGGAGATCGTGGTCCGTGGCCGGAACGTCGAAGTCCCCGAGCACTACCGAACACACGTCGAGGACAAGGTCGGCCAGCTCGAACGGTTCGACGGCAAGCTGAAGATCCTCCGCGTCGACGTGGAGCTCTTCCACGAGAAGAACCCCCGCCAGTCCGCACAGTGCCAGCGTGTGGAGATCACCCTCAGGGGCAAGGGCCCCGTCATCCGGGCCGAGGCCAGCGCACCGGACTTCTACGCCGCGCTCGACCTCGCCTGCGGGAAGCTCGACCACCGGCTGCGGAAGGCAGCCGACCGCCGCCGCGTGCACCACGGCCGGCGCACCCCGGCTTCCGTCCGCGTGGGCGGGAGCACCGACACCGACGTCCTGGAGGCCCTCGACCGCGAGAAACAGCTCGCGGAGGGACCGCACGTCACCGACCTCGACGAGCACCTGCCCGGGCGGGTCGTCCGGGAGAAGCACCACCCCGCGACTCCCATGACCGTCGACCAGGCCCTCCACGAGATGGAACTGGTCGGCCACGACTTCTACCTGTTCATGTGCGCCGACACCGGCCAGCCGACGGTCGTCTACCGGCGCCACGCCTACGACTACGGCCTGATCCGGCTCGTCGACGCACCCCTGGACGGCCAGGCCGTCCGGCAACCCGCCCAGCCAGCGGCGGCTCCCCTGTAGACCCTCCTGGAGGCGGGGCGCCCGGCGCCCCGCCTCCGTGCGCGCTCAGTCGCCGGCCACCCGGCCGAAGAGGACCGCGTCCGCCCGGGTGCCGTCCCGGCGGTCGAGGCAGGAGCGCACCACGCCCTCCCGCGTGAAGCCCGCGCGCAGCGCCACCGCCTGCGAGGCCGCGTTGTCGACGTCCGCGACCAGGTGCACCCGCGGCGCCCCCCGCCCCAGCGCCCACTCGGCCAGGGCGTGCGCCGCCTCGGCGGCGTACCCCCGCCCGCGGGCCCACGGCGCGATCCAGTAGCCCACCTCGGGGCCGAACCGGCCCTCGCGCAGGTGCAGCCCCGCCGACCCGACGAACTCCCCGCCCGCCTCCACCGCGACCGGCAGCCCCCGGCGCTCGGCCCGCTCGCGCGGCGCCACGTCGGTCACCCAGCCGTGCGCGGCGGCCCGCGTGTACGGCAGGGCGATCGCGGTGATCCAGCGCTGGATGCCGGCGTCCTGACAGGCGCGGAAGACGGCGTCCTCGTCGTCGGGCCGGTGCGGACGCAGCAGCAGTCGCTCGGTGCGCACCACCTCGGTGGTCAGGTCGATGCCGGAGAGGTCCACCACGTCATCGTCAGACGTTGCCCAGCACCCGGTCGACCGAGATCTCCAGCACCACGCGCGCGGGGTTCTCCCGCGGGGTGCGGTAGCGGCGGGCGTAGCGCTGCTCGGCGTCGGCCACCGAGGCGGGGTCGTCGCGCACCACCGCCGTCCCCTCGAGGGTCACCCACCGGCGACCGGCGACCTGGCAGACCGCCACCCGCGACCGGCCGGCGCGCACGTGCCGGGCCTTGGCGGAGGTGCCGGAGGTGATCACCCGGGCGGTGCGGGTGGCGGGCTCGTAGGTCACCCCGACCGGGACGACGTGCGGCGTCCCGTCCGGCCGCAGCGTGGTCAGCGTGGCGAGGTGCCGCTCGGTGAGGAAGGTGAGGAGGGCGGGGTCCAGGTCGTCGAGGTCGTGCGCCACCCCGGGGATTGTGGGTGATGGGACGAGGTCTCGTGCACGGGCCGCCTACGCTGGTGTCCGTGGTGTTCTCGAAGATCCTCCGAGCCGGTGAGGGCAAGATCCTCCGGCGACTGAACAAGATCGCTGATGCGGTCGAGTCGCTGGCGGACGACGTCGCCGACCTCACCGACGCGGAGCTGCGGGCCAAGACCGACGAGTTCAAGGAGCGCCTGGAGGAGGGGGAGACCCTCGACGAGCTCCTGCCGGAGGCCTTCGCCGTCGTCCGGGAGGCCGCCACGCGCACCCTCGGCCAGCGGCACTTCCGCGTGCAGATCATGGGCGGCGCGGCCCTGCACCTGGGCAACATCGCCGAGATGAAGACCGGTGAGGGCAAGACCCTGACCGGCGTCCTCCCGGCCTACCTCAACGCGCTGACCGGCAGGGGCGTGCACGTCGTCACGGTCAACGACTACCTGGCCAAGCGCGACGCCGAGTGGATGGGCCGGGTGCACCGGTTCCTCGGCCTGAGCGTGGGCACGATCCTCTCCGGCGAGCGGCCGGCGCACCGCCGCGAGCAGTACGCCTGCGACATCACCTACGGCACGAACAACGAGTTCGGCTTCGACTACCTGCGCGACAACATGGCCTGGAACAAGGCCGACCTGGTGCAGCGCGGGCACCACTACGCGATCGTCGACGAGGTCGACTCGATCCTCATCGACGAGGCCCGCACCCCGCTGATCATCAGCGGCCCGGCCGAGTCGGCGGGCAAGTGGTACGTCGAGTTCGCGCGGATCGTGCCGCTGATGAAGCGCGACGTCCACTACGAGGTGGAGGAGGCCAAGCGCACGGTCGCCGTCACCGAGGAGGGCGTCGAGTTCGTCGAGGACCAGCTCGGCATCGAGAACCTCTACGAGGCGGTCAACTCCCCGCTGATCAGCTACCTGAACAACGCGCTGAAGGCCAAGGAGCTCTACCACCGCGACCAGCAGTACATCGTCAGCAACGGCGAGGTCCTCATCGTCGACGAGTTCACCGGCCGCGTGCTGGCCGGACGGCGCTACAACGAGGGCATGCACCAGGCCATCGAGGCCAAGGAGAGGGTGCAGATCAAGGACGAGAACCAGACCCTCGCCACGATCACGCTGCAGAACTACTTCCGGCTCTACGAGAAGCTCTCCGGGATGACCGGTACCGCCCAGACGGAGGCGGCCGAGCTCTCCCAGACCTACAAGCTGGGCGTCGTCCCGATCCCGACGAACCGGCCGATGGTCCGCGAGGACCGCTCCGACGTCATCTACAAGACGGAGAAGGCCAAGTTCGACGCCGTCATCGACGACATCGCCGAGCGGCACGAGGCCGGCCAGCCGGTGCTGGTGGGCACGGCGAGCGTGGAGAAGTCCGAGGTCCTCTCGAAGCTGCTGGTGCGCCGCGGCATCCCGCACGAGGTGCTCAACGCGAAGAACCACGCGCGGGAGGCGCACATCGTCGCCCAGGCCGGGCGGCTCGGCGCGGTCACCGTGGCCACCAACATGGCCGGCCGCGGCACCGACATCCAGCTCGGCGGCAACACCGAGTTCATCGCCGACGAGGAGCTGCGCGCCCGCGGGCTGTCGCCGGCGGAGACCCCGGAGGAGTACGAGGCCGCCTGGGACGACGCGCTGGCCAAGGCCAAGGAGCAGGTCGAGGCCGAGCACGACCAGGTCACCGAGGTCGGCGGCCTCTACGTGCTGGGCACCGAGCGGCACGAGAGCCGGCGGATCGACAACCAGCTGCGCGGCCGGTCGGGCCGGCAGGGGGACCCGGGGGAGTCGCGGTTCTACCTGTCCCTCGGCGACGACCTGATGCGCCGGTTCAACGGCCCGATGCTCGAGTCGATGATGACCACGCTGCGGGTGCCCGACGACCAGCCGATCGAGTCGAAGATGGTCACCCGGGCGATACGCTCGGCGCAGACGCAGGTCGAGCAGCAGAACTTCGAGGTCCGCAAGGACGTGCTCAAGTACGACGAGGTGCTCAACCGCCAGCGCACCGTCATCTACGACGAGCGGCGCAAGATCCTCGACGGCGAGGACCTCGCCGACCAGGTCCAGGCCATGGTGGACGACGTCATCAGCGCCTACGTCGACGGCGCGACCGAGACCGGCTACGCCGAGGACTGGGACCTCGACCAGCTGTGGAGCGGCCTCAAGGCGCTCTACCCGGTCGGCTTCTCGGTGGACGAGCTCGTCGACCGCGTCGCCGACGGGGAGCAGGCCGCTCTCTCGGCCGACGTCCTGAAGAAGGAACTGCTGGCCGACGTCCACCGCGCCTACGAGGAGCGGGAGACCGCCCTGGGCTCGGAGGTCATGCGGGAGCTGGAGCGGCGGGTGCTGCTGTCCGTGCTCGACCGCAAGTGGCGCGAGCACCTCTACGAGATGGACTACCTGCGGGCCGGCATCCACCTGCGCGCGATGGCCAACCGCGACCCGGTCGTGGAGTACCAGCGCGAGGGCTACGACATGTTCAACGTGATGCTCGACGGCATCAAGGAGGAGTCGGTCGGCTTCCTGTTCAACCTCGAGGTCAAGACCAAGGAGCAGCAGCAGGCCGAGGCCCAGGCCAAGCAGGCCGAGGCGGAGGCCGCCGCGCTCGCCGCCGCCCAGGAGGGCACCCGGCGGGTGCTGGCCCGACAGGCGGCGGCCCAGACCGCCGCTGCGGCCGGTGTGGACGGCGACGGGGCCGGCGCTCCCGCCGCGGCTCCTGTTCCCGAGCCTGCTCCTCCGGCCGCGGCTGCCCCGGCAGCTGCCCCGGCGCCCGCTGCAGCCCCGGCGCCCGCTCCGGCTCCGTCTCCGGCCGCGGCGTCCGCTCCGGCTCCGTCTCCGGCTCCGGCGAAGGCGCCGACGGCCCGCCGGTCCGGCGCGGGCCAGAAGGCCCAGCCGGCGGCGGCGCAGGCCGCTCCGGAGGTCGCGGAGACGGCGCCGTCGGGGACGGGTCCGGAGCTGGCGGTCAAGGGGCTCGACGAACCGCGGCGCAGCGCCGAGAACCTGACCTACTCCGCGCCCAGCCTGGACGCGTCGGCCAAGGACGGCGGCCGGACCAAGGCCGCCAAGTCGGCCACGGTGACCGGCACCAAGGAGCCGGCCCGCAACGCGCCCTGCCCCTGCGGCTCGGGCAAGAAGTACAAGGTCTGCCACGGAGCGCCGTCCCGCTCCTGAGGACATGCACGACGACGCCCCCGCCGGTCCGCCGGCGGGGGCGTCGTCGTCTCGGGTGGCCCCGTCCCGAGGCTCGCCGCGAGCTCGCGAGTGGGTGAGGAGGACGGGGTCCTTATCACCCGATCTGCAGGGCGGTGCACCGCCACCGGCCGTCGATGCCCTCCAGCCGGGCGGCGACCGCGTGCGCCCGGCCCGAGCGACGCGCCACCGCGCTCACCTCGGCGACACCGTCGACCGGCTCGCACACGTGCACCCGTCCGAGCAGCAGCGGCGCCGTGCCGCCGGAGCACCAGCGGGGACGGCGCCCGCTGCTCAGCGCGGCGTAGACGCCGACCGTCGTCAGCGGCTGCACCTGGCTGAGCGGTCGCCGTCCGGCCAGTGCCTCCAGGGTCAGGGTGAGCAGCCGTCGTCCGGCCAGGTGCGGGTCGGGGAGGTCGGCGCGCCCTGACCAGGTCGGCTCGAACCCCGCGGGGTAGGAACGCGGCGGGCCCTCGGGGCGCGGCCGCGGGCCGGGTCGGTGCACCGGCCGCGGCACCGGCACGCCCGGGAGGACGAGCCGGAGAGCCGGCCCCTCGACGAGCGGCGGCTGCGGCGTCGGGACGACGGTCAGCCGCAGGGTGGCGGCGCTGAGGACCTGCCGCTCGGCGTCGGCGGGGGAGGGTGCGGTCATCGGGTGCTCCAGTGCTGGGGACTCGGTGGGGGGTCAGCGCGCGGGCGGGCGCAGGACCTGTCCGGGGAGGAGCAGGTCGGGGTCGGAGCCGATCACCGCGGCGTTGGCCTGCCACCAGGCGTGCACGGAGGCGGCGATCTCGGCGTCTGCCGGCTCGCGCGTCAGGGAGGCGCGCAGGTCGGCGGCAACGATCTCCCACAGGCACTCGCCGCGGAGGACGACGTGGTCACCGCGGGCCGGCAGCGGCCAGTCGGGAGCGGCGTCGGCCGCGGAGTCGGGCACGCCAGGGGCAGGCGCCGGCGGGGCCGGCGTGGACGAAGCCGGTGCCGAGGGGGCGGGTGTCGTCGGGGTCGGCGTGGACGGAGCCGGGGCCGCGGAGGGCGCGGGCGGGCCCGGCGTCGGGGAGGCGTCCGGCCAGTCGGACACCGCCCCCGGGGACTCCGTCGCCGGCGCTGTCCCGGCGACCGGCCAGTCCGGTATCGCGTCCACGGTGGCCGCGGCCAGGGCCACACCGGGCTGAGCCGGTCCGGCCGTGCAACCGGCGAGCAGCGGACCCCCGGTCACCAACCCGACGCCCAGCGCGACGGCGGCTGCCCGGCGCATCCCGGCCGGGAGCAGTCCGCGGGTCATCGCCCGCGCGACGGCGCCGGCCATCCCCGGGAGACCGGAGAGCGCGGTGAGCAGCAGGCCGAGCACGCCCCAGGCCCAGATCGCCCAGGCCAGCGCCGCGATCCCGGACAGCAGCAGGGACTCCGGGCCGTGGACGTCCACGAACCGCTGCACGTCCAGGCCGCCAGCGAGCAGCCCGGAGAGGTCCGGGGTGAGCGCGCGCAGAGCCGCGGCCGCCACCGCCATGCCCGCGGCGGTCGCCGTCAGGCGCCGGATCGACATGTCTCCTCCTCGGTCGGTCGAGCGGAGACTAAATCAACCAAACGCAAGCAAACGCAAGAGCCAGCAAGGATCTACGCTGTGGACGGGAGGATGACGATGCGCTGGCAGCGACTGTTCGCCGATCTGCAGGCGGAGTTCGACGCGGCCGAGGTGGCGGCCGAGCGCGCCGAGGACGGCTCGCGCCGGCGCGCGGAGACGGGCGCGGTCCGGCTGGCCGATCGGCTGGCGGGTGCCCGGGGGAGGTCGGTGGTGCTGCGCTGCCGCGGCGCGGGGGACGTCGCCGGCGTGCTCACCGAGGTCGGCAGCGACTGGGTCCTGCTGGTGGACGACCTGCGCCGTGACGTCCTCGTCGCGCTGCCCGTGGTGCGGACGGTGGCCGGCCTGGTGCGGACGACGGCGCCGACGGACGCCGCAGGCGTGGTGCGCGCCCGGCTCGACCTGCGCCGGGCCCTGCGCGGGCTGGCCCGCGACCGCAGCGTCGTCCAGGTCGTCCTCGACGACGGGACGGCCCACGTCGGGACGGTGGACGCCGTGGGCGCGGACTTCGTCGAACTGGCCGAGTACGCGGCCGACGAGCCGCGGCGGGCGGCGGCGGTCCGGGGCGTGCGGGCGATCGCGCTGCCCGCGGTCGCGGTGGTGCGGACCCTCGTCCAGGGTCTGGACTGAGCCGGCTCAGCGCCGGCGGCGGCCTCCAGCGGCGGGGGCGGTGCTCTCGGCGTCCGAGATCGCCTCGTCGTGCTCCGCGGGCGCCGGTTCCTCCGGGACGCTGGTTCCCCGGGCCTCGGCGTACTTCTGCTGGATGAACCGCTCGAGTTCGTCGACCTCGACCCGCCACTGGCCGCGGCCACCGATCTGGATGGCGATGAGCTCCTTGCGGCGGACCAGCGCGTAGGCCTGTGACCACGAGACGTTGAGGATCTCGGCGACGTCGTCGAGGGTCAGGAAGCGCGGTGTGGGCATCGGGTCTCCGTCCGGTCGCGCACAGTCTGGCAGCCCCATCCGGGTGGCGTGTGCGCCGTCCACACCCGAACGTGTGGACGGCGACTGCGCGGATCAGCGGCCATATCGCATCATCTGCGTCCGACCGTGGTCCACCGAGCTCGCCCACGGCTCGTCGCAGATCGGAGGAACCGCTGGCCGTGACCGCCGTGCGCCCCACCCCACCCGCGCCGTCGGCAGCCGAGTCCGTGCCCGGTCCGGTGCCGCGACGGGTCCGGCCGCCGCGCTGGCTGGACCTGCGGCTCGTCCTGGGCGTGCTCCTCGTGCTCGGGTCGGTGCTGCTCGGTGCACGCGTGGTCACCGCGGCGGACGCCACGGTGCCGGTCTGGTCCGCCGCGGGCGACCTGGCCGCGGGCACGGTGCTCGCCGAGGCCGACCTCGTCCCCGTCGACGTCCGGCTCGACGACGCCGCCGGCGCCTACCTCGCGACCACCACCCGTCCCGAGGGGCGCACCCTCGCCCGGACGGTGCGCCGTGGAGAGCTGCTCCCGCGGTCGGCCCTGGAGGAACCGGCGGAGCTCGTGCAGCTCGCCCTCCCGGTGCAGGCCGGCCACGTACCTCCGGCTCTGGTCCGTGGTCAGGTGGTCGACGTCTACGCCGTGAGCGACCCGGTCGCCACCGGACGGGACGACGACGCCGGGGTGGCGCCCGTCGTCGAGGCAGCTCCGGTGCAGGCCGTCTCCGGGCGCAGCGAGGGCGTGTTGTCCACCGCGACCACCACGGTCCAGGTCGTGGTGTCGGTGCCCACGGACGAGGCCCCGGAGGTCCTCGAGGCGATCGGCGGGCGCCCGCTCGTGGTCGTGGTCCACGAGTCCGTGGACGACGTCCCGGCAGCCGCGCCGAGCGCTGCGGACGCTCGGTCGGCCGACGAGGAGTCGGCCGACGACGCCGACTCGGCGGGGGCCTCCCGGACGTCGGCCTCCTCGAGGAGCGGGAACGGGAGCGGTCGGACCCCCGAGCAGGGCGAGGCCGCCGCCACGACGGGTTCGGACCGCTCGTCGGAGTCGTCGGACTGATGGCCCTGCAGGTCTTCACGGCGGTCACCGGTGCCGGGTGGGAGTCGGCGCTGGTCGGCGCGCTGGACCAGACCGACCACGGCGTCACCGTCGTCCGGCGGTGCGTCGACGTGTCGGAGTTGCTGGCCGCGGCGGCGACCGGAACGGGCCAGGCCGCGCTGCTGTCGGCAGACCTGCGGAGGCTGGACGCCGACGCGGTCGCCCGGCTGGCCGCGGCCGGTGTCGCGGTGGTGGGGCTGGTCGAACCCGGCGACGACCGGGCGGCCGACCGGCTGCGGGCGCTCGGTGTCGCGCACGTGCTCCCCGCCGACACCGAGCCCGACGAGATCGCCCGCGCGCTGCGCGAGGCGGTGAGCGGCGGGCTCCCGGCCGGCCGCGACATCGCCGATCCGCGTGCCGCGCTGCCGGCGACGAGCCCGCCGGAGGAGCCGACGGGTAGGGCGGCCGGCCGGGGACGCGTCGTCGCGGTGTGGGGGCCCACGGGCGCTCCGGGCCGGACGACGGTCGCGGTGGGTCTCGCCGACGAGGCGGCCCGCCTCGACGTCCAGACCCTCCTCGCCGACGCCGACGTGTACGGCGGCGTGGTCGCCCAGGTGCTCGGGCTGCTCGACGAGTCGCCCGGCCTCGCCGGCGCGGCGCGCCACGCGGTCGCCGGCACGCTCGACGAGGCCGCCCTGGCCCGGTTGGCCTGGGCGGTGCGCCCGCACCTGCGCGTCCTGACCGGCCTGGCCCGCGCCGACCGCTGGCCCGAGCTGCGTCCCCACGGCGTCGCGGCCGTGCTCGAGGAGGCCCGCGGGCGGCCGACCTGGTCGTCGTGGACTGCGCGTTCAGCCTGGAGGAGGACGAGGAGCTCTCCTTCGACACCGCCGCGCCGCGCCGCAACGGCGTGACGCTGACCGTGCTCGAGGCCGCGGACACCGTGCTGTGCGTCAGCGGGGCCGATCCGGTGGCCCTGCAGCGCAGCATCCGGGCGCTGGGCGACCTGCGCGACGTCCTGCCCGACGTCGACCCGGTGGTCGTGGTCAACCAGGTCCGCCGGGGACCGGTGCCGGGGGACCCGCGTCGCGAGATCGCCGAGGCTCTCGAGCGCTTCGCCGGGCACGAGGTGGCGTTCTTCCTTCCGGCCGACCGGAGGGCGACCGACGCGGCGCTGGCGGCCGGTCGCACGCTGGCCGAGGTGGCCACCGCCTCGCCGCTGCGCAGCGAGCTCCGCGCCCTCGCCGCGGCGGTCGCCGGCGTGCCCGCGCCGCTCGACGCCCGCCGGCCCCGGCTCCGCCGCCGGGCCGGCTGACGTGGCCGGGACCGCGAGGCGGGCGTTGCGGGGGCGGGCCCGGGCCCCTTCGGGAGTGCCCGCAGCGCCGGTGGCCGGTGGCCACAGGCACGTCGTAGCGTGAGCTCCCGACCAGGAGGAGATCGATCGTGGAGCGCCTGACCACCCTGGACGCCTCGTTCCTCTACCTGGAGAGACCGGACAGCCCCATGCACGTCGCCGGCGTGCTGGTGCTCGAGCCTCCGCAGGGCGGGCTGGAGGCCCTCGCTTCCCTGGTCGAGGCACGCCTGCCGCTGGTGCCGCGGTACCGGCAGCGGGTCCTGGAGGTCCCCGGGCACCTGGCCAACCCGGTCTGGGCCGACGACCCCGACTTCGACGTCGAGTACCACGTGCGCCGGTCGGCGGTGCCGCGCCCGGGCACGGAGGCGCAGCTGCTGGACCTGGTCTCCCGGGTCACCGCACGGCCGCTGGACCGCGGCCGCCCCCTGTGGGAGGTCTACCTCGTGGAGGGGCTGGCCGGCGGCCGTGTCGCGGTCATCACCAAGACCCATCCGGCGCTGGTCGACGGGCTGGGCACGGTCGACATCGGCCAGGTGCTCCTGGACACCTCCCCGGACGCCGAGCTGCCGGTGCCCGGACCGTGGCGGCCGCGGCGCCTGCCGAGCGGGGTGCGGCTGGTCCGCGAGGCGGTCGGCGAGTACGTGCAGCGGCCGACCGCGGTCGTCGACACCGCCCGGCAGGCGGTCGGCGACGTGCGCGCCACGGGCGTGCGCCTCGGCAGCGCGGCACGGGGCGTGGCCCGCACCGCCCGCTCCGCCCTCCTCCCGGCGCCGCACAGCCCGCTGAACGCCACCAGCGGCAGCCAGCGCCGGGTCGCGGTCGCGCGCGCGGCGCTCGACGACGTGAAGCGGGTCCGCAAGGCCCACGGCGGCACCGTCAACGACGTCCTGCTGGCGGTGGTCGCCGGCGCGCTGCGGGACTGGCTCCTCTCGCGCGGGCAGGCCGTGGTCGGCTCGACCTCGGTGCGCGCGCTGGTCCCGGTGTCCGTGCAGGGCGAGGGGGAGGAGGAGCCGGGCAGCAGGGTCTCCAGCTACCTCGTCGACCTCCCCGTCGGCGAACCCAACCCGCGGGTCCGGCTCGCCCGGCTCAGCTACGCCATGCGCGGGGTGAGCCAACAGGGCCGCTCCGTGGGCGCGGAGACGTTGATCGCCCTCACCGGCTTCGCCCCGCCGACCCTGCACGCGCTGGGTGCCCGTGCCGCGCGGGGCCTGACCCGGCGGATGTCCAACCTGGTGATCACCAACGTGCCCGGCCCCCAGCTGCCGCTGTACGCGGCCGGCGGCCGGATGCGCGAGGTCTTCCCCGTCGTCCCGCTCGCTCCCGGGCAGGGGTTGTCGGTGGGCATCACCAGCTACGACGGCCGCCTCTTCTTCGGGCTGAACGCCGATCGCGACAGCGTCGGCGACGTCGACGTCCTCGCCGACCTCATCGAGCAGGAGATCGGCGTGCTGGTGGAGACCGCCGGCTGACCCTGGGGGCGAGGGTCGACCTCCCCGCCGGGATACGGTCGCGCTGTCCACCAGCGAGGAGGAGCCAGCCCGGTGCGCGTGTACCTGCCTGCGACGACGAGCGTCCTGAGGACCCTGGTGGACGACGGTCGCCTGGCCGGCCCGCACACCGCCTTCGCCGTCTCCCCGCGGCTGCGCGAGTTCTACGCGGTCAGCGACGCGGAGGCCGACCTGGAGGAGCTGGAGTACGCCGCGCTCCTCGGCGCTGCCCGCGCGAGCCTGCGACTGATCGACGTCGACCCCACTGCGGCCCGGCGCCGCGTCGTGGTCGCCGCGGACGTCCCCGACGGCGCGGTCTCCGAGGTCGATGACCCGGACGCCGACCCCGGAGCGGTCCGGGTGACCGGCGACATCGCCCTCCGCGACGTCGCGAGCGTCCACATCGACGGCGCCGACGCCGAGGACGACGTGCGCGCGGCCGTCAACGTCGTCCTCGAGGCGGACCTGGGCAGCGAGGACGCGCAGTTCGTCGTGGACCAGGCGGAGGGCCACGAGCTGGCCTGGTACGCCAGCCAGGAGATCGGGATGGTGCTGGAGCTGCTCTGACGCGGCTCCAGGGCGCCGGCTCACGCCGCCGCTCCGACCACCGCGCGGTCCGGTGACGCGGTTGGGGCCGCGGGGCGGTGCCGGGCCACCTGGACCCGCTGTGGCACCCCGGCGGTGACCAGCCACCCCGAGCCCGGCCGCTGAGGGACCGGCGTCCGGGGGAGTCGGATGCCCAGCAGGTCGGCGTCCCCCGGGGCGGGGCAGAGCAGCAGGCCGCTGCGGCGGCGGCGCAGCGCCGGGAGCGGCCCCCGGTAGACGGCCGACAGCTCCGCGGCCGTCCCCCCGACGAGCGGCACGACCTGGTCGGCCCCGGTGTCGGCGATCGCGGCCAGCACGGGGGACTCGGCCACCGCGCCGTGGTCGTCGACGACGACCGCTCCCCGCGCTCCGTCGAGCGCGGCGAGCCAGGACCGCCACCCCGCGACGTCCGAGCTCCCGAGGCGGGTGTCCCCGTCCGCCTCGGCGTGCGGGAGGTCGGCTGCGCCACGGGCCACCCGGAGCACCGGGACGCCGGTGGCGGCCAGGTGGCGGGCGAACGCATCGAGCGCGCTGCTGCGGCCGCTGCCGGGCGGGCCGGCCACGAGCAGCCCGCCGGCGCGGGCGAGGTCGACCTCGAGGACGGCGCCCTCGTCCCCGCCCGGTCCCACCGGCAGCCGCAGGCCCACCCCGCCGTCCGCGCGCAGGGCTGCCGGGAGCACCGGGTCGGCCGGCAGTGCGGGCACCGACAGCGGTCGGCGGGCGCCCGCGGGGGCCTGGTACAGCGCCGGAGCCGGCAGGTCGCGGGGCAGCGCGAGCTGGCACTCCACGGCGTCCTCGCCCAGCAGTGCCCGACCGGGCGGGCGACAGCTGGGCACGGCGCGGGCCGGGATGCCGGCGACGGCGTAGTCGGCGCGGTCGGGCAGGGGGAGGACCAGCCGGGTGCCGACCGCGCCGGCCAGCCGGCCGCCCGGCACGGCCCGGTCGGCGGTGAGCAGGCAGGTCAGTCCCACGGCGGCGCCGTCGCGCAGCAACCGGAGCAGGGGCGTGGCGCCGCGCCCGGGCTCGGCCTCGTCCAGTTGGGCGCTGAGCGCCTCGATGCCGTCGACGAGCAGCAGCAGGCGCGGTCGCGGCGCCGGCGACGTCCCGGCGCGCCGAGCGGCGACCTCCAGACCGAGCCGGTCGAGCAGGCGGACGGTCCGCAGCGCGTCCTCGCCGCCGACCGTCGTCCCGGTGTGCGGCAGGCCCGCGGCGGCGGCCGCGAGGGCTCCGCCCTCGTGGTCGAGGACGTGGACGTGCAGCTCGTCGGGTGGCAGGGCCGTGACCGCCTCCGCGAGGGCGGTGCGGAGGAACGTCGTCCGGCCGCTGCGCGCGCCGCCCACCGCCAACCAGCTCCCGCCGCGGCCGAGGTCGAGGACGAGCGCGTCCTGCACCTGGCGCTCCGGGCGGTCGAGCAGGCCGATCCGCAGCCGGGACCGCTCGGCCGCCTCGTCGGGCCCGGTGTCGGCGCAGCCCGACGGCAGGTCCTCGGCCCGGACGATCTCGGGCAGCGCGGGGCACCACGGCCGGTACGGGAGGGGGATCCCCGCCTCCTGCGCGTGCCGGGACAGCGCCGTGGCGAGCCGGGCCAGACCCGACGGGCCGCTCGGCGGGACCTCCTCGGCCGGTGCCGCTCCCGGGGACGGCCAGCGCCAGGGCCGCACGCGGGGACCGTGCGGCCGCGCGTCCGTCGTCGGACCCGAGGTGCGCGCGGCCTGGAAGAGCACCGGTGCGCCCCCACCGGTGCGCAACAGCCCTCGCCCGGGGACGTCGACCGGCAGTCCGGCCGCCGCGGGCGTCCCGAGCACGTCCCTGGAGTCGGCCTCGTCCGTCGTCCGCAGGCAGATGCGCAGGGTGCAGTTGGCCCTGATCTCCGGGGACACGACGCCGCCGGGCCGCTGGGTGGCCAGCACCAGGTGGACGCCGAGAGAGCGACCGCGCTGGGCGATGCCGACGAGACCGGAGACGAACGACGGCAGCTCCTCGGCGAGCCCGGCGAACTCGTCGATCACGATCAGCAGCCGCGCCAGGTCCACGGAGTTCGGCAGGGCGGCGAGGTCCGCCGCGCCGTGCGTGGCCAGGAGGATCTCGCGGCGGGTCAGCTCGGCGCTCAGCGACCGCAGCGCCCGGGCGGTCGACGCGCCGTCGAGGTCGGTCAGCAGCCCGACGGTGTGCGGCAGGGAGCCGGCGTCGGCGAACGCCGCGCCGCCCTTGTAGTCAATCAGGAGGAACGAGCAGCGGTCCGGCGGGTGGGCGAGCGCCAGACTGCTGATCAGGGTCTGCAGCAGCTCGGACTTCCCCGCTCCGGTGGTACCGGCGACCAACGCGTGCGGACCGGCCCGGCAGAGGTCGACCGAGGCGGCTCCGGTGGCCGTGCGGCCCAGCGTGGCGATCAGTGAGTCGCGGGACCGTGACCACTCGCCGCGCAGGACGCCGCCATCGACGTCGAGGCCCGGGCGAGGCAGGTCGAGCAGGGACACCTGGCGGGGGAGGGCAGCCTCGGCGGGCGCCGGGGTGAGGCCGGCGAGGTCACGCGCCAGGGCGGCGGCGACCGGTGCGGGCAGGTGGTCGACGGTCACCGCGGCCGGGCGGGCGCTCCCGGCCCGGTGCAGGAGCGCGCTCGTGCCCGTCTCCCCGGCGAGCTCCAGGACGGCGTCGACGGCGACCGGCAGTCGCTGCCGGGACGGCCCGGCCGCCAGGACGACGACTCCGGCCGATCGGGCGGCGCGCAGGGCCGCGGCCAGCCGGGGACCGACCGGTCGGTCGACCACGACCACCGTCCATCGGGGCGGCGCGGGGTGCGCCTCGGGAGCAGTGGCGCGCACGGCCGGCCGGCCGGGCGCCACCGCCGCGGCCAGCCACCGCAACGGCGGGCCCTCGTCGTCCCCGCCCGCCGCGGGCCTGCAGACCTGCACATCCTCGTCAGCGAGGTGGGGCAGCCAGCGCGTCCACTTCCAGGCGGGGAGCCGGTCCTCGGAGGTGAGCAGGGCCAGGCCCAGGTCGCTCGGGGAGTGCAGGGCCGCCAGTTGCGCGGCCACGCCGGCGAGCACACCGAGGACGCGAGACCGCGGTCCGCTGACACCCAGCCCGCCGGTCGCCGCGAGCTCGACGACGACGGGGAGGTGCTCCGCGGTCACGGGTTCCCGGGTGCCGTCGGCGTGCACGCGGGTCACGGCGGTCGGGCCCTCGCCCGTGCCGACGCGGACGGTCAGCGCGTCGGCGTCGTCCCGAGCCCGCGGCCAGAGCGCGGTGGTGCGGCGCCGCGCCGCGGTGGCGAGGGTGGCGAGGTCCGGATGGGCCGCGCCGACCGCGAGCACGTCGGCGCGCACGGCCTCGGCGACCCGTTGCTCGGCCGCCCGCAGTTCCACGGCGTGCGCGGCCGTCACGCGGCCTCCGCTGCGCCGTCCCGTCCACCGGTCGGAGATCCAGGTGCCGACCGCGACGACGGGGCCCAACGCGGTGAACACCAGGAGGTGGGGAGTGGAGAGCGCCCAGGCGAGCACGATCCCGGCCACGACGGGTAGGGCGACGGCCGCCCAGGCCAGCGGTCGCCGCGGCGCGCGGACCGGCGGTGCGGGGAGGCGGACCTCGACCTGTTGCCGCGGCGTCGCGAGGCGCGGCGAGGAGCGCAGCCGGAGCCGTCCGCCGGGTGCCGGCTGGAGGGCGGCGGGCGTGTCCGTGGGGACCGCCGGGACCAGCGCGCTCGCACCGATCCGCAGGACGGCGCCGCCGGTCCAGGGCTGCGGCCGGACGCCCAGTGCCTCGTCGCCGAGCCTGCTGCCGTTGGTGGACCCCAGGTCGGCGACCGTGAGACCGCCGGTCCCGACGTCGACCAGGGCGTGCCGCCGGGAGACGTCCGGGTCGTCCAGCCCGACCGTGGCCTCCCCGCCGCGGCCCACGACGTGCCGACCGCGGGCCAGGGGAACGGTCGTCCCCGCCTCGGGGCCGCCCACGACGTGCAGCTCGAGAGCGCTGGACCGCTCCGCGGACCCCCCACGGGGACCGGGACGGCCCAGGCCGAGCAGCGCGCCGTGCGCCAGCGCGGGGGAGGTCAGCGGGACGTCGTGCCCGAGTCTCACCGAGCCGGCCCACAGCTGCGCGGCGGGCAACCGCAGGACCTCGGCGAGCTCGGGCAGCACGGCACCCAGGCGCTCGTCGTCCGCCGCGGTGACCTCGACGTCCACGGTGGCGTCGGCGGTCAGGAGCGACCAACGACGGGACGCGGGCGGGGAGGGCTCGGAGCGGAGACGCACGCGTCGACCCTCGCCCCGGGCGCGCCGGGAGCGAGCCGAGGCTGGCCATCTGTGGACCGGCACCGCGCCTGTGGACGACCGAGGCCGGGCCGCCCGGCCGGCGCCCTACCGTTCGCCGCGACCGGGACGGGCCCGGGTCGAGGAGGAACAGTGAAGGTCGACATCGCCACCCTGCAGTCGATGGCCGCGCAGTGCCGGTCCGAGGCCGCGGAGAGCGCAGCGCGTTCCGCCACCTTGTCGAGCAGCGTCAACGCGTCGGTCCTCGACGGCTGGACCGACAGCCAGGCCGCGGTGCGTTTCAGCGAGCTCTACGAGCAGTGGCGGCTGAGCGCGCAGGGGGTCAGCGATGCGCTCACCGGGATGGGTGGGCTGCTCGACAGCGTGGCGGCCTCGTACCAGCAGCACGAGGCGGAGGTGGCCGCGCGGATCAGCGCACTGCTGTGACAGGCACAGGGGCGTCTGCGCTCAGCCTGCGGGAGCGGCGTCCGCGGAGGCCGTGGCCGGTCGGCCGCGGGCGATCCGTGCGCGCAGCCGCCGTGCCGCGTCGGGCAGCCGCTCCCACGGGAGGATCGACAGGATCGCCACGCAGTGCGGCAGGAAGATGATCTTCACGCTGGCGAAGACGGCGACGTGGAAGCCGAGCAGGAAGACGACCAGCGCCACCCGTGCGCGGTCGGACCGGACCAGCAGCATGAGCGGGGCGAGGAACTCGAGGACGAGCATCGCCCACTGCGCGGCCACCAGCAGGCCGGGGACCTGGAGCGTCCAGTCCGACAGGCCCGTGCCGCGGCGCACGATCGCCCGGGCCAGCGTCGAGCCGGTGGCCCAGTCCCACCCGCCGAAGCGCATCTTCGCCCAGGCCGCCAGGAAGTAGGTGAGCATGACCGTGACGAAGACCGCGGCCATCGCGAAGCCGGCCGCCTCCGAGGAGCGGCGGTCGCGCCAGCGCACCCGCCCGATGGTCGGCAGCACCGCGAGCGCGACGAGGTAGGCGATCCGGTCGTGGTCCACCTTCCCGTAGCTCATCGCGATGACCATCCACTCGAAGTAGAGGAGGAACACCGTGGTGCCCAGGAGGCGGGGCGCCCGCCCGGTGGCCGCCGCCAGCGCCGCGGCCACCAGGGCCCACTGGACGACGTGCACCACCGTGGCGGTGGGGACCGGCAGCGGCAGCAGCTGCCCGATCGTGAGGGGCTGGTAGTACTCGGTCGGGACGGCGGCGTGCGCGCGCACCCAGGCCGTCGTGAGGAAGACGTCGACCGGGACGAACAGGTAGGCGATGGTCCGGAAGACCGCGATCCGGGCCAGCGGCACGGGCCGGAACCACCAGCCGTACCGGCGGCGGGCCGCCGCCACGCCGCCGTCCGCCGCCACGACGCCGGCCGGCTCGGGGCGGGGTGCCGAGGTCGCGCTCACGGGGTGCCCTCCAGGTCCTGGGCGACGAGGACGCTGTCGGTGACCTCGCCGGTCTGCCGGCCGTCCTCGAGCTGGTAGCGCCGCTGCACCACCCGCACCTCGACCAGCGGTTCGGCATCCGGGTGGTGTTCGACGTAGGTGTCGGCCAGCAGGGTCAACAGCCCCGGTTCGTCCACCAGCCGCGGCAGCTGCCCCTCGAACTCGGCCCGGCGCAGTCCCACCTCGCCACCGGAGAGGCGGACCTCCGTACCGTCGGCGGTCAGCCCGACCACGCGGGTGGAGACGACGGGACGGTCGGGGTCGGCGCGGGTCGAGTACATCTTGAACGGGCCGAAGGGGAACGAGGCGTCACTGCCCCAGACGGAACCGGCCAGCAGCACGAGCAGGACGGCGACGGTGGCCGAGAGCCGGACCAGCCGGCCGGCGGGGGACAGCGTCACGACCCCCGCCTCCTCGGGGTCGCGAACGGGAGGAGCCGGTGGCACCGGGGCATCGTAGGATCGGCGCCCGTCCAGATGGGTCACCGACGCGGCGTCGTGGGCAACTGGCCCCTGCTCGCGGAGGGCCTCCCGTCGTCGTCCGTGCCCCGCCGTCAGCGTCGACACCGGAGGACGTCCATGCAGTTCGGTCGGTACTACGAGGAGTTCGAGGTCGGGGCTGTCTACAAGCACTGGCCCGGCAAGACCGTCACCGAGTACGACGACCACCTGTTCTGCCTGATCACGATGAACCACCACCCGCTGCACCTGGACAGCCACTACGCGGCGGAGACCACCGACTTCGGCAGGAACGTCGTGGTGGGGAACTACGTCTACTCGCTGCTGCTGGGGATGAGCGTCCCCGACGTCTCGGGCAAGGCCATCGCCAACCTGGAGATCGAGTCGCTGCGGCACGTGGCCCCGACCTTCCACGGCGACACGATCTACGGCGAGACGCGCGTGCTGGACAAGACGGAGTCGCGGTCGAAGGACGACCGCGGCGTCGTGCACGTCGAGACCATCGGCTACAAGCAGGACAGCACCGTCGTCTGCACCTTCCGGCGCAAGGTCATGGTGCCCAAGCGCTCCTACGGCGAGGCCCGCGGCGGCGAGCAGCCCGGGCGCCCGGAGCCGACGCCCCGCGACTGAGGCGCGCGGTCAGGTGGGCAGCACGCCCCAGCCGCGCAGGGTCTCGACCAGCCGCGGGGTGCACCGCATCGCCTCCAGGTCGGCGGCGCCGGCGAAGGTGACCGCGTCCGCGTCGTCCCCGGCCACCGGCGCGGCGTCGGGGTCGACCAGGGTGCAGGAGAAGTCGACGACGTCGTAGACGACGTCCGCGCCCGCGATCCGCACGCGGCCGACCGGCGCTCCCACGTGCACCCGCAGTCCGGTCTCCTCGAGCACCTCGCGCTGCACGGCGGCCTCCGGCGTCTCCCCGGGCTCGACCCGCCCGCCGGGGACCGACCACAGTCCCCGGCTGGGCTCGTGCCCGCGGCGGATGAGCAGCAGCCGGCCCGTGGCGTCGTGCACCACGGCCCCGACACACGCCACCACCGGCGGTGCGGGATCGTTCCGGCGGGACACGCCCCGCACGGTACGCAGCGCCGTCGCTGTCAGCGCTTGACGAACCTCTCCGGCCACAGGACGGTGATGCCCGATGACTGCCACCACGGTCTGTCCCCGGTGCGGCGAACGACTGGTCGTCCGCCCGGGGAACTCCGGCCAGGCCTGGTGCCACGTGCACGGCGCGGTGACGCCCCTGCACCACACGCTGCTGGTCGCGCACGACGCCATCGCCGCGGTCACCGCCGATGCCCGGGTGCCGGCCTGGGTGCCCGACCCCATGCCGACGGGCTGGTCGGTCACGGGGCTGGCGTGGGGCGGGGAGCCGGGGGCCCGCGCGATCGTCGTGGACTGCGCCGGACCGGCGCCGCTGGGTGGTTCGGCCGAGCTGGTGCTCATCGCCGAGGAGCCGGGTACCGGGGTGGGCTGCGGCTATGCCGGACTGCCCGGTCCCGACCCCGGCGACGTCATCGCCGGCCCTTCCTCGGCCGACGTCAAGGCCGCCGGCCAGCACGCCCCGCTCTGGGCCGTGCCCACCTCCGACGACCGGGCGGCCTTCGTCGGGGAGGCGTTCGGGGTCTGGTTGTGGCTGGTCATGTGGCCGATGTCGGCCGCCTGGCTGCTGGCCGAGCAGCTGGAACTGCTGGACCTGCGCGAGCGGCTCTATCCCGACCTGCCCCTCGGCCCGCCGAGCGAGCACCTGCTGCCGGGGCAGTGACGGACCGGACCGCATCGGCCCACGTGCCGGGCGGCGTGTCCCAGGAGGGAGCCGTGAGGCGTGTGTTACCCATGGTGGTCGCCGCCGGGGCGCACCCGTCCCGGCCATCCCACAGCACACCCGCGGAGGTGACGGTGAGCCTCAAGAAGGTCCTCACCTGGCTGGTCGTCGCCTTCATCCTCTTCTACGTCATCCAGGCCCCCGAGAGCTCCGCCGAGTTCGTGCGCACCGTCGGTCAGTTCCTCGGCGAAGCGGCGTCCTCCCTGGCCGACTTCGTCGGGTCGCTGACCTAGCCGGCCCATGACCGGCCCGGCACCGCAGCCCGCGAACGGCCGCCGGCCCCGCTGGAGCAAGGACGCCGAGAAGTTCACGCTCCCGCGCGAACGCCCGCCGGTGGTGGCCACGCGGCGGCACTGGGCGGTGCTCGTCGAGCCGAGCGTCAAGGCGCTGCCGGCACTGGTCGTGGGCGGCTGGCTCCTGCTGTGGGGCGCCGGCCACGTCGGCACCGCGAACGTCGAGCAGGACAACGAGGTCGCCACCACGATCGGCTTCCTCGTGCTCCTCGGCGCGCTGGTCTTCCTCGGCCTGCGGGTGGGCGAGTGGTGGATGCGGCACTTCATCGTCACCAACCGGCGGGTGCTGCTGACCAGCGGGATCGTCGTCCGCACGGTCGCCCTGCTGCCGCTGCGGCGGATCACCGACCTCACGTACAAGGAGACCCTCGTCGGCCAGGTGCTGGGCTACGGCACGTTCCGTTTCGAGTCGGCCGGCCAGCAGCAGGCGCTGGAGGAGATCACCTACCTGCCGCACGCCGACCAGCTGTACCGCAAGGTCAGCGACCTGCTCTTCGGCGGCGGCGGCGCGGCGTCCCTCGGCAACGACGAGGGCGACCCCGAGCCGCCGTCGTCCCCGCCCCCGCCCGAGCCGAGGGGCCCCCGCGTCGCCCCCGAGGCCGGACGGCGCGACACCGAGCCGATCCCGCGGGTCCGCCCCTCGCGCCGCCGGGTGGCCGGACGCCGGGTGCGGCAGGCTGACCGGTGATGCGGATCGACCTCCACACCCACTCGTCGGTCTCCGACGGCACCGAGAGCCCCGCCGAACTCCTCGCCACCGCGCACGCCGCGGGCCTGGACGTCGTCGCGCTCACCGACCACGACACGACCGGCGGCTGGGCCGAGGCCGAGGCCGCGCGTCCCGCCGGGATGACGGTCGTCCCGGGCATGGAGCTGTCCTGCCGGTGGTTCCCCGCCGGGGCGCCGCCGATCAGCGTCCACCTGCTGGCCTACCTGTTCGACCCGCAGCACCCCGGGCTGGCCCAGGAGCGGGCGCGGCTGCGCACCGAGCGGCTCGGCCGCGGCGAGCGCATCGTCACCGCCCTCGCCGACGCCGGCTTCCCGGTGGTCTGGACCGAGATCGTCGAGCGCTCCGGGGGAGGGGTCGTCGGCCGTCCGCACGTGGCGCGGGCGCTGGTCGACGCCGGCGTCGTCGAGTCGGTCGACCACGCCTTCGCCACGCTGCTGCACCACCGCAGCCCCTACTACGTGGCCAAGGCCGACACCGACGTCCTCGACGGCATCACCCTGGTGCGGGCCGCCGGCGGGGTGCCGGTCTTCGCGCACGGCCTGGCCACCAAGCGGGGGCGGGTGGTCGGCGACGAGGCGATCGCGACGATGGTGGCGGCCGGGTTGATGGGCCTGGAGGTCGACCACCCCGACCACGACCCCGACGAGCGCGCGCACCTGCGCGGCCTGGCCGGCGAGCTCGGCCTGGTGGTCACCGGCTCCAGCGACTACCACGGGACCAACAAGACGACGCCGATCGCCGCGTGCACCACCGCGCCGGAGCAGCTGGAGGCGATCCTGGCCGCCGGCACCGGCGTCACGCCGTACCGGGACTGACGCCGCCGTCCGCACCGGGCCGACGCGGCCCGTTCGTCCCCGGGGCCGACGCGGCGGTCCCCGGGACGGACGCCGTGGATCCGTCGGGGCGCCCGGCTAGCGTGGAGGGCATGCAGGGGGCGCAGCTGGAGATGCCCGGCATGCCGCGGCGGCTGTTCCCGGCCACGCCGAGCAAGCTGGCGACCTTCGCCGACTGCCCGCGCCGCTACCGGTACGCCTACGTCGACCGGCCGACCCCGCAGAAGGGTCCGGCGTGGGCGCACAACTCGGTGGGGTCCGCGGTGCACGCGGCGCTGCGCTCGTGGTGGGACCTGCCGCTGTCCAAGCGCACGGCGGTCTCGATCCGGCAGCTGCTGTACTCGGTCTGGTCGCCGGCCGGCTTCCGCGACGGCGAGCAGGCCGACCGCTGGCGGGCGCGGGCGGCCACCTGGCTGACCGACTACGTCGGTGGGCTGGACCCGGGCGACGAGCCGGTCGGCCTGGAGCGCCAGGTGGCCACCACCACCGAGCGGCTCGCCCTCTCCGGGCGCGTCGACCGGATCGACCAGCGGGGCGACGAGCTGGTGGTCGTCGACTACAAGACCGGGCGGGTGCCCAGCACCGACGACGACGCCCGCGGGTCACCCGCGCTGGCCGCCTACGTGCTCGGGGTGCGCCGCACCCTGCGCCGGCCGTGCCGCCGCGTGGAGCTGCACCACCTCCCCAGCGGGACGGTCGCCACCTTCGAGCACACCGACCGGTCGCTGGCCAACCACGTCCGCCGCGCGGAGGACGTCGCCGCCGACATCGGTACGGCCACCGCGGCGCTGGAGGCCGGCGAGGACCCTGACGCCGCCTTCCCGCCTGCGCCCGGCCGGCAGTGCGGCTGGTGCGACTTCCGGCCCAGCTGCCCGGTCGGCCAGGCCGCCACCCCCGCACGGGAGACGTGGAGCTTCCTCGCCGAGGAGAGCGGCTGAGGCGAACCCCGGCGGGTCCCTCAGCCGCCCTGGGCGCCGCGCACGGCCAGGGAGACCGCCAGCGCGACCATGACGAGGGCGATGCCCGCGTCCAGCACCCGCCAGGCGGCCGGCCGGGCGAACACCGGCCGCAGCAGCCGGGCCCCGAAGCCGAGGCCGGTGAACCAGACGGCGCTGCCCGCCGCGGCCCCGCCGGCGAACCACCACCGCAGGTCGTCCCAGGTGCCGGCCAGTGCCCCGAGCAGCACGACGGTGTCGAGGTAGACGTGCGGGTTCAGCCAGGTCAGCGCCAGGCAGGTGGTCACGGTGACCGCCAGCCCGGCCCGGCGGCCGGCGGCGTCGGTGACCAGGGCGGCGGGGCGCGCCACCCGGCGGGCGGCCATCAGCCCGTAGGCGAGCAGGAAGGCCGCCCCGGCGAAGCAGACGACCGTCAGCACCTGCGGTGCCCGGGTGACCAGCGCACCGGCGCCCGCGGTGCCGGCGACGATCAGTACGACGTCGGAGACCAGGCAGACGGCGACGACGGCGGCCACGTGCTCGGCCCGCAGCCCCTGGCGGAGCACGAAGGCGTTCTGCGCGCCGATCGCGACGATGAGCGACAGGCCGAGGCCGAGGCCGGACACGGCGGCGAGCAGGGCGGTGGGCACGGCCAGGACGCTAGGCCGTGCGCCGGCGACAGCGCAGCGCGACTTCCTGCAGGACCTGAAGCGCTTCTAATGGCAGCGTGGACCTCGACCTCGGCCAGCTGAGAGCCCTCGACGCGACCGTCACCGCGGGCACCCTCGACGGCGCCGCCCGGACCCTGCACGTCACGCCGAGCGCGGTCAGCCAACGGCTCAAGGCGCTGGAGGCGGCGACCGGGCGGGTGCTGCTCGTGCGCAGCAAGCCGGTGCGGGTCACCGAGTCCGGGCAGGCGGTGCTGCGGCTGGCGCGGCAGGTCGCGCTGCTCACCGCCGACGCGACCCGGGAACTGGCCGACGACGGGACGAGCCGGCCCGTGTCCCTGCCCGTCGCGGTCAACGCCGACTCGCTGGCCACCTGGGTGCTGCCGGCCCTCGCCCCGCTCGCCGGCGAGCTCGCCTTCGACCTGCACCGGGAGGACCAGGAGCACACCGCCGCCCTGCTGCGGGAGGGCCGGGTGATGGCCGCGGTCACCGCCGACCCCGACCCCGTGCCGGGGTGCACCGTGACCCGCCTGGGCGGCATGCGCTACCGCCCGATGGCCACCGCGGCGTTCGCCCAGCGGTGGTTCCCCGACGGGGTCACCGAGCAGTCGCTGTGCCGGGCGCCGGTGGTGGTCTTCGACCGCGACGACGACCTGCAGTACCGCTACCTGCGCGGCCGGGGCGTCGACGCGGCCGCGCCCCCGGTGCACCTCGTGCCCGCGTCGGCGGACTACGTCACCGCGGTCCGGCTGGGGTTCGGGTGGGGGATGGTGCCGGTGCAGCAGGAGCCGGCCGGGGAGCTGGTCGGGCTCGATCCGGACGGCGCGGTCGACGTCGTCCTCCACTGGCAGCAGTGGAAGCTGCGCTCGCCGTCCCTGGACCGCGTCGCCGCCGCGGTCCTCGCCGCGGCGCGGCGCGCGCTCGACCACGAGCCGGCCTGACCGTGCCCCTCGACATGGCCCCGTCCAGAGGCTCGCCGCCAGCTTGCGAGCGGTGAGGAGACGGGGTCCTCTGTCAGGCGCTGACCGGCACCGCCTGCGCGACCCGCTCGAACCCGGCCCAGACGATCGGGGAGCGCCGCACGCGCTGCGGCAGCCGCAGCATCCCCAGCCGGAACGCCCGCAGGGCGGCCGTCGCGGCGGGGTCGGTCACCCCCAGCCCGGGCAGCGAGTACATCCGGCGCGCCCACTGGGGCAGGGTGGCCACCGCGAGCGAGGCCAGCGAGCCCCACGCCGGGCGGGCGGGGGTCAGGAACCGCACCCACGGCGGCATCGGCGGGGCGAGCACCAGCCGCATCGCGTCGCGGGCCGCCGGGGTCAGCGCCAGCACCGGGCGGACGTCGGCGAAGTAGCCGGCCAGCCCGGCGGCCGTCCGCGGCACGTCGTCCTCGGTGCACCCGACCAGGACGGCGGCGGTCACCTGCTCGGCGACGTAGCGGTCGGCGTCGACGTCCCCGGTCACCACCCCGGCCCGGCGGGCGACGTCGAGCAGCGAGTCGACCTCGCAGCAGTGCACCCACAGCAGCAGGTCGGGGTCATCGACCCGGTAGGCGCGGCCGTCGACGTCCCCGCCGAGCCGGCGGTGGATGCCCCGGACCCGCCGCACCGCCCGCATCGCCTCCTGCCGGGTGCCGAAGGTGAGCGTGTCGACGTAGGCGGCGGTGCGGACCAGCCGCGGCCACGGGTCGTCGCGGAAGACCGAGTTGCTGGCCACGCCGGCCATCGCCACGGGGTGCAGCGCCTGCAGCACGAGCGCGCGGAGCCCACCGACGGAGAACACCGGGTCGGCGTGGACCCGCCAGGTCACGCTGTCGGGACCGAAGAACCCGAGCAGGTCCTCCTCCGGCGTCCAGTCGCGGGCCGAGACCGTCACGACGGCGCGCCCGACCGGGCGGCCACCGAGGCCCAGAACTTGAGGAAGACCTCCAGCGTCCGGGCGGGGTTCTCGATGGCGGGGGAGTGGATGGCGCCGGAGACCACCGCGTAGCGGGCGCCCAGCCGCCGGGCCATGTCCTCCTGCGCGGCCGGCGACCAGGCGTCGTCCGCGGCGCCGTGTGCCACCAGCAGCGGCACGCCGGTGGCGGCCAGCTCGGCGACCCGGTCGGGCTCGGTGGTCATCGCGTCGGCCATGCCGCGCAGCCCGGCGGCGCTGTTGGCGAGGAACCGGCGGGCCAGGAACGCCCGGGTGGGCGCCGGCACCGCCTGGGCCCGGGGATCGGTCATGGCCAGCTGCTCGAGCGTCTCGTGCACCAGCGGGACGCCGCCGGCGTCCAGCAGCGGGGAGAGGTGGTCGAGCAGGTCGGCCCGCGGCCCGACCAGCCGCGCGGGCCCCGAGCCGAGCAGGGTCAGCGAGGCGAACAGCGACGGGTCGGCCAGGACGGCGGCCCGGCCGACCAGCCCGCCGAAGCTGTGCCCGACCAGGTGCAGCCCGGCGCCGGCCCCGTCCGCCAGTGCCCGGCCCACGGCGAGGACGTCGCCGGCCAGCTCCGCCACGGTGTACCGCGCCGGGTCGTCGGGACCGGGCGACTCGAACTGCCCGCGCTGGTCCAGGGCGACGACCCGGTAGCCCTCGGCGCACAGCGGCCGCAGGAGTGGCGCGAAGTCCTCCTTGCTCCCGGTGTACCCGGCCACCATCAGCACGGTGCCCCGCTCGCCGTCGCCGCCGGTGTCGAGGGCGGTCAGCGGACCGGCGCCGCCCGGGAAGGTGCGGTGGTCCGCGTCGTGGTCGGCCAGCTGGCGGAGGTCGTCCGGGGCGATGGAGAGGGGAGCGCTGTCGTCGGGGCCGGCGGGCATCACCATGGACCAGTCATACCCCGGTGGGAGCCGGTGCGGGGTCCAGGGTCAGCGGGAGCCGACCACGGAGTCGGTCAGCTGGAGGACGACGACGGGGCCCGCGACCGTGGCGACCCCGCCCGCGGGCAGGTCGTCCAGAGTGGCCCGGCTCACCTCGGCGCCGGTGGCCGGGTCGCGCAGGACGACGGCGCCGTCCTCGGGGACCGGCAGCGGGGCGGCGACACCCAGCTGCTTGCCGTCGGCGGGACCGCTCGGCAGCCCGGTCGCGGGGGCGGACCAGCGCACCGCCCCGGTGTCCTGCTCGACCGCGGAGAGCGTGCCGCCGGCGAGGACGAGCAGCGCGTCGCCGACGCCGCGGACCAGCACCGGGCCGCCGCCGGGGACGGGCGAGCCCAGCGGGACGCCGTCCGCAGCGGCGAACAGCTGCACGCCCTCGGCCCCGGCCACGGCCACGGTCCGGTCGACGCCGGCCAGCGTGGCGGTGGTGTCGGGGACGTCGCGGGTCCACACCGCGGTGCCGTCGTAGCCGTCGAAGAGCCGCAGCTGCAGCGCGGCGGTCTCGGCGCACCGCTGCAGGACGACGACCCCGGCCTCCCCGACGTCGGCCCCCAGCAGGCGGCAGCCCGGGGTGGCCGCCTCGCGCCAGCGGATGTTGTCGCCGACCGGGTCCAGGGTGACCACCCCGGTCGGCGAGGCGGCCAGCACGATGCCGTCGGTGCTGCGCAGCACCATGTCGGTGCGCAGGTTGGCGTTGCGGGTCCACGTCCGCGCGCCGGTGTCGGCCGACAGCGCGACCGCCTCGTCGCAGCGGTCCTCGGTGCGGAACACCGCGACCACCACGCTGCCGACGGCCGTCCAGTCGCACAGCTGGGCGTTGGCCCGCGTGTAGTGCCACCCCTCGGTGCCGGTGGCGACGTCGAGCGCCCGGACGCCGTGCGCGTCGGCGACGAGCACCCGGCCGCCGTGCACCGTCGCGTGCGGCACGGTACCGCTCGTCCGGGTCGGTGCGGTCCAGGCGGTGGAGACGGCGCCGGCCGGCGTCCCGTCGGGGACGCCGGCCGGTGCGGCCGTGGTGCTGTCGGTGGCCGCCGCGTCCGAGCCGCGCCACAGCAGCGCGGCGACGACGACGAGGGCCAGCGTGGCCGCGGTCCAGCCCCACACCCGCAGCGGCGGGCGGCGCAGTGGGGGCACGGCCGAAGAGACTAGGCCGCCGGCTCGGCGGAGCCGCGGTTGGCGGCCCCGCGGCGGCGACGGCGACGGCGCGGCGTGGGCGCAGCGCCCTCAATGGCAGCGCCCTCGGCCGTGGGCTCGGTCGCCGGGGCCTCCTCGGAGCCCGCGGCCGGCGCAGCGGCCCCCGCGGCGGCGCCGCCACCGCGGGTGCGCCGGCGGGAACGGCTCTTGCGGGCACCGGCCGGCTTCTCGCCGTCCCCACGGGCGGGACCGCGCGCGCCGGACCGGGTGAGCTTGCCGGTCTCGCCGAGGTCCTCGACGGCCTCGGCGTCCAGGCCCTCCCGGGTGCGCTGGGCCTTCGGCAGCCGGCCGGTCGAGCCCTCGGGCACGTCCAGGTCGGTGTAGACCCACGGCGAGGTGGAGTAGGTCTCGGCCGGCTCGTCGAAGTCCAGGTCGAGCGCCTTGTTGATCAGCTGCCAGCGAGGGATGTCGTCCCAGTCGACCAGCGTCACCGCGACACCGGTCTGCCCGGCGCGGCCGGTGCGGCCGATCCGGTGCACGTAGGTCTTCTCGTCCTCTGGGCACTGGTAGTTCACGACGTGGCTGACGCCGGAGACGTCGATGCCGCGGGCGGCGACGTCGGTGGCGACCAGCACGTCGACCTTGCCGCTGCGGAACGCGCGCAGCGCCTGCTCGCGGGCGCCCTGGCCGAGGTCGCCGTGCACCGCGGCGGCGGCGAACCCGCGCTCGACGAGCTCGTCGGCGACCTTCTGCGCCGTGCGCTTGGTGCGGCAGAAGACCATCACCAGGCCGCGGCCGCGGGCCTGCAGCACGCGGGCGAGCAGCTCGGGCTTGTCGAGGTTGTGGGCGCGGTAGACGAACTGCGTCGTCTGCGGGACGGTCGAGCCCTCGTCGTTGCCGTGCGCGCGGATGTGCGTCGGCTGGGTCATGAACGCCCGCGCCAGGTTCACGATCGGGCCGGGCATCGTCGCCGAGAACAGCATCGTCTGCCGCTTGGCCGGGACCATGCCGAGGATCCGCTCGATGTCGGGCAGGAAGCCCAGGTCCAGCATCTCGTCGGCCTCGTCGAGGACCAGCACGCGGACCTTGCCCAGGATCAGGTGGCCCTGCTCGGCCAGGTCCAGCAGCCGCCCCGGCGTGCCGACGACGACGTCGACGCCGGCCTGCAGCGCCTGCACCTGCGGCTCGTAGGCGCGCCCGCCGTAGATGGCCTGCACGCGGATGCCACGCCGGGAGCCGGCGGTGGAGAGGTCGCGGGCGACCTGCACGCACAGCTCACGGGTGGGGACGACGACCAGCGCCTGCGGGACGCCGTCCCCGCCCTCGGCCGCCGGGACGACCCGCTGCAGCAGCGGGACGCCGAAGCCGAGGGTCTTGCCGGTGCCGGTGCGCGCCTGCCCGATGAGGTCGTTGCCGGCGAGCGCCAGCGGGAGGGTCAGCTCCTGGATGGCGAAGGTGCGGGTGATGCCCACCTCGGCCAGCGCGGCGACCACGTCGGGGTGGACGTCGAAGTCGCTGAACAGCGGCGCGTCCTCGGCGACGGGGGCGCCGCCGAGCTCCTCGGCGGCCTGCTCGAGCTGCTCGGGCGCGGGCGCGCCGGTCTCGGCGTGCTCGAGGTCGGCGGGGATGGTGTTGTCGATGGAGGTCAGTGCTCTCGCCTCTGGTCTGCTGGGGGACCGGCTCCAGCGGCGGGGAGGCCGCGTCACACCTGTCCCGTCGGTTGTCGCGGGATCAGTTCCAGCGCCGACGCGGCCAGCAGACCGGGCGACGGATCGGCCCGGGAGACATCCCCGGGGGGCGTCGTCCAGCGGTCGTCAGCGCACAGATACACAAGCGAGCCACGCGGCTCGCCGATTCCCATCGTAGCGCGCGCAACGGTTAGCCTCTCCGCGCCGCGCTGCCCGGGAGCCCCGGGTCTCACCCGACCGGGGCACGCGCGGGCCGAGCCACCGAGCACAGGAGCCGCCCGTGACCGCGGTCGACCAGCGCGCCGTCGTCGACCTGCTGGGAGTGCTGGCCTACGCCGAGCTCACCGCCTTCGACCGGCTCGCCGAGGACGCCCGTCTGGCGCCCACCCTCGCCGGCCGGGCCGCCCTCGCCCGGATGGCGGCCGCGGAGATCGGCCACCACGGCCGGCTCACCGCCCGGCTCACCGAGCTCGGCGCGGACCCGACGGCGGCGATGACGCCCTTCGTCGCCGCGCTGGACGCCTTCCACGAGTCCACCCGGCCGCGCACCTGGCTGGAGGGCCTGGTCAAGGCCTACGTGGGCGACGGGCTCGCGGCCGACTTCTACCGGGAGATCGCCACCTTCCTGCCCGACCCCGACCGGGCGCTGATCCTCGAGGTGCTCGCCGACACCGGCCACGCCGACTTCGCCGTCCGCGAGGTGCGGGCGGCCATCGCGGCGCACCGGACCGTCGCCGGCCGGCTCGCGCTGTGGGGACGGCGGCTGGTGGGCGAGGCGATCACCCAGTCGCAGGCGGTGATCGCCGAGCGCGACCAGCTGGCCCGGCTGATCATGGCGGGCACCGGTGACCTGACCGGGCTCGGGCGGCTCGTCGAGCGGATCACCGCCGCGCACACCGAGCGGATGCGCACCCTCGGGCTGAACCCCTGACGCTGCGGTCTCCGGACCGCACCGTGGCCAGGTGCCGTTCCCGACCGCCGTCGAGCCGCTGCCCGTGTCCCGATCGGGGGGCCTCCGACCCGCGATCGGTCCACCCCGGCGGAGTGCCGTACCCGAGTGGGTGCCTCCGTTCCGACGAGGTGTTCCCCGAACAGCCGACGGGGCGCCCCCGCGATGCGGAGGCGCCCCGTCGGACGAGGTCTCAGCTGCCGGCGATGAAGCCGACCCGGCGCTGGTCGGCCTGGGCGATCTCCACGTAGGCGATCCGGTCGACCGGCACCAGGACCCGCCGGCCCCGGTCGTCGACCAGCGTCAGCAGCCCGTCCTTCGTGGCGCCGGACATGGCCTTGGCCACCTCGGCAGCGATCTCGTCGGGGGTGTTGGGGCTGTCGATGACCAGCTCCCGGGGGGAGTGTTGGACACCGATCTTGACTTCCACGAGTGATGCCTCCTCGAGTTGCGCGGCTGTTCTCCACGCTAGTGCAGGCGGCAGGGCCCGACCTGCGGCGCAGCTGCGCCGTCAGCGAACGGACGCGCTCAGTGCTCGCCCTCGACGAGGGGCCACCCGGAGATGCCGCGCCACGACAGCGCGGTCATCAGCGACACCGCCTCGTCACGGGACACCGTGCCCTTGCGAGGGAGCCACCAGCGGGCGCTGGTCTCGGCCAGCCCGGTCATCCCGGAGGCCAGCAGCAGCGAGCGCTCCCGGTCCAGACCGGTGTCGGCCGCGATCACCTCGGCGATCGCCTCCACGCACGCCAGGTGCCCGCGGTCGGCCAGCGCCCGGACGTCGTCGTCGTTGCGCAGGTCGGACTCGAACACGAGCCGGAAGGCGGCGCCCTCGGCGTTGACGAAGTCGAAGTAGGCCCCGACGGCGCCGTTCACGCGGGTGCGGTTGTCGTCGGTGCCCTCCATCGCCTCGCGCACCCGGTCGGTGAGCGACGTGACCTGCTGCTCCAGCAGCGCCAGGTACAGCTCCCGCTTGCCCGGGAAGTGCTGGTAGAGGACGGGCTTGCTGACTCCGGCCCGGTCGGCGATGTCGTCCATCGCCGCGGCGTGGTAGCCCTGCGCGACGAACACCTCCTGCGCCGCCTGCAACAGCTGCAGCCGCCGGGCCCCGCGCGGCAGGCGGGACGAACGGCGGACGGACTCGGGTGCAGGTCGGGGGAGTGACATGACGTCGGGATGTTACCGGCGGGTCACCGGAGAGCGCGCTGCGCGGAACGCTGACCTACCTTCGGGAGGTGACCCCGTCGTCCCGTCCCGCTCCCGACCCCGCCCAGCAGGCCCGCCTGTCCACCGCCCGGCTGCCGCGTACCGACGAGCTGCCTGCGTCGTGGCCGGGCGAGCCGGTGGCGGTGCGCGGCGGAGAGGTCTTCGTCCGGCGGACGCCGTGGTCGGGGCCGGTCGACGGTCCGCGGGACGGCGCCCCGCGGGAGCGCGCGCTGTACGTGCACGGCCTCGGTGGGGCGTCGACGAACTGGACCGACCTCGCGGCGCTGCTCGCCGTCCGCTTCGACGGCTGGGCGGTGGACCTGCCCGGCTTCGGTCGCTCGCACCCGCCGGCCCGCAGCTCGTACTCGATCCGCGGGCACGTGCGAGCCGTCGTCGACGTGCTGGAGCGGATCGTCGCCGAACCGGGGGAGGCGCAGGGCCGGCCGGTGCACCTGCTGGGCAACTCCCTCGGCGGCCTCGTGTCGGTGATCGTGGCCGCCCGCCGGCCGGACCTCGTCGCCACCCTCACGCTGGTGTCCCCGGCGATGCCGGTCTACCGGGTGCCGCCGGCGTTCAGCCGCACGCTCCTGCTGCTCCTGGTGCCCGGTGTCCCGTCGGTGGCCGAGCGTCGGCTCGCGGGGGTGACCCCCGAGCAGCAGGTCCGCGGGATGGTGCAGATGTGCTTCGGCGACCCCTCCCGGGTGCCGCGGGCTCGGCTGCAGCAGGCGCTGGCGGAGATGCGTGAGCGCGCCGAGCAGCCCTGGGCGGTGCAGGCGCTGACCCGCAGCATGCGGGGGCTGCTCACCTCCTACCTGAGGGTGGGGGCGGCCAACGCCTGGCGCATGGCCCGGTCGCTGCGCCCGCCGACGCTCGTGGTGTGGGGCGACCGCGACCGGCTGGTGGACCCCGGGCTGGCGCCGCGGCTGGCCACCGCCGTCCCCGACGGGCGGCTGCTCCTGCTCGAGGGCGTGGGGCACGTGGCGATGATGGAGTCGGCCGAGCCGACCGCCCGCGCCGTCCTGGCCCTCGCCGAGGACGTCGCCGGCCGGGCAGCCGACGCCGTCCCCGAGGCGTACGCCTCCTGAGGTCGTCACCGAGACGACTCCGTCCGGTACACACCGTGACGAGAATGTCTCCACAAGGCCTGCCCGTCGTGAGAGCCTGGCCGGGTGAGCCCCGCGGACGCCTCTCCCGGCCGCGGGCCGGGACGGCGTCCCGGACCTCCGTTCCCGCCTCCGTCGGGTCCTGGCCGGGATCCTGCGCGCGAGTCGCAGCGCGGCCTGCCCCGGGTGCCCGCGCCGGCCGGCCGCGGGAGCGGACCCCGCGTCGCGGCCCCCGACCCCCGGCCCCGACCGCGCCCCGCTCCCGGCGCCCCGCCCGCGGTGCGCCGGACACCGCCCGACGACCGCCCGTCCGCGCCCGCCCGGCAGGACCGCGGTCGCTCCGCTCGCGGCCGCCACGGCGGCCGGCTGCGCCGCTTCGTGACCCGGTGGGGCTGGCGGGCCTACGCCGTCCCGCTGCTCGCGATCGCCACCGTGCTGACCCTCGTGGACCTGGTCGTGGCCGGCGCCGGGACGACGTCTGAGACGGCCGGTCCGGCGGCGTCGTCCGCCGCGGCCGTCTCCAGCCCCGCGGCGGACGAGCCGGCCGCCGAGGCGAGCGAGGACGCCGAGCGGACGGAGGAGGCCGAGGCGGCGGCCGGGCCGACGGCCGAGGCGGAGGGCGACGTCGGCCCGACGGAGGCGGCGGCACCGGCCACCGGCTTCGTGCAGAAGGGGGCGGGCACGGTCACCGTGGTGCCCGGCACCTCGCGGGTCTACGGCACCGGGCCGCTGGAGCGGTTCGTGGTCGAGGTCGAGGACGGGATCGGCGTGGACGGCGCCGCCTTCGCCGCCGCGGTCGAGGCCACCCTCGGCGACCCCCGCTCGTGGGGCGCCGGCGGCCGGATGTCGTTCCAGCGGGTCGGGCCCGAGGAGGCCGCGGCCGACGCCTACGACTTCAAGGTCACGCTGATCAGTCCCGGCAACATGGAGACCTACTGCCCGGGGGTGGGCACCGGCGGCTACACCTCCTGCCGGTACGGCGACCGGGCGGTGATCAACCTGGCCCGGTGGGAGACCGCCGTCCCGGACTACGAGGGCGACGTCGCGACCTACCGCCAGTACGTCGTCAACCACGAGGTCGGCCACGCGCTCGGCAACGGTCACCAGCAGTGCCCCGGCCCGGGCCGGCCCGCGCCGGTCATGCAGCAGCAGACCCTCGGGCTGCAGGGCTGCGCCAGGAACGCCTGGCCGTATCCCTGACCGGGTGCCCGGTCACAGGGGCGCGGTGAGCTCCACCGCGATGCCGTCGGGGTCGAACGCGGCCAGGAAGGCCAGCCCCATCCCGGGCAGTTCCCGGACGGGGCCGTGCGCCACGCCGCGCTCGTCGAACCGCGCCGCGGCCGCATCGAGGTCGGCGCGGCCGGGGACCGCGAAGCTCACGTGGTCCAGCCCCACGCGGAACGGGTCGAACCGGTCACCGGCCCGCCCGGGGTCCGCCGGTCGCAGGCCCAGGAGCGTCCCCGCGGCGCTGGCCAGGATGACCCCGCCCTGCAGGGCGTCGGCGACCGCAGCTCCGGGGTCCTCGGGGGGCGGCCCGTCGAGAACGACCTGGAAGCCGAGCACCTCGGTGTAGAACGCCCGCGACCGGGCGACGTCGGTGACGGTCAGTCGGAGGTGGTGCACGGGCCCCACCGGGAGGGGTGCGCTCATGGGGGACGACGCTAGGGGCGACAGGGCCGCCGGTGACAGTGGGAACAGCCCTCCGTGTCACGCTGTTGTCCCGACGAACGCCGGCCCCCGCAGGCCGCTGTCGAGTGACTGAGGAGCAACCCGTGTCCCTGCCACCCCTGGTGGAGCCCGCCGAGGACCTGTCGATCGACGAGGTCCGCCGGTACAGCCGGCACCTGATCATCCCCGACGTCGGCATGGACGGTCAGAAGCGGCTGAAGAACGCCAAGGTGCTCGCCGTGGGCGCCGGAGGTCTCGGCTCGCCGGTGCTCATGTACCTCGCCGCGGCTGGTGTCGGCACGCTCGGCATCGTGGAGTTCGACGTCGTCGACGAGTCGAACCTGCAGCGGCAGATCATCCACGGCAAGTCCGACGTCGGCCGGTCCAAGGCCGAGAGCGCGCGGGACACGATCGAGGAGATCAACCCGTACGTCGACGTCCGCCTGCACGAGACGCGGCTGGACAGCGACAACGTGATGGAGATCTTCAGCCAGTACGACCTCATCGTCGACGGCACGGACAACTTCGCCACGCGCTACCTCGTCAACGACGCCTGCGTGCTGCTGGGCAAGCCGTACGTGTGGGGCTCGATTTACCGCTTCGACGGCCAGGTGTCGGTGTTCTGGAACGAGCACGGCCCGAACTACCGCGACCTCTACCCGGTGCCTCCGCCGCCCGGCATGGTGCCCTCCTGCGCCGAGGGCGGCGTGCTCGGCGTCCTGTGCGCGACCATCGGCGCCATCCAGGCGACTGAGGCGGTCAAGCTGATCACCGGCATCGGCGAGACGCTGCTCGGCCGGCTCATGGTGTACGACGCCCTGGAGATGACCTTCCGCACGATCAAGGTGCGCAAGGACCCCGAGGCCGAGCCGATCACCGGCCTGATCGACTACGAGAGCTTCTGCGGCGTCGTCTCGACCGAGGCCCAGGAGGCCGCGGCCGGCGCGACGATCACCGTCGACGAGCTCAAGGACATGATGGACGCCGGCAAGGACTTCGAGCTGATCGACGTCCGTGAGCCCAACGAGTACGAGATCGTCTCGATCCCGGGCGCGAAGCTGATCCCCAAGGACGAGATCCTCTCCGGCCGGGCGCTGTCCCAGCTGCCGCAGGACAGGCCGATCGTGCTGCACTGCAAGACCGGAGTCCGCTCGGCCGAGGTGCTCGCCGCGGTGAAGAACGCCGGCTTCTCCGATGCCGTGCACGTCCAGGGCGGCGTGACCGCCTGGGCGACGCGGATCGACAAGACGCTGCCCACCTACTGAGAGGACCCCTGTCCTCCCCACCCTTCGCAGGCTCAGGGCGGGCCCCTGGGCAGGGGCCGACCCTTCCCTCACGCCTCGCACGCTCGGCGTGGGCCCCTGAGGGGTGGCCGCCCCGGCATCGGCACGGGGCCGTTCCAGAACGTCACGAGGGCCCGGATCGCCCCCCGCGGGGGCGGCCCGGGCCCTCGAGGCGTCTACTGACGACGTGTCCGAGATCTCTCCCGCCGAACTGCTCGAGCTCTTCCAGCGGGCGCAGGCATCGTTCACCGATCGGGTCGACGCGGTGGAGCCCGACCAGTGGGAGGACCCGGCGCTGCCGGGGTGGACCGTCGCCGACCTCGTGGCCCACCTGGTCACCGAGGCGCTGTGCGCGCCGCCGCTGCTCGCCGGGGAGCCGTACGACCTCCTCGACGGCCGGTTCCCCGACGCGACGCCGGACCTCCTGGGCGACGACCCGCTGACCGGCTGGGAGACCGCGGCCGACGCCGCCCTGTCCGCCTTCGCCGACGACCACGCGCTGCTGCGCACGGTGCACCTGGTCCGCGGCCCCCTGCTCGCGGCGCACTACATCGAGGAGATGACCGCCGACCTGACGGTGCACTCCTGGGACCTCGCCCGTGCCACCGGCGGGGACGTCGAGCTGGACCCGGTGCTGGTCACCGCCGGTCTCGTGGTCGCCGACCGGCTGCCGGAGGACGGCGTCCCCGGGCTGATCGACCCGCCGCTCGACGTGCCGCCCACCGCCCCGCCGCAGGCCCGGCTGCTGGCACGGTTCGGCCGGCGGGGGTGACGCGCACAGGGGGCCGATGAGCGTCTCCGCCGATCGGGTGGCCTCTAAGCTGCGGGCGCTCTCGATCCACCAGGAGGTCACCCCATGAGTACGCCGCCGCCGGGTCAGGGTCCCTACGGCCCGCCCGGTCCTCAGCAGCCCGGCCAGGGAGGCTGGGGGCAACCCCAGGGCGGTCCCGGTGGTCAGGGCGGTGCGCCACAGGGCCCGCAGCCGGGCCAGCCGGGGCCCTACGGCCAGCCCGGCCAGTACGGCCAACCCGGGCAGCCCGGCCCCTACGGACAGCCGGGGCAGCCGGGGCAGTACGGGCAGCCTGGTCAGCCGGGGCCCTACGGGCAGCCGGGTCAGTACGGCCAACCCGGACAGCCCGGCCCCTACGGGCAGCCGGGGCAGTACGGCCAGCCGGGTCCCTACGGTCAGCCCGGTCAGCCGGGACAGGGGAAGGGCCGGCGCGGCCTGGTGATCGGCCTGGTCGCCGGGATCGTGGCCCTCGTCGCCCTCGCCGCGATCCTGTTCTTCACGCTGCGCGACGGCGAAGAGCCGGCCCCGGCCGCCGAGAGCACCAGCGCCGCGACCACCTCGTCGTCGAGCAGCTCGTCGAGCTCGAGCCCCCGCTCGACGAGCAGCAGCTCCTCCAGCGCGCCGGCGCCGGGCGGCGGCGGGGACCTCCTCGCGATCCTCCCGGTCGACTTCACCGACTGCACCGAGGCCGAGCCGGCCGGCGACGGCGACGTCGCCCACGCGGCCTGCGGCGCCAGCACCACCCAGCCGGGTCCGCAGCAGGCGGAGTTCTTCCTCTACCCGGACCAGGAGACCCTCGACTCGGTCTTCGAGAACGACTCGTCGTCCCAGGGCCTCGCGCAGATCCCCGAGGGACAGACCTGCGCCGAGACCACCGGCGTGGGGCAGTGGACGTCGGCGGACAACGCCGGATCCGTGGGGTGCTACATCGACGCGGACAACGGCGCCGTGATCATCGTGTGGACCGACGACAACGCGCTCGTCGAGGGCGTCGTCGCCGCTCCCGGCAGCACCCAGGCCGACCTGGCCGCGCTCTACCAGTGGTGGACGACCAACAGCGGCTACCAGCTGTGACCCCGCCGGAGGCGCCCGGAGGACACCCGTCCCCGGGCGCCTCCGCGCACCCGGAGGACGTCGACGAGGCGGTGTACGACGCCGTCGAGCAGATCCCGCCCGGCCGGGTGAGCACCTACGGCGCCATCGGCCGGCTGGTCGGGGTCGGACCGCGCCGGGTGGCCCGTGCGCTGTCGCAGGGCGGGGGAGCGGTCCCCTGGTACCGCGTGGTGCGCGCCGACGGGTCGGCCGCCGAACCGGTATGGGTGCGGCAGCTGGAACTGCTGGCCGCCGAGGGCGTGCCGGTGCGTGCCGGGCGGGTCGACCTCGCCGCCGTCGGCTGGCCCTGACCGGACGGGGTCAGGGAGCCCGGGATGCACGCCACATGGTGTGCTCGCGGGAGATGGCGCCCTCGGCGGAGTCGACGAACGCCGCCCACTCGTCCTCGGTGGCCGCGTACGGGATGAGCACGCGTATGGCGGCCAGCTCCTCGTTGGCGATGGCGTAGGCCGATGCCAGAGCGGCGTACTGCTTGGTCTGGACCCATGCCGCGGCGGCAGCCCCCACGGTGGCGACGAGCCCCAGCAGACCGCCCGCGCCGCTCTGTCCCTGCACCAGGCTGAACGCCTTCACCACCCCGACGACGACACCGAGCAGCTCAAGGATCAGGACGACGCCGTTCCAGCGATGCGCCCGGTGGCGGTTGGACTGGGCCCGCCCGGCGTACCAGCGCTGCTGGTCCTCGATGCGCTGCCGCTCGTACACCTGCCGGCGTTCGGCGAGTGGTGCCACCCGCAGGCGGCGCATCCACGGTGTGACCTCCTCGTACTGGTGCTCCTCGGGCTGAACGGCCTGGAGGTCGCGGATGGAGTCGAGTATCTCGCGCAAGCGTTCGACGAAGAGCCGGTCGGCCGCGGCACTGTCGAGCTCCACCGGGAACAGCCGGCTGCCGACGGCGTAGCGCCAGCACAGCGTCTTGATCGACTCTGCGGCGGCCCGGGCGTCCTGCCAGACCGTCGTGGGACGGATGCTCATCCGATAGGCACGCAGGACGAGGGTGGTGGCGAACAGGACCACCGCGGCCACGCCGGCCAGGTCGATGTCCCGCTGCCCGACCGTCACCTGCACGGCGCCCGAGGCCGCCGCGAGGACGAGCAACCCGAGCTCGGCGCGGGTGAGCCGGAGGTGTGTCCGCTGCGCCCAGGCGGCCGTGCGGTCGGCGATCCCGAAGGCTCGGGAGTAGGTGGGGGTGTTCGGGCTGCCCACGCGCGGATCGTAGGGGTGTCGCGCGGCCGGCGTCGGCGGCGCCAGGGCTCCCGGGGTGCGAAACCGACGGGTCCGGTTCTGGGTCTCGTGTGTTCCCGCGCGGCCCTCGGGTCGGCATCATGGGCCTCGTTGTGGGCTCGACCGAGCGGAACGGACCGAGACATGACGATCAAGGTCTTCATCAGCTACTCGCGCAAGGACGAGGCGGCCGTCAGCCGGCTCGTCGAGGACCTGGAGCGATCACACGTGTCCGTCTGGCATGACGCGGCCCTGCACGGCGGGCACAACTGGTGGCAGGCGGTCCTCCAGCACATCCGCAGCTGCGACGTCTTCGTCCTCGCCGTCTCCCAGTACGCGCTGGCGTCGAAGCCGTGCCGCGCGGAGTTGAGATACGCCCGTGACCTCGGATTGCCGGTGCTGCCGGTGCAGATCGGGCCGGTGGAGAGCTTGCGCACCGCGCCGGTCGCGGACCTCCACGTCCTCGACTACCGGCAGCCGACGGCCGCCAACGGCTTGGCCCTGTTCGCCGCGCTGAGCGAGGCTGCGGGGTCGCGGCGGGAGCTGCCCGACCCGCTCCCGCCGTCCCCGCCCGTGCCCTTCGCCTACCTGCTGCGGCTGCGTTCGGCGATCGATGCTGAGGAGCTCACCGCCGCGGAGCAGGCGGAGCTCATCCGCCAGCTGCGGGACTGTCTAGAGACCGAGGACGACGACAGTGTCAAGGACGACGCGCGTGAGCTGTTGATAGCGCTGCGCCGGCGGCCCGACGTGACCTACCGCAACGGGCAGGCCATCGACCAGTTGCTCACCGACTTCGGGCTGGGCACACCGCCTCCACCGCCCCCGCCCGACCGGCGGCACGTCGGGAGCGGGTCCACCCCGGAGCGGTCGCGCAGGGGGAGCCGGATCCCGCTCCTCGCCGCCGCGGCGGTGCTCGCGGTGGCTCTCCTGGTGACCGGCGGGATCGTCCTGTTCCGAGGGGACGGCGAGACCCAGGGAGGGGACACCGCCTCGTCGCGGACGGCGCAGCTCTCGACCACGGACCCCACGACGACCGATTCCGCGACCACGGAGCCGCTCAGCACCCAGCCTCCGACCACGGAGGCGGTGACGACACAGCCGCCACGCACGCTGGTGCCCACGCCCCCGCCGCCGTCCCCGGTCGAGCAGCTACTCGCCATCGTGCCGGGGGACTTCGACCCCGCGGTGTGCACCCCTGGGCCGCTGGCCGGCGACGGGGACGTCGCGAGGGTCGACTGCGGCGCTTCCGCGACGCAGCCGGGCCCCACCGGCTCGACGTTCAACCTCTACCCGGACAACACGGTGGACGGTGTGTTCCTCCAGGACACGGTCGAGTTCGGCTTGGCCCAGTTCGGCCCAGGGCAGTTCTGCCCCACCGTCCACGGGTACGGTGACTACTCGAACAACGGCCGCTATCCCGGCCGGGTCGCCTGCTGGGTCGGCAACGACAACACCGCCTACCTGCTGTGGACCCAGACGGAGTTCGGCGCGGAGGGCTTCGTGTCCTTCTACAACGGTGGGCAACCCGGCCTGCAGGCCCTCTGGGACTGGTGGGTGGACCCGAGCCGCAGCGACTTCGGCTGAGTCCAGGAGGGTCGCTCGACGACGGCTCAACCCGCGGGTCGCGCCACACGCGCCCCACCTGTACCGGACGTGTCGGACGGCCGTGGTGTCATCGAAGGGTGGTGGCGCTGCGGGGGGCAGAGGGTGCGCCGGTCTACCGGCTCGTGCAGTCGGAACCGGCGCCGGTGGCGCCACCCCGGCTGGACCCCACGCAGCAGGCCGTCGTCGACCACGCCGGCGGGCCGCTGCTGGTGCTCGCCGGCCCCGGCACCGGCAAGACGACGACGATCGTCGAGGCCGTCGCCGACCGGATCGACCGGGGCGTGGACCCGCAGCAGGTCCTCGTCCTGACCTTCAGCCGCAAGGCCGCCGCCGAGCTGCGCACCCGCATCACCGCACGGGTGGCGCGCACCATCCGCGAGCCGCTGGCCCGCACCTTCCACTCCTACGCGTACGGGGTGCTGCGCCGCGCGGCGCTGCTGCGGGGCGACCTCCCCCCGCGGCTGCTCACCGCGGCCGAGCAGGACGCCGTCGTCGCGCAGCTGCTGCGCGGCGACGTCGAGGAGGAGGGCGCGGTCCGCTGGCCGGCCTCGCTCGCCCCGGCCCTGTCCACCGCCGGGTTCCGCACCGAGCTGCGGGAGCTGCTGCTGCGGGCCACCGAGCGGGGTGTCGCCGCCGACCGGCTCGCCGCCTGGGGGCGCGAGCTCGGTCACGAGGTGTGGGTGCACGCCGCCGCGTTCGCCGAGCAGTACGAGGCCGTGACGGCGTTCGCCACCGCCGGCCGCGGTGACGCCGCGGGCTTCGACCCGGCCGAGCTGGTGCGCGAGGCGATCGCCGAGCTCGCCGGCGACCCGGAGCTGCTGCGCCAGGAGCGCGCCCGGGCCCGGTGGCTGTTCGTCGACGAGTACCAGGACACCGACCCCGCCCAGGTCGAGCTGCTGCAGCTGCTCGCCGGCCGCGGGGGCAACCTGGTCGCCGTCGGCGACCCCGACCAGGCCATCTATGCGTTCCGCGGTGCCGAACCGCGCGGCATCGGAGAGTTCCCCGAGCGCTTCCGGCACGCCGACGGGCGGCCCGCCGAGCGGGTGTCGCTGGGGGTCTGCCGCCGCTCCGGCGCGGAGCTGCTGAGGATCAGCCGGCGGGTCGCCGAGGGCCTGCCCGGCCCCTGGGAGCACCGGCGCCTGCAGCCGGCCGAGGGCACCCCCGACGGCGCGGCCGAGGTGCACGTCTTCGGGTCGGCCGCCGTCGAGGCCGCCTACGTCGCCGACGTGTTGCGCCGCGCGCACCTGCTCGACGGCGTCCCGTGGTCGCAGATGGCCGTCGTCGTCCGCACCGCGGTGGCGCTGGGCCCGCTGCGCCGGGCGCTGACGTCGGCCGGCGTCCCGTCGGCGATCTCCGCCGACGACCTGCCGCTGGCCGCACAGCCGGCGGTCGCCCCGTTCCTCGGCGCCCTCGACGCGCTGCTGCCCGGTTCCGACGGCACGCCCCCCGGCCTCGACGAGCCCGCGGCCGAGGCGCTGCTGGCCTCGCCGCTGGGCGGGGCGACGGTGCTCGACCTGCGCCGGCTGCGCCGGGTGGTCCGCATCGCGCTGGCCCGGCAGGGCGTCGACGCCGACGAGCGCGGCGCGCCGCTGGCCACCGCGCTCGGGGACGAGTTGCTGATCGAGTCGCTGCCCGAGCACGTGGCCCGCCCGGCGCACCGGGTCGCCGGCGTCCTCGCGGCCGGGCGGGCCTCCCTGGCCGCCGGCGGCAGCGCCGAGGACGTGCTGTGGGCGATGTGGCAGCGCAGCGGGCTGGCCGGTCGCTGGGCGCGGACCAGCGCCGCCGGCGGGGCCGCCGGCGCGGTGGCCGACCGCGACCTCGACGCGGTGGTGGCCCTGTTCGACGCCGCCGCCGGCTTCGTCGACCGGCTGCCCTCGGCCGACGTCCGCGCCTTCGTGGACCACCTCGCCGCCCAGGAGCTGCCCGGCGACACCGGCGCGGCCCGGGCGGCGAACGACGAGACGGTGCGGTTGCTCACCGCGCACGCGTCCAAGGGCCTGGAGTGGGACCTCGTCTGCGTCGCCGGCGTGCAGGAGGGCGTCTGGCCCGACCTGCGGGAGCGCTCCTCGCTGCTCGGTACCGAGGAGATGGTGGAGCGGGCCGCGGGCGTCGACGGCGCCCGGGTCGACCGCCGGTCGCTGGCGTTGGCCGAGGAGCGGCGGCTGTTCTACGTCGCCTGCACGCGCGCCCGCCGCCGGCTGGTGGTCTCCGCGGTACAGGGCGCCCTCGACGGCGCCGAGGCCGGCGCGACCGCCTCCCGCTTCCTCGAACTCGTCGCGCCCTCGCCCGAGGACGGCCGCCCGCTCACCGAGCTGCCCCGCTCGCTGACCCTGCCGGCGCTCGTCGCCGACCTGCGCCGCGCGGTCACCGACCCGCACACCCCCGCCCCCCGCCGGTCGGTCGCCGCGGCGGTGCTCCGCCGGCTGGCCGAGGAGGGCGTCCCCGGCGCGGCCCCCTCCCAGTGGTGGGGGCTGCCGCCGCTGTCGGACGACGCACCGCTGGTGCCGGCCGAGGCGACCGTCCGCGTGCGGCCCTCGGCGATCGAGACCTTCCAGCGCTGCCCGCTGCGCTGGGTGCTCGGCGCGGTGGGCGCGGAGGCCTCGCCCGACGCCACCCGCACCGTCGGCTCGGCCGTGCACGCCGTCGCCCAGCGGGTCGCCGAGGGGCTGCCGCCGGCCGAGGCGCCGGACGCGCTGGCGGCGGAGCTGGACACGCTCGACCTCGGCCCCGGCTGGTCCGACCAGCGCCAGCGCGCCACGGCGCAGCAGATGCTCGACCGGTTCCTGCGCTGGCACGCGGCCAACCGGCGCGAGCTGGTCGCCGCCGAGGAGGACTTCGACGTCGTCGTCGGCCGGGCCCGCCTGCGCGGGCAGGTAGACCGGCTGGAGCGCGACGCCGAGGGCCGGCTGGTCGTCGTCGACCTGAAGACAGGCAAGACCGCCGCGCGGAACGTCGAGGAGCACGGGCAGCTGGCCGCCTACCAGGTGGCCGTCGCCGCCGGGGCCTTCGCCGCCCACGGCACCGTCCCCGGCGGGGCCGCGCTGCTCCAGGTCGGCACCGGCGCCAAGGCCAAGGAGCAGCACCAGGAGCCGCTGCCCGCCGACGTCCCGGTGGAGCAGACCCCGGCCGGTGAGCTGATCGCCACCGTGGGCGAGGGCATGGGCGCGGGCGCCTTCGAGGTGCGCTCGGGTGCGCACTGCTCGCGCTGCCCCGCCCGCCGCAGCTGCCCGCTGCACGAGCGCGGCCGGCAGGTGACCGCGTGACCACCGAACAGCTCTCCTTCGACGACCTGTTCGCGGACGGTCCCGACCCGGAGCCGGAGCCGCAGGGGCAGCTCACCCCGGCCGAGGTGGCCGCGCGGTGCGGGCTGTCCTACGCGCCGTCGGACGAGCAGGCCCGCGTGGTGGCCGCGCCCGCGGATCGGCCGTTGGTGGTGGTGGCCGGCGCGGGGTCGGGGAAGACCGAGACGATGGCCGCCCGCGTCTCCTGGCTGGTGGCCAACAGGGTCGTCGAGCCCGACGCCATCCTCGGCCTGACCTTCACCCGCAAGGCCGCCAGCGAGCTCAACGAGCGCATCCACCTGCGCCTCGGTGCCCTGGCCCGCCACCCCGACACCGAGCCGGAGCTCAAGGCGCGGCTGGAGCTCGCCCAGCCGACGGTCGCCACCTACCACGGCTACGCCGCGTCCCTGGTGGCCGAGCACGGCCTGCGGATCGGCGTCGAGCCCGGCGCCGGGGTGCTCGGCCCGGCCATGTGCTGGGGACAGGCCGCCCAGGTTGTCGCCGCCTACACCGGGGACATGGACGACGTCCCGCTGTCGCTGCTCACCACGGTCGAGGACGTGCTGGCCCTCGCCGCGGAGATGGGTGAGCACGACGTGACCGCGGCGGCCCTGCGCGCCTGGACCGCCCGGCTGGAGGCGCAGGTCGCCGGCTACGTGGACGCCCCGCGCAAGAAGGGGCCCTACGCCCCGGTGCTGGAGGTGCTGGCCCGCCAGCGGGCACGGGTGGCACTGCTGCCGCTGGTGGAGGCGTTCGAGGCGCGCAAGCGGGCCATGGGCTCGATCGACTACGCCGACCAGGTCGCCTCCGCCGCCCGCATCGCCGTCTCCGCACCGGAGGTGGGCCGCCGCGAGCGGGCCCGCTGGCGGGTCGTGCTGCTCGACGAGTACCAGGACACCAGCGTCGGCCAGCTGCGCATGCTGGAGGCGCTGTTCGGGCGCGAGACCGGCCACCCGGTGCTCGCCGTCGGCGACCCGCGGCAGTCGATCTACGGCTGGCGCGGCGCCTCGGCGGGCACCATCGAACGCTTCGCGCGCACCTTCCCCGGGGTCGGCGGCCGGCGCGCCGAGCGGCTCACGCTGGCCACCAGCTGGCGCAACGACGAGGCGGTGCTCGCCGTGGCCAACGCGGTGTCGGCGATGCTGCCACCGCCGGAGGTGCCGCTGCCGGACCTCTCGCCGGCTCCCACCGCCGGCCGCGGCGCGGTCACCGTGGGGCTCTACGAGACCGTCGCGGACGAGACCGCGGCCCTGGCCGAGCGGCTGGCCGCGTGCTGGCACGGCACCGACCCGGTGGTGGGCCGCCGCCCGGACGGCCGCCCCCCGACCGTCGCCGTCCTGGCCCGGACCCGCAAGCAGCTGCCGGGGATCGCCGCCGCCCTGCGCGGGCGGGGGCTGCCGGTCGAGGTGGTGGGGCTGGGCGGCCTGCTGGAGGTCCCCGAGGTCACCGACGTGGTGGCCACCCTCACCGTGCTGGTCGACCCCACCGCCGGGGACGCGCTCGGGCGGCTGCTCACCGGCGCCCGCTGGCGGATCGGCCCGCGCGACCTCGCCGCGCTGGAGGCCCGGGCCCGCGCCCTGGTGCACAGCCGCCGGCCGGAGCGCGCCGAGCAGCCGCCCGGTACGCCTGAGCCGCCGCCGGAGCGGGGCAGCATCGTCGAGGCGCTCGACGACCTCGGCGATCCGGAGGACTACTCCGCCGAGGGACACCGCCGGCTGCGCCGGCTGGGCGCCGAGCTCGCGCAGCTGCGCACCCGGCTCGGGGAGTCGCTGCCCGACCTGGTCGACGAGGTCGCCCGCACCCTCGGCCTGGAGACCGAGCTGGCCAGCGCCCCGGAGGTCAGCCCGGCCGGCGCCCGCGCCCACCTCGACGCGCTGCACACCGTCGCCGCGGAGTTCACCGAGCTGGCCGAGCTGCCCTCGCTGCCGGCCTTCCTGGGTTACCTGCGCGACGCCGAGGAGCGCGAGCGCGGTCTCGAGCCGGGCGAGGTGGCGGTCAACCCGGAGGCGGTGCAGCTGCTCACCGGGCACTCCGCCAAGGGCCTGGAGTGGGACGTCGTCGCCGTGCCCGGCCTGACCGCCGACCAGTTCCCGGCCAAGCCCGGCGCCAGCGACTCCTGGATCAAGGACCCGGGCGCGGTGCCGGTCGACCTGCGCACCGTCGACCGCGCGGAGCTGCCCCAGCTGCGCCTGCCGGTGCCGGGCTCGGGCGACCAGGCGGCGGTCAAGGAGGCCCTCGAGCAGTACGTCGAGGACTGGAAGGCGTTCGGCACCGGCGAGGAGATCCGGCTCGGCTACGTCGCCGTCACCCGCGCCCGGCACCTGCTGGTCTGCTCGGGCAGCTGGTGGCGCGACGGCGTGCGGCCCAACGGCCCGTCGTCCCTGCTCGAGACGGTGCGCGAGGCCTGCGAGGCCGGCGCCGGCACGGTCGTGCACTGGGCGCCGGCGCCGGAGGAGGGCGCGGAGAACCCGGCACTGGCCGAGTGGCCGGTCGGGGTCTGGCCGGCCGACCCGCTCTCGCCGGGACGCCGCCGCGCGCTGGCCGCCGCCGCCGAGCTGGTGGCCGGCACCGCGCCGCACCCGCTCGACCCCGACCGCCGGCTCGGCGACCCCGATCCGCTCGTCGACCAGTGGGTGCGCGACGCCGACCTGCTGCTGCGCGAGCGCGCCGCGGCGGCCAGCCCGACCGTCGACGTCCCGCTGCCCTCGCACCTGTCGGTGTCGGCGCTGGTGACCCTGCGCCGCGACCCCGCGGAGCTGGCCCGCCGGCTGCGCCGGCCGATGCCGGCCGCGCCCGCCCCGCTGGCCCGGCGCGGGACGGCGTTCCACGCCTGGCTGGAGGAGCGCTTCGGCGCCGCCCGGCTGGTGGACCTCGACGAGCTGCCCGGCTCCGGCGACGAGTTCGCCGCTCCCGACAGCGCGCTGGCCGATCTGCAGGCCGCCTTCCTCGCCAGCGAGTGGGCCGACCGGCAGCCGGTGGAGGTCGAGGTGCCGTTCGAGACGCCGCTGGGCTCCCTGACGCTGCGCGGGCGGATCGACGCGGTCTTCGCCGACGGCGACGGCTACGAGGTCATCGACTGGAAGACCGGCCCGCCGCCCTCGGGTGCCGAGCTGGCCGCGGCCGGGGTCCAGCTGGCGGCCTACCGGCTGGGGTGGTCGCGGCTGACCGGCGTCCCGGTGGAGCGCGTCAGCGCGGGGTTCCACCACGTCGCGGCCGGGGTGACCGTCCGCCCGGTCGACCTGCTCGACGAGGCCGGCCTGCTCGCGCTGGTCTCCGGCACAGCGCGCTGACGTCAGCGGCCCCGTCCCCAGGCTCACCCCGAGCCTGCGAGGGGTCGGGCGGCCCCGTCCAGGGCACCGCCGCGAGCCGGCGAGCGGCGGGGAGGGCGGGGTCCTTCCCGGTGTCCTCGTTCAGCTGGACGCGATCCGCTCCAGGATCGCGGTGGCCAGCGCCTCGGGGGCCTGCTCGGGGATCCAGTGGCTGACCCCCGGGAGCTCCACGAACCGGTAGTCGCCGGTGACGTGCTCGGAGCAGCCCTCGGCGGCGGTCCGGCCGACCGCCACGTCGCCGTCGCTCCACACGTAGCTGGTCGGCACCGCCACCGGGTCGACCGGCGTGCTCGAGCTCATCGCCCGGTACCAGTTGAGCGCGGCGGTGAGCGCGCCCGGCGCCGACAGCACCGTCACGTACTCGTCGACGGCCTCGCCCGGGACCGCGTCGCCGAACATCCGCCGCAGCCGCCGGGCGCCGTCGGCCAGCAGCACGTCCTCGGCCTTGCCCTGCTGCCAGAACAGCCGGATGTAGGCCGAGCGCTCCTGCTGCTCGGGGTCCGCTCGCCAGGCGGCGGTGAACGCGGCCGGGTGCGGCACCGAGACGGCGGTCAGCGAGCGCACCCGGTCGGGGTGCCAGGCGGCCAGCGCCCAGGCCACGTTGGCGCCCCAGTCGTGGCCCACGACGTCGGCCCGCGGGACGTCCATGGCGGTCATCAGATCGACGGTGACCTGCGCCAGGTTCGGCAGCGCGTAGGCGTCCACCTCCGCCGGCCGGGCACCGGGGGAGTAGCCGAGCTGGTCGACGGCGTAGGTGCGCAGCCCCGCCTCGGTGAGCAGCGGCGTGACCGCCGCCCACGACGCCGACGTCTCGGGGAAGCCGTGCAGCAGCACCACCGGGCGGCCGTCGTCCGGCCCGTCGGCCCGGACGTCGAAGGTGAGGTCGCCGACGTCCACCTGCAGCAGCGCTCCGGCCATGGCGCCGACGCTAGCCGGGGACGGCGGCAGGCGCGCCCGCCACTACGGTCGGACGCCGTGGCCAGCCCCGAACGCGACTACGTGACCGCGCACCTCGACGACCTGCACGCCGACCTCGACGCGTGGCTGCGGATCCCGTCGATCTCCGCCGACCCGGCCTCCGCCCCCTACGTCGCCGAGAGCGCGGCCTGGCTGGCCGACGTGCTGCGCCGCACCGGCTTCCCGACCGTGGAGATCTGGCCCACCGCGGGTGCCCCCGCGGTCTTCGCCGAGTGGCCGTCGGCCGACCCCGGCGCGCCGGTGGCCCTGGTCTACGGCCACCACGACGTGCAGCCGGTCGACCCGCCGGAGCTGTGGGTGCACCCGCCGTTCGAGCCGACCCGCGTCGAGGGCCCGGACGGCCCGGAGCTGCACGCCCGCGGCGCCATCGACGACAAGGGCAACGTCGCGTTCCACCTGCTCGGCATCCGCGCGCACCTGGCCGCCACCGGCCGCGACACCCCCGCGGTCACCGTCAAGCTGATCGTCGAGGGCGAGGAGGAGTCGGGCTCCCCGCACTTCGCCGACCTGCTGCGCGCGAAGGCCGACCGGCTGGCCTGCGACGTCGTGGTGGTCAGCGACACCGGCATGGCCGCCCCCGACGTCCCCAGCGCCGTCGTGGCGATGCGCGGGCTGGCCGACGCCGAGATCACCCTGCGCGGACCGGCGGTCGACCTCCACTCCGGCTCGTTCGGCGGCGGCGTCCCCAACCCGTTGCACGCCATGGCAACGCTGCTCGCGAGCCTGCACGACGACCAGGGCCGGGTCACCCTGCCAGGCTTCTACGAGGCGGTGCGGCCGCTGACCGACCGCGAGCGGGAGCTCATGGCGCGGGTGCCGTTCGACGAGGCCGCGTGGCTGGCCGGCCCGGCGGCCTCGCGCGTGGCCACCGGCGAGGCCGGGTTCACCACCCTCGAGCGGATCGGTGCCCGGCCCACCGCCGAGGTCAACGGGATGTGGGGCGGCTACACCGGCCCGGGCCACAAGACGATCATCCCGGCCGAGGCACACGCCAAGATCACCTTCCGGCTGGTCGCCGACCAGCGCCCGGCCGACCTCGCCGAGCAGGTCCGCACCTGGGTCGCGGCGAACACCCCCGAGGGCATCGAGGCCCACGTGCACGTCCCGGCCGGCGGCGTCTCGCCGTGCGCCAGCGACCTGGACTCCCCGGCGATGGCCGCCCTGCTGACCGCGATCGGGCAGGCCTTCGACACCGACCCCGCCGACGTCCTGTTCACCCGCGAGGGCGGCAGCGGACCCGAGGCCGACCTGGTCGAGGTCCTCGGCGCGCCGCTGCTGTTCCTCGGCGCCGGCCTGCCCACCGACCGCATCCACTCGCCGAACGAGCGGGTGCTGCTGCCGATGCTGTACCGCGGCGCGGAGGCGGCGGCGCACCTGTGGCGCGAGCTGGCGGCCGTGGAGTTCCGCGCCCGGTGACGACCCCGCCGGAGGGTGAGAGCTTCGGCCCCTACCGGGTGCTCGGGGTGCTCGGGAGGGGCGGCATGGGCCGCGTGCTGCGCGCCCACGACGCCGAGCACGGGCGGGACGTCGCGCTCAAGGTGCTGCACCCGCAGTGGGCCCAGGACGAGGACTACCGCAGCCGGTTCCGACGCGAGGCCCGCATCGCCGCCCGCCTCAACGAGCCGCACGTCATCCCCATCCACCGGTACGGGGAGATCGACGGGCAGCTGTTCCTCGACATGCGGCTGGTGGAGGGTGAGGACCTCGACTCGCTGCTGCGCCGCACCGGCCCGTTGGACCCCGCGCGCGCCGTCGACCTGGTCGGTCAGGTCGCCCGCGCGCTGGACGCCGCCCACGCCGGCGGGCTCGTGCACCGCGACGTCAAGCCGTCGAACGTGCTGCTCGTCGCCCGCGCCGACGGCCGGGACCTCGCCGGCTCGGTCGCGGGCGAGGACTTCGCCTACCTCGCCGACTTCGGCATCGCCCGCGGTGCGGACGACGAGCCCGGTGCCGCGCTGACCGCGACCGGCGCCGCGGTGGGCAGCACGGAGTACATGGCCCCCGAGCGGTTCGCCTCCGTGCCGCCGGACGCTCGGGCGGACGTCTACTCGCTGGCCTGCGTCCTGTTCGAGCTGCTCACCGGCCGGCGTCCGTTCGCCGCGGGCGACCCGGTGGGCCTGATGGCCGCCCACCTGCACGCACCGCCACCGGTGCCGTCGTCGCGGCGTCCGGGTCTGCCGGCGGCGCTCGACGAGGTGGTCCTGCGCGGACTGGCCAAGGACCCCGCCCTGCGGTGGCAGTCCGCCGGCGCGCTGGCGGCCGCGGCGCGGGGCGCGCTGGCCGCCAGTGGCGTCCCGGTGCCCCGCGCGGAGGACGCCCCCACCTTCGTCGGGGTGGGGGACGGGAGCCGGGCGGTCACCCGCCTCGAACCGGCCGCGGCACCGCTGACCACGTGGCCCCCGGCTGCTCCGCCGACCGTCGGCCAGGCCCCGGCGCGGCGGTCCGGGCGCTGGGCGGTGCTCCTGCCGTGGCTGCTGGCGGCGGTCGCGCTCGTCGCCGTGCTCGTCCTCGCCGGCCTGCTCGTGGCGACCGACCGCCGCGCCGACGGAGCCGCCGACGACGCGGCGGCTGTCGCCGACCGGCTGCTCAGGTTCTCCCTGCCGCGGGGGGTGGCCGCCGCGGAGTGCACCGTCCAGGAGCCCGTCGAGGGCCCGCTGCGGCGGCTCCGCTGCCCCGCCGGGGACGTCGACGACGACGGCGCGCCCGCCGGGACCTACACCGTGTTCCGGGGGGACGGCGCGGACGCGGCCCTCGCCGCGCACGTGCGGGACACCGGACTGCGCGAGCTGGACGACGAGTTCGACTGCGGCAGCGGCGACGACGCGCAGGGGTGGGTGCAGCTGCGCGACGACGACGACCGACCCGTCGGCCGGCTGACCTGCTCGGTGGACGCCGACGGGGACGCCGAGCTTCGGTGGACCTGGGACGACCTGGGCACCCTCGGCCTGGTCGAGCTGCGCGGTGGCGGCGAGGACGGGCTCTCCACCCTGCGCTCCTGGTGGCTCGACGCGGCGGACCGCCGGTGACCGAGCCCCACAGCCGGCGGTCCTAGGGTGCAGACGTGACCGGAGGAGGGCAGACCGGGAGCGCGCCGCCGGGCTGGTACCCGGACCCGGACGGCGCCCCCGGCATGGTGCGCTGGTGGAGCGGGACGACCTGGTCGGACGTGACCACCCCCGCCGGGCCCGGGGTCGCCGTCCAGGCGCCGCCGGTACAGGTGCCGCCGCAGCCGGCCGTCCCGCCGGCCCCGCCGTCGTCCCCGCGCCGGGGTCGCACGGGGTGGGTGGTCGGGCTGTCCGTCCTGGGCGTGGTGCTGGTGGTGCTGATCGGCTTCCTCGTCGGCCGGCCGTCGACGGGTGGGGACGACGACACCGACGCCGCCGGGCCCTCCGTCGCCGCCGGGCCGACCTTCCCGCCGGGCACCGTGCGGATCATCGACGAGGCGGCCGGCATCTCCTACCCGTTCCTCGGCGACGGCTGGTACGAGTACGACCTCGGCGTGGTCGTCGAGACGGAGTCGGTCGCGGGACAGTTCTTCACGACCCAGGACCTCACGCCCGACGGGGGCACGTTCATCGCGCAGTGCACCTCCGGCCCCCTGGTCCAGCAGTTCGGCTACGCCGGGCCGGGGACCCTGCAGGCGACCCTCGCCCAGGTCGCCGACAGCGTGCGGGCCAACTACTACCCGGCACCCAACGAGCGGCGGGTGCTGCGCGAGGAGGGGCGCACCGTCGACGGCGCCCCGGCGCACCTGTTCGAGTTCGACCTCTCGTGGGACGTCGAGGGCTACGACGCCACCGGTGAGCGGGCGGCGCTGCTGCTGGTCGACGTCGGCCGGCCGGCGCCGGCGCTGCTGTACATCTCGATCCCGAACACGCACGCCGAGCTCTACGGCGTGATCGACCGGGTGGTCGACGCCGTCGAGGTGCTGTGACCTCCGCTTGGCCTGTCCTTAGCGTGACCTTGACCACGCCGGCGACAGGGTCGGCCCATGACACGAACCCGCGCCTCCCGCGCCATCTGGACCGCGTCGGCGGCCGCAGCCGTCGGCCTCGGCATCCTCGCCGCCTCGGTCGGGGGCGCTGACGCGTCGCCCCCCACGCAGCCCGCCTCGGCCACCGGGGCCCCGCAGTCCACGTCGTCCCCGGGGTCCGGGAACCCCGCGCCTGCGGACCCGTCGACCGGCGAGCAGGTGACCGTCGCCGGCACCGTCTCCGCCACGTGCGACGGCGACGTGGTGTCGCTCAGCGCCACACCGGAGCCCGGGTGGACGCCGGACGACTCCCCGCGCCCCGGCCAGGTCGAGTGGCGCAACGGCACGCAGGAGGTCGAGGTGACGGTCACCTGCGTCGACGGCAGCCCCCGCTTCGCCGTCGAGGGGCCGCGCGACGACCGCCGCGGACGCGGCGGGGACGACTCCCCGGCGACCGCGCCGTCCTCCGACGACACGGCCGGGCGGTCCGGCGGCGGGCACGGCTCCGACGACGCGCCGGGTGACGACTCGGCCGGGCGGTCCGGCGGCGGGCACGGCTCCGATGACCCGCCCGGTGACGACTCGGCCGGGCGGTCCGGCGGCGGGCACGGGTCGGACGACGCGCCGGGTGACGACTCCGCTGGCCGCGTGGACGACCGCTCGGGTTCGGACGACGGGACCGGGGACGACTCGGGCCGCGGCCGCGGTCGGGGCCGCGGCGGCGACGACTCCGGCGGCGACGACTGACCTGCTCCTCCCGCCCCTGAGGACCACGCCGGGTCCGGCCGGACCACGCCGGGCCCGGCGGCGGGTCTGCCCAGCTGCTCCCGCCCGGGGTCACCGCCCGGCGACCGGTCCCCGTGCCCGGCTACTGTCGGGACGTGACAGCAGCTGGGGCCGACCTCACCCTCCGGCACCCGGTGGAGCGCTTCCGACTGGAGAACGGCCTTCGGGTCGTGCTCGCGCCCGACCGCAGCGTGCCGGTGGTCGCCGTGACCGTCTCCTACGACGTCGGCATGCGCAACGAGCCGCAAGGCCGCACCGGGTTCGCCCACCTCTTCGAGCACCTGATGTTCCAGGGTTCGGCCAACGTGCCGAAGATGGAGCACGCCCGCCTGGTCCAGGCCGCGGGCGGCACCTTCAACGGCTCGACCCATCAGGACTTCACCAACTACTACGAGGCGCTGCCCGCCGAGGCGCTGGAGCGGGCGATCTTCCTCGAGGCCGACCGGATGGGGGCGCCGGCCATCACCGAGGAGAACCTCCGCAACCAGATCGACGTGGTCAAGGAGGAGATCCGGGTCAACGTCCTCAACCGGCCCTACGGCGCCTTTCCCTGGTTGCAGCTGCCGCAGATCGCCTTCGAGAGCTTCGCCAACACCCACGACGGCTATGGGTCGTTCGTCGACCTGGAGTCCTCCACGGTCGAGGACGCCGCGGACTTCTTCCACCGCTACTACGCGCCGGGCAACGCCGTCCTGTGCATCGGCGGCGACCTCGACGTCCCGGAGACCGAGCGGCTGGTGCGCCGCTGGTTCGGCCCCATCGAGGCCCGTGAGGTGCCGCCGACGGTCCCCACCGGCGAGCCGTCCCCGACTACGGTCCGCTCCGGTGTGGTCGAGGACCGCCTGGCGCCGACCCCCGCCGTGGCGATCGGCTGGCGGGTCCCCGACCCGGTGGGCGACCTCGACACCTACCTGGGCACGGTGCTCCTCGCCGAGCTGCTCAGCGAGAGCGACGCGTCCCGGCTGGAGCGCCGGCTGGTGCACGACGACCAGCTGGCCGTGGCCCAGAGCAGCTACGTCGGCCTGTTCGGCGACCCCTTCGAGGTCCGGGACGCGACGCTGCTGACCACCCAGGTCCACCACCCGGGCTCGGTGAACGTGGAGAAGGTCCTCGCCGCGGTGCACGAGGAGATCGGCCGCATCGCCGACGAGGGCGTGGGCGCCGAGGAGCTGGCGCGGGTGCAGGCCCGCGCCGAGGCGCAGCTGCTCCGCCAGGCCGACTCGGTGCTGGGCCGCACGCTGGCCTTCGGCACGGCGGAGCTGGTCCACGGCCGCGCCGAGCTCGCCGGCGAGCTCGCCGCCCGGCTCGCCGCGGTCACCCCTGACCAGCTGCAGGCCGCCGCCCGCGGGCTGGACCCCGGCACCGCGGCCATCCTCGAACTGCGCGCGACGGGAGGTCGCCCGTGAGCGAGCTCGCGAGCTCACGCATGGACACAGCAGTGCCGCGAACGCGGCCGACGAGCGCCGGCGAGGAGGACTCGTGAGTGCCCCGGACCTGGTCCCGCCGCTGGGCGAGCCCCGCCCGCAGCCGGAGCTCGCCGTCACCGAGGCCACCCTGCCCAGCGGACTCCGGCTGGTCGTCGTACCGCGCCCCGGCGTCCCACTGGTGGAGCTGCGGCTCCGGGTGCCCTTCGCCGCCGCGACCGCGCGGACCGCGGCCGCGCACACCGCCCGGACGTCGGTGCTCTCCGGCGCTGTCCTGCTCGGCACCGAGGCGCACGACGCGACCGGCATCGCGCAGCTGTTCCAGGCCCACGGCGGGGAGCTGTCGGTCTCGGCCGACCCGGACCGGCTGCTGTTCTCCACCACGCTGCTGTCCGAGGGCCTGGCCCCGGTGCTCTCCGTGCTGGCCGAGGTCCTCACCAGCGCGACCTACCCGACCGACCAAGTCGAGGCCGAGCGCGCCCGCGTCGCCGAGCGGATCTCCATCGCCCGGTCGCAGCCCGGCGTGATCGCGCGCACCGCACTGGCCGCCCGCCGCTACGGGCCCCACCCCTACGCCGAGCAGTTGCCCGCCCCGGAGGCGGTCGCCGCCGTCCGGGGCCCGGCGCTGCGCAAGCTGCACCGCGAGCGCGTGCTGCCCGCCGGGAGCACGCTGGTGCTCGTCGGCGACCTCGACCCGGCCGCCGCGGTCGACGCGGCGGGGGAGGCCCTGGCCGGCTGGACCGGCGAGGGGACGGCGGTGACCGCGCCGCCGGTCCCGCAGCTGGACCGGGGACACCTCGAGGTGGTCGACCGGACCGGCGCGGTCCAGTCCAACCTCCGGCTCGGCGGCCCCGCCCCGAGCCGCACCGAGCCCGACCTGCCCGCCGTCCGGCTGGCCAACATGGTCTACGGCGGCTACTTCTCCTCGCGGCTGGTCGAGAACATCCGGGAGCGGCGCGGCTACAGCTACAGCCCGCGCAGCTCGGTCGACCACCTCGTCGGTGCGTCGTCCTTCCTCGTCGAGGCCGACGTCGCCACCGAGGTCACCGCGCCGGCGATGCTGGAGGTCCTCTACGAGCTCGGCCGGATGGCGCTCACCCCGGTCACGCCCGAGGAGCTGGACGGCGCCCGGCGCTACGTCCTGGGCAGCATGGCGCTGTCGATCGCCACGCACGCCGGCCTGGCCAGCACGCTGTCGGCCCTGGTCGGCGCCGGGCTGCCGCCGAGCTGGCTGACCGAGCACCAGCGGGCGCTCGCCGCGGTGACCGTCGAGGAGGTGCAGGCCGCGGCCCGCCGCTACCTGCACCCGGCCGCGCTGACCGCGGTGGTGGTCGGCGACGCCGAGCGGGTCGCCGACGGGTTGCGGGCGCTCGGACCGGTCGACGTCCGCACCCCCGCCGAGGCGTCGGCGTGACCGTCCCCGAGGGCGGCAGCACGCCGGCCGACAACCCGCCCACCGACGACCCCGCGCGCGGCTCCTGGCCGGAGAGCCGGCCGTCCCCGCCCGGGGAGGTGCCGGTGCTCTCCCGCTCCGCGCACGACCGCAGCCACCTGGCCCGGACCCTGCCCGACCCCACCGGCGGCCGGCCGGTGCGGGTGCTCACCGTCGACGAGCGTCGGCAGGTGCCGGTCGAGGAGGACGGCAGCCGCCCCCGGCTGCTCTGGGAGGAGCGGCCGCAGCTGCCGGAGGGGGCGGTGTACCTCGGCGAGTCGGACGGCGTGCCCTATGCCGCCGTCCGCGGCGACCGGCGGCTGACCGTCGGGGACCGGCCGGTGGACGCCTGGAGCGGGCTGCGCGAGCTCGGCGCCGACCTCGACGACCTCGACGCGGGCCTGCTCGCCCAGGCCATCGGCATCCTCGAGTGGCACGAGCGGCACCGGTTCAGCCCGCTGTCCGGAGCCGAGACGACCGTGGAGCGGGCCGGCTGGGTGCGTCGCGACCCGGTGACCGGCGCCGAGCTGTTCCCGCGCACCGACCCGGCGGTGATCATGCTGGTGCACGACGGCGGGGACCGCTGCGTCCTCGGCCGTCAGGCGGTCTGGCCGCCGGGGCGGTACTCGATCCTCGCCGGGTTCGTCGAGCCGGGGGAGTCCGCCGAGGGCGCCGTGGCGCGGGAGGTCGCCGAGGAGGTCGGCGTGCGGGTCACCGACATCCGGTACGTCGGCAGCCAGCCGTGGCCGTTCCCGCAGTCGCTGATGCTCGGCTACACCGCCCGCGTCGAGGGTGACCCCACGCTCCGGCTGGACCCGACCGAGATCGAGGAGGCCCGCTGGTTCACCCGTGACGAGCTGCGCTCCGGCGCCGGCCCGCGGGCGTTGCCGCCGCCGGTCTCCATCGCCCGGCACATCATCGACCGCTGGGTGGCCGGCGAGCTCGGCTGAAGGAGGACCCTCGCAGGTTCGGGGCGGTGCCCGGGAGGGGGCCGCTCACTCGAACCTCCCTCGGAGGCTGAGCGCGGGGTGGTCGGGGGAGTCGGCCAGGACGACGGCGTCGGCCAGGGCCACCGGGTCGACCTCGGCGTCGTAGCGGTCGAAGGCGGGCAGCTCCCACGCCTGCTCCGCCGGCGTGCGCCGGCGGCGCGCCGCCGGGGCGACCCGCAGGTGGACGACGACGTCGAACGCCAGCCCGAGCCCCTGCAGCAGCGGGCCCGGGACCAGCAGCACCCCGCCCGGTGGCATCGGCTCGGGGCGGACGCGGGCCGCCCGGTCGCGGACGACGTCCCACAGCACCGGCAGGTACCGCCCGGAGCCGCCGGGGCCGACCGGGTCGAGGACCTCGCGAGCCAGGGCGCCGGCGTCGAGCCAGTCGGTGTAGCGGCCGTCCGGGTCGGTCCGGCCGTGCTCGAAGCGCAGCGAGGCAGGGCGCAGGAACCCGCCGGCGGGGACGACGGCGACCGGCCGGCCCAGCGCCGGCAGCCGCTCGGCCACCGCCCGCGCCAGGGTCTCCGGTGCGGCGACGTCCGGCCCGTCGACGGCCACCCGCAGCGCGGTCGCCCCGGGTTCCGGCGACAGGTCGCCCAGCAGCCGGGCCAGCCGGTCGGCGAGCGCCGCCGGGGTCAGCGGCTCCGGACGGGTCAGGGCCGGCCCTCCAGGGCCTCCCGGCTCGCGCCCTCGGACCGCGCACGGGTCTCGAGCTCCTCGAGCACCTCGCGCGCGAGTTCGGCGACCGGCCGACCCTGGGACCGCGCGTTGCCGCGGAGCAGCTCGAACGCGCACCGCGGGGACGTCCCGTGCCGCTCGGCGAGGACGCCGATCGCCCGCTCCGTGGACACTCGCGCCGCCAGCGCGTGCTCCAGCTGGGCGACCGTGCGCTCCAGCGCGGCCAGGCGCGCCTCGCGCGGGTCGGCGTCCGGATCGGCCGGTCCGACCGGACCGCGGGCGGCGCGCCGCGCGGTCCGGTCCGGCTCGACGAGCGCGCCCAGTTCCTCGGCGACGAGGTCGGCGAGGGACATGCCCTCGACCAGGTCGCCCACGTCCTCCGCGCGGCCGGGGGCGAGCACCGACCAGCCGCGGCCGGTGCGGGCCACCACGACCGCGGGTCCCTCCGACCCGAGCGCGTCGTCCGGGCAGGCGGCCGCGGTGGCTGCGTGCTCGACGCTCGAACTCACGACGGCGGCCTCCGGTGTGCGCGGGCCCGGCGGGGTGCCGGGGCGTCAGCGGGCCGTGGTCGTCACAGCCCTCGGCCGAGGATCATGCCTGGTCGTGCATCGAGGCTGCGGGATCACTCGCCGTCACGCCCTCGGCGGTGCTCGCCGTCACGCCTCGGCGGTGGGTGCGAGCTGGCTCTTGACCTCGTCGATGCTGGGGTTGGTCAGGGCGGTGCCGTTGGGGAAGACGAGGGTCGGCACGGTGCGGTTGCCACCGTTGGCCTGCATGACGATGTCCGCCGCGGCCGGGTCGCGCTCGATGTCGACCTCGGCGTAGTCGATCCCCTCGCGCTGCATCAGCTTCTTGAGCCGCACGCAGTAGCCGCACCAGGTGGTGGTGTACATGGTCACGGCGGCGGTCGCTGCACTCATCGAGGGGGTCCTCCCTGGGGATCGGTGGGGCGGCGCGGCGGAGTCCGGCCACCGCAGGGAGTCAACGCCGCGCCCCTGGGGATGCTTCCCCGCGTGCGTCGGTGGCGGCTGGGAGGATGGGGGCGGCCATCGAGGAGAGACGGGGGGCCGGATGTCGCAGATCGCCGGAGCGCCCGGCGTCGTGCGGGGTGCCGAGGCGGTGCTCGCGCAGTTGGACGACGAGCAGCGCGCGGCCGCCCAGGCCGTCTCCGGGCCGGTCTGCATCCTCGCCGGCGCGGGCACGGGCAAGACCCGCACGATCACCCACCGGATCGCCTACGGCGTGCACACCGGTGCCTTCGTGCCCGAGCAGGTGCTCGCGGTGACCTTCACCGCCCGCGCCGCCGGCGAGCTGCGGGGCCGCCTGGCCGGCCTCGGGGTCGGCGGCGTGCAGGCGCGCACCTTCCACGCCGCGGCCATGCGCCAGTTGCGCTACTTCGCCCCGCGGGTGCTCGGCGGGCCGATGCCGGGCCTGGTCGAGAACAAGCTGCGGTTGGTGGCCACCGCGGCCTCCCGCGCCCGGCTGTCGACCGACCGCACCAGCCTCCGCGACCTCGCCAGCGAGATCGAGTGGGCCAAGACCACACTGGCCACGCCGGAGGACTACCCGGTCCGCGCGCAGGCCGCCGGCCGCGAGCCGCCGTTCGAGCCGGCCGCCGTCGCCCAGGTCTACGTCAGTTACGAGTCGGCCAAGCAGCGGGACGGCGTCCTCGACTTCGAGGACCTCCTGCTCGTCACCGCCTACGCGCTCGAGGAGCACCCGGACGTCGCCCGCGAGGTGCGCGCCCAGTACCGGCACTTCGTCGTCGACGAGTACCAGGACGTCAACCCGCTGCAGCAGCGGCTGCTCGACGCCTGGCTCGGTGGCCGGGCCGACGTGTGCGTGGTCGGCGACCCCAACCAGACCATCTACTCGTTCACCGGCGCCGACCCCGACTACCTGCTCGGCTTCGCCGACCGCTATCCCGACGCGGAGGTGGTCAAGCTCGAGCGCGACTACCGCTCCACCCCGCAGGTCGTCGCCCTGGCCAACAAGCTCATCGGGCAGGCCCCACCCCGCAAGGGGCTGCCCGGGCTGCGGCTGCTGGGCCAGCGCGCGGAGGGGCCGGCGCCGCGCTTCTTCGAGCACCCCGACGAGCCGACCGAGGCGGCCGCGGTCGCGCAGGCCTGCCGTGCCCTGGTCGAAGCCGGGATGCCGGCCGCCGAGATCGCGGTCCTGTTCCGCATCAACGCCCAGTCCGAGGTCTACGAGAACGCGCTCAGCGCCGCGGGCGTGCCGTACGTGCTCAAGGGCGGCGAGCGGTTCTTCGAGCGGCCGGAGGTGCGTGAGGCGGTCGTCCTGCTGCGCGGCGCGGCCGCCGGCGGGACCGAACCGGGCGCGCTGGTGCCCACCGTGCGGGACGTGCTGGCCTCCACCGGCTGGGTCGAGCACCGCCCGCCGCCGGGTGGGGCTGCGCGGGACCGCTGGCAGTCCTTGGCCGCCCTGGTCGACCTCGCCGTCGATCTGGTGGCCGAGGACCCCACGATGGACCTCGCCGGTTTCGTCGCCCACCTGGCTGCGCGTGCCGACGCCCAGCACGCGCCCACGGTGCAGGGCGTCACCCTCGCCTCGATGCACGCGGCCAAGGGCCTGGAGTGGGACGCGGTGTTCGTCGTCGGCCTGGTCGACGGCGTCGTCCCCATCGCGCAGTCGCTGTCCCGGCCGGAGGCCGTGGAGGAGGAGCGGCGGCTGCTGTACGTGGCCGTGACCCGGGCCCGGGAGCAGCTGACCCTGTCGTGGTCGCTGTCCCGCAATCCCGGTGGCCGCCGGTCGCGGCCGCGCAGCCGGTTCCTCACCGGGCTGGTGCCGGAGTCCACCCCGACGGCCGCCCCGCCCGCGCGGCGGCAGAAGCGCCCCAAGGTCGTCCTCGAGGGCGAGGCGGGGGAGCTGTTCGAACGGCTCCGGGCCTGGCGCAGCGAGGCCGCGGCGTCGGCGTCGGTCCCCGCCTACGTCGTCTTCACCGACGCGACCCTGCAGGCCATCGCCGAGTCCCGCCCGGCCACGCTGCGCGAGCTCGCCGCGCTGCCGGGGATCGGGGCGCGCAAGCTGGAGCTCTACGGCGAGGACGTGCTGGCGACCGTCGGTTCGTGACGCGTCGCGGTCCGTGACGCCGAACGGGTGACCGGGGTCACTCCGACCCGGCGGTGTCAATTGCGTTGACCCCCCGCGCGGCGGCCCCCTACTGTCCTGTTCGCGCTCGGGGCACCGCCCCGAGCCGCACCAAGCCCGAGACCGGCCGACAGGCCGGGATCCGACCCCGGAGAGGAGGGGGACCGATGATCACCACGATGTGGATCGCCACCCCCGCCGGGGTCTCCGGCCCGGGGAGCCTCGCCGTGCGTCCGGCCGCCTTCGTCGCGCCGCCCGCCGCCCAGCGCCTCCGTGCCCTGCCCCTGACCGCCGTCGTCGCCGGCGCGCGCACCTGCGTGCCCGCCGTCGCCACCCCGGTCATCGGCACCGACGTCCCCGGCGCCGGGCAGTTCGACCTCGTGCCCACCGGCCGTGGCCGAGTCGCCCTCCCCGCCACCGATGAGATCGGCACCGGCACCGACGTCACCCAGGACGAGCAGAACGACGGCACCACCCTCGGGATCCACTCCTCGAGGAGACCGCTGAGCTAGCGCTCGACCGGTCCTCCTCGAGGCCGCGGAACCCGAACACCGGGCTCCGCGGCCTCTCTCTTTCGTCACCGCGGCACCCGGCTCCGACTTCCGGTCGGCGGGCCCCCGCCGGCCGTAGACGACGAGTACGAGGAGGAGCGGCAGTGCAGCAGGCGATCGACCGCCCGACGATCCACCGCCGACCGGGGCTCCCCCGGACCGGCGGTTCCCTGCCCCGACGGCCGGTGACCCCGGTGTCCCCGGCTCCCGTGCGGCTCCCGCTGCCGTGCCGGACCGACCCGGACCTGTGGTTCGCCGAGAGCCCGGCCCAGCTCGAGCAGGCCAAGACGCTGTGCGCGAGTTGCCCGGTCCGGGACGCCTGCCTGGCCGGCGCGCTCGACCGCGGCGAGCCCTGGGGCGTCTGGGGCGGCGAGATCTTCGAGCGCGGCGTGGTCATCCCGCGGAAGCGGCCGCGCGGACGTCCCCGCAAGGTCGCGGTGGCTTGAGCCGGCCGCACGGATCCACCACCCACCACCCATCCCGGCCCGCCACCCGGCGGGCTCCCCGGACCCACGAGGACTGAAGGTGCACACCATCGAGTACGACCTCGCCGTCGACCGCCTGCGCGAACTGCGCGCCGAGGCCGACACCGCCGCGCGCGCCCGCCGGGTCCGCGCCGCCCGTCGCTGGGCCCGTCGCGCCGAAGAGGCGACGCGGCGCGCCGCGCGGGCCAGCGCCGCCGTCCGCTGACGGCGGCCCGTCCCGCGGGGGCCTGCCCGCCCCCGCCCGATCCGCGGCCGGGCCCCGGGTGCTCCCGGTGCACCCGGGCCCGGCCGCCCTATGTGCTCTGACCCCTCCGGCGCGCCAGGCTGGGGGAGTGGACGAGCTGACCTGCGCCCGGTGCGGCCTGACCGGTTCTGCGGGGGACGTCGCGACCGGCTGGTCGCTGAGCACACCACCCCGGCCGACCGGCTCTGCCGGTCCACGCGAGCCCGGGCCGCTGACCGTGCTGTGCCCGGCGTGCGCGCGGGAGCACCTCCGAGACCTGGAGGCGCGCCTGGACCCGTGACGCGCTCAGGCGGTGAAGCCGGGCAGCCACTCCTCGATGACGCTGCGGAAGTCGCCGGCGGCGTCGAGCTGGCAGAGCACCCCGATCGAGCCGATCGTCACCCGGTGGATGAGCAGGTACGACGGTGGCAGGTTGAGCATCCGGCCCAGCCGGCTGGCCTCGCTGCGCGGGTCGGCGATGCGCGTGGCCTGCTCCTGCATCCACGCCCGCGTGAAGTGGAAGTGGTGGCTCTCGATGGGGGCGAGCAGCGGGCGCAGGTAGTCGAGCACGCCCTGCGCGTCGACCTCCACGCCGGGCCGCACGAAGCCCTCGGTGCGCAGGTCCGCCAGGACGTCGTCGGCGCGGCCCTCGAGCGCCCAGCGCACCAGCCGGCCGATCGGCTCGGGGTGCCCGTCGGGCAGCCGGGCGGTGGCGCCGAAGTCGATGACCCCGAGCCGGCCGTCGGAGAGCAGCCGGAAGTTGCCCGGGTGCGGGTCCGCGTGCAGCAGCCCGGCGCGCTGGGGTCCGGAGAAGTGCAGCACCGACATGAGGTGTCCGGCGCGGTCCCGCTGGTCCCGCGTGCCCGAGGCGATGATCCGCGACAGCGGCGTCCCCTCCAGCCACTCGGACACGATCACCTTGGGGGCGCTGGCCACGACCCGCGGGACGACGATCTGCGGGTCGTCGACGTAGGCGGCGGCGAAGGCGCGCTGGGCGTCGGCCTCCAGCCCGTAGTCGAGCTCCTCGACCACGCGGGCCTTGAGCTCGGCGATGAGCGGCTTGACGTCCATCCCCGGGAACAGCGCGGCGAACAGCCGCGCGAACCGCGAGAGCTGGTTCAGGTCGGCCATCAGCGCGGTGGCCGCGCCCGGGTACTGGATCTTCACCGCGACGTCCCGCCCGTCCCGCCAGGTGGCGCGGTGCACCTGCCCGATGCTGGCCGCGGCGGCCGGGGCGTCGTCGAAGTGCCGGAAGCGCTCGCGCCACCTGCCGCCGAGCTGCTGGGCGAGGACCGCGTGGACGGTGCGCGCCGCCATGGGCGGCGCCTCCTCCTGCAGCTTCACCAGCGCCTCGCGGTAGGGCGCGGCGACCTCCTCGGGGACGGCGGCCTCGAACACCGACAGCGTCTGGCCGAGCTTCATCGCCCCGCCCTTGAGCTGGCCGAGGACGGCGAACAGCTGCTCGGCGGTGCGCTGCTGCAGCTCGGCGGTGACCGCGTCGGCGGGCCGGCCGGACAGGCGCTTGCCGATGCCCAGGGTCGCCCGTCCCGCGGCACCCAGGGGGAGGGAGGCCAGCCGTGCGGTCCGGGAGACCGAACCCCGTGGGAGCTCCCGTCCGGTCTCGGTCACGCGTTCTCCTCGCTGCTGGCTCTCCAGTACCGCGGTCGCGGCAACACGCGGCCCCGAGGGGCCGGCGACGCACTCTCCCCGACATTGTCCCCGAGCGGCGGGTGCGGCGCCGGGAGAGGTCGCTCATGTCCCCCCAACGAGGCTCGCCGCGTCCGCCCGGCACCCGCAGTCGGGGTGGGCCGGCCAGCGCCGCAGCCGGGGCACGAGGTCCGGCAGGCGGAGTTCGACGGCCGCCCCCAGGGTCGCCGGCGCACCGCTGCCGTCCAGGTAGGCCAGCACCTGGACCGCCGCGGTCACCGCCGTCATCAGGCAGGTGACGGTCGCGCCGCCCGGCGGTGCCGGCGCCGCGGTCAGCTGGGCGGCGAGCGCCGGCCACCGCGGGTCGGCGTCCCGACGGTGGAGGTCGGCGCAGTGCAGGCAGCTCGTGGCCCCGGGGACGACGAGCGGACCGACCACGCCGGTCTGCCCGCGGACCGTGGCCACCAGGTGCGGCACACCGCGGCCCTGGAGGTCCGCGGCCGATGGATGGGAGGCGGCCCACGGGTCGGTGAGCACCACCAGGTCAGCCGGCGTGCCGTCCGGGAGCGGGCGCAGGTCGGCCAGCGGGCTGGCGCGGCGGACGGCGTCGGCGGCGGCCAGGGCACGGGGGCGGCCCTCGTCCGCGGCGTCGAGCCCTCCCACGACGACGTCCCCGGCGGTGACCGGGCCGGTGTCCCGGATGCTGACCCGGCCCACGCCGCTCGCGGCCAGGACGGCGGCCAGCGGCACCCCGACCCGCGTCGCCCCCTCGACGACGACCGAGGCTCCGCGGCGCACCCGCCACGGGGACACCTGCCGGGGTCCCCGCGCCACGGCCGCGGAGAGCTCGGACCGCGTCCGCGCCGCCGCGGCGGGACCGGCGTACGAGGCGAGCAGGTCGGCGGCGTCGAGGTCGACCAGCAGGCCGGCCGCCCGCAGCCCGTCGAGCAGCGCGGTCACCGCGGCCGGGTCGTGGCCCCTCCGGGCGGCGTCGGCGAGGACCCCGCGCTGGGTGCGCCGCCCGTCCAGCCCGCGCAGCAGGGTGCGGAGGTCGTCCGCGCCGGGGCTGACGAGCAGGCCGTCGGTCGAGTCGGCCCCGCCCACCTGGAGCGTGTCGCGGACGCCGGGACCGGCCAGCCGCAGGAGGGGAACGGTCGGGGGCAGGAGCGGGTGTGCGGTGTCGTCCACCCCGGCAGGCTCGCAGCCGCGCGGCCGCGGACGCCGTCGTCGTCCACAGGGCGGGGCGGCGTCCACAGTTCCCGGAGACGACGACGGCGGCACCCACCGAGCGGGTGCCGCCGTCCGTGGCCGGAGGGTCTCAGGCCTTGCCGAGGATCCGGTTCATCTTGGTGCCGCACACGGGGCAGGTGCCCTGCGCCATGCGGCGGCCGGACTCGCTGACCTTGACCTCGCCGTCGAAGTCGCGCTTCTCCTTGCACTTCACGCAGTAGCCGTTGTAGCTCTCCGCCACGGTGCCTTCCCTTCTCCAGGCATGTTCGGAGCCCGTCCCGGGCGCCGTCCCCCGGAACGCTACCCGCGCGCAGCCTCCCCACTCGGGCCGATGCCGGACGCTCCACCCACACCCTGTGGACAGACCTGTGGAACCCGTGGGGACGCGTCGGCGTGTCCCTGTGCGCGAGCGGGGGACGCGGCGGTGCACCTGTCCTCCGAGGCGTCCGCGACTCGCCGTCCGACCTGCGCGAACGCCCCGCGTGGGGCTGTGGACGGGGGCACGTCAGGGTGCCCGTCCCCGGGACGGGGGCCGTCGTGTCCACCGTCCGTGCGACATGCCCCCGTCGTGGGCGCGGTGGTGCGACATCGCCGCCCGGCGGTGGCTACGGTTCCTGCGTGCCCGGAACGTCTCCCGACACCCCGAACCGCTCCGTCCCCGTCCCGTCTCCGGAGCAGGGCCGCGTCTCCCGCGCCGTCCCCGCGAACCGGAGTGCGTCGGCGACGGTGGTGCCGGGGGACGTGGAGGTCCGCCGCAGTGCGCGTCGTCGCCGCACGGTGACCGCCTACCGGGAGTCCGGGCGGACGGTCGTGCTCATCCCGGCGGCGTTCAGCCCGGCCGAGGAGCGACGCTGGGTGGCCCAGATGGTGGCCAAGCTGCAGACCCGTGAGGAGCGGCGTCGCAAGTCCCTCGGTGGGGACGACGAGCTGATGGCCCGCGCCCGGGCGCTGTCCGCGGCCCACCTCGACGGCGTGCCGCAGCCGGCCAGCGTCCGCTGGGTGGACAACCAGCAGCGCCGCTGGGGGTCGTGCACGCCGGCCGACGGGACCATCCGGCTGTCCAGCCGGCTGCAGGCGATGCCCGAGTACGTCGTCGACTACGTGCTGGTGCACGAGTTGGCGCACCTCATCGAGCCCAGCCACGACGCGCGGTTCTGGGCGCTGGTGGCCCGCTATCCGAGGGCCGAGCGGGCCCGCGGGTTCCTGGAGGGCGTCGAGCTCTCCCACGCCGACGGACCGGCTCCCGCCGACGGCGACGACCTGGTCGACTGAGTCATCGCGGTCCTCCGGACCGCACCGCGGCCAGGTACCGTCCCCGGCCGCCGCTGAGCCCTACCCGGCCCTCGTCGCGGAGGCCTCCGGCCGTGAGCCGCACCCGGCCCTCGGCGGTGGGGTCAGTCCTCGGTGTCGTCCTCGCCCGCCGGCTTCTCGGGGCCCTCGGCGTCCTCGGTGAGGGCGCGCAGCTCGTCGTCCGCACCCTGCCGGGCCACGAAGTCCAGCGGCTCGTCGAGGTCCTCGGAGGTCGGCAGCAGGTCGGGGTGGGACCACAGCCGGTCCCGCTCGGCGTTGCCGTACCGCTGCGCCATGGCGCCCCAGACGGTGGCCGCGTCCCGCAGCCGCCGCGGCCGCAGCTCGAGGCCGACGAGGGTGGCGAAGGTCTGCTCGGCCGGACCCCCGGAGGCGCGCCGACGGCGCATCGTCTCGGCGAGCGCGCCGTGCCCGGGGAGCCGTTCACCGGCGGCGGCCGCGACGACGGCGTCCACCCACCCCTCGACCAGGGCCAGGAGGGTCTCCAGGCGGCGCAGCGCCATCTGCTGCTCCGGGGTCTCCTCCGGCTCGAGCAGCCCGCTGCCCAGCAACTGCTGGATGCTCTCGGGGTTGCTCGGGTCGATCCCGCCCATCGAGCCCATGGCCTCGTTGATGCCGCGCTCGATGGCCTCGCGGTCGACCTTGATGCCGCGGGCGTAGGCGTGCACCGCGTCGTGCAGTTGCTGACGCAGCCACGGCACGTGCACGAACAGCCGCTGCGACGCCGCCTCGCGCAGCGCCAGGAACAGGCGCACCTCCTCGGCCGGGCGGTCCAGCCCGGCGGCGAACTCGGCCACGTTCTGCGGCAGGAGGACGCCGGCGCCCGCGGGGGCCAAGGGGATGCCGACCTCGGTGCTGGTGAGGACCTCGCCGGACAACCGGCCCAGCGCCTGGCCGACCTGGGCGCCGAACATCAGCCCGCCCATCCGGCCCATGATCCCGGCCAGCGGGCCGGCCATCGCCGCGGCCTCGGCGGGCAGCGCACTGGTCATGGCGCCGACCACCCGCTCGGCCAGCGGGTCGATGAGCTCGCTCCACGCGGGCAGGGTCTGCTCGACCCACTCCACGCGGGACCACGCCAGCGCGCGGTCCACCCCGGACGGCAGCTCGGTCACCTGGTCCAGCCAGAGGTCGGCCAGGCGCAGCGCGTCCGCGACGGCGGCGCGCTCGGCCTCGGACGTCGGCTGCGAGCCGGCGGCCAGCGTGCTGATCGCCCCCTGGCGGGCGAGGTCCCAGTTGACCGGGCCGCCGGACCAGTTCATGAGCTTCTGCAGCTCGGCGAACAGCGGCATCTTGCCCAGGAGGTCCTCGGGCGTCCCCGCGCCGGCACCGCCGCCGAAGAGGGCCCCGAACCCGAACGGGTCGTTGCCGCCGGATCCGGGCTGGTCGCGGCGCTCGGGGTCGCGATCGGGGAGGCCGAAGCCGAACGGGAGATCGCTCATGCCCCCACGGTAGACGCGTGATCTTCGGGCAGGGGGTCGGACCGTTTCGCCCGGAGCGCACGGCTCCGCCGCGGGCCTGCGCGCGGCGGGGGTGGCGGGTCCGTCTCATAAGCTGGCCGGTCGTGACCCGTCGGATCGCCATCCTCAGCGTCGGTGTCGTGCTGCTCGTGGTCTTCGGGGTCCTCGGCGCGGCCGTCCCCGTGCCCTACGTGGCGCAGGTGCCGGGGCCCACCTTCAACACCCTCGGCGAGATCGACGGCGAGCCGGTCATCAGCGTCGAGGGCCGCGAGCGCAACGAGGTCGACGGCGAGCTGACGCTCACCACGGTCGGCGTGAGCCGCGCGGGGCTGAGCCTGGTCGAGGCGGTCCAGGGCTGGTTCGACGACGAGGTGAGCGTCGTCCCGGAGGAGTCGGTCTACCCGTCCGACCGCACCGAGGAGGAGACCCGCGAGGCCAACCGCCAGGCGTTCCTCACCTCCGAGGAGGCCGCCGAGACCGCGGCGCTGTCCCAGCTCGGGTACCCCGTGAAGGTGGTCGTGCGGGGCCTGACCGAGGACTCGCCGTCCGACGGGCGCCTGGAGGAGGGCGACGCCCTCGAGCGCGTCGACGGCCGACCCACGCCCGACGTGCACACGCTGGACGAGGTCCTGGCCTCCATCCCCGGCGGCTCGACGATCACCGTCGACTACACCCGCCTGGGCGAGCCCGGAACGGCGACGGTCACCACGCGGGCGGCGGACGACGATGAGGGCTCGCTGCTGGGTGTGCTCGTCCGCGAGCAGCCGTCCGCGCCGTTCGACGTCGACATCCGGGTCGAGGACGTCGGCGGCCCGTCGGCCGGGCTGATGCTCGCCCTCGGGATCCTCGACCTGGTCGGGGACACCGACCTGACCGGCGGGGCCCTGGTGGCCGGCAGCGGGACGATCGACGCCGACGGCGACGTCGGCCCGATCGGGGGCATCCAGCTGAAGATGGTCGCCGCCTCCGACATCGGCGCCGAGCTGTTCCTCGTGCCCGCCGACAACTGCGCCGACGCGCTGGCCGCGCCCCAGGAGGGGCTGGTGACGGCCCGGGTGGCCACCCTCGACGACGCCCTCGAGGCGCTGGCCGACTTCCGCGCCGGGCGGACGCCGGAACCCTGTTGAACGCGCCCCGGCGACACGGCGGGCGCGCGGTGGGGGAAGCTGTCCGCGACAGCGGGGAACCGGGAACCCGGCGCGGTCCCGCGCGTTGATCTGGGTTGACCGGATCGGTGCCGGGAGGCCCGTGCCGGCTCCTCCCGGCGACCCGCCGTCGGGACGTCCGTGGCTGCCCGCCACGACCGCAGACTGAAGGAGACCGCTCGTGGCCATGCGGCCCCCCGTGTCCGTGCCGACGCTGTCGCGGCGCGCGAAGGTGGTCATCGGGGCCATCGCCGTGCTGCTGGTGCTGTTCACGGCCATCGGGACCTTGACCAACGTCTACGTCGACTACCTGTGGTTCGACGAGACCGGCTACACCGAGGTCTTCTGGACCGAGTTGCAGACCCGTGCGCTGCTGTTCGCCGTGGCCGGCGTGGCCACCGGTGGCCTGACCGCCCTGGCGATCTACCTCGCCTACCGGTTCCGCCCCACGTTCCGGCCGATGTCGCTGGAGCAGCAGAACCTGGAGCGCTACCGGCAGTCGCTGGAGCCGCGCCGCGCCCTGGTGCTGACCGCGGTCGCCGTCGTGCTGGGGCTGTTCGCCGGGTTCACCGCCCAGGGCAACTGGGAGACCTGGCTGACCTTCCGCAACGCGACGGACTTCGGCCGGACCGACCCGCAGTTCGGGCTGGACCTGTCCTTCTTCGTCTTCGACTACCCCTTCTACCGGCTGCTGCTCGGCTTCGGCTTCGCCATCGTGCTGCTCGCGCTGATCGGCTCGCTGCTCACCCACTACGTGTTCGGCGGCCTGCGGCTGCAGACGCCGGGGCAGAAGCTGACGTCGGCGGCGATGATCCAGCTGTCGGTGCTGCTCGGGCTGTTCGTGGCGCTCAAGGCGGTGGCCTACTGGCTGGACCGCTACGGGCTGGTCTACTCCGACCGCGGCGAGCTGTTCAACGGTGCCAGCTACACCGACGTCAACGCGCTGCTCCCGGCGAAGACCATCTTGGTGTTCGCGGCTGCGGTGTGCGCCATCGCGTTCTTCGCCAACGTCGTCGTCCGCAACTTCCGGCTGCCGGCCGCGGCACTGGTACTGCTGCTGCTGTCCAGCCTGGTGATCGGCGTGGCCTACCCGGCGATCGTGCAGCAGTTCGTCGTCCGGCCCAGCGCCGACCAGCGGGAGTCGGCCTACATCGAGCGGGCGATCGCCTCGACGCGGGACGCCTACGGGCTCTCCGACGTGGAGTACGTCGACTACGCGCAGGACAGCACCGGCGAGTCGGTCGACACCGCCGCGGCGCAGGCGGAGCTGCGCAACGACACCCAGACCATCCCCAACGCGCGGCTGCTGGACCCCAACGTCCTGGCCGACACGTTCACCGCGCGCCAGCAGATCCGCAACGTGTACGGCTTCCCCGAGAAGCTCGACATCGACCGGTACACGATCGACGGCGAGACCCGGGACTACGTGGTCGCCGCCCGCGAGCTCAACAGCGACGCGCTCTCGGAGAACCAGGACACCTGGATCAACCGGCACACCGTCTACACCCACGGCAACGGGTTCGTGGCGGCGCCGGCCAACCAGGTGGTCGCCGGCCAGGAGGGCGGCGAGCCCAACTTCACCACCCGCGACCTCCCGACGACCGGCAACATCGACGTCGAGCAGCCGCGCATCTACTACGGCGAGCTGATCGGCAACGACAACTACTCGGTGGTCGGCGCGCCGGAGGGCGCCACGCCGCGGGAGTTCGACCAGCCCGAGGACGGGTCGGACGAGGGCCAGATCAACAACACCTACACCGGCGAGGGCGGCGTCGCGATCGGCAGCTTCTTCCGGCAGCTGACCTTCGCGATCTACTACCGGGAGCGCAACTTCCTGCTCTCCAGCGCGGTCAACGACGCCTCGAAGGTGCTCTACGTCCGCGACCCGCGGGACCGCGTCGAGAAGGCTGCGCCGTTCCTCGAGGTCGACGGCGACCCGTACCCGGCCGTGATCGACGGCCGCATCCAGTGGATCCTGGACGGCTACACGACGTCGGACTCCTACCCGTACGCCGAGTCGATGGAGCTGGGCGAGGCCGCCTCCGACGCGCTCACCGGCACCGGGACGACGGCCCTGCCCAACGAGCAGTTCAACTACATCCGCAACTCGGTCAAGGCGACCGTGGACGCCTACGACGGCACGGTGACGCTGTACCAGTGGGACGTCGACGACCCGGTGCTGCAGACGTACATGAAGGCGTTCCCCGGCGTCGTCGAGCCGCGTGACCAGATGTCCGACGAGCTGGTCAGCCACGTGCGCTACCCGGAGGACCTGTTCAAGCTGCAGCGGGACATCTTGACCCGCTACCACGTCAGCGACCCGGTCGACTTCTACAACCAGAACGACCGCTGGCAGGTGCCGGCCGACCCGACGCAGGACACCCAGGAGGCGCAGCCGCCGTACTACATCCTGGCCCAGCGGCCTGGCGACGAGCAGGCGAGCTTCCAGCTCACCAGCGCGCTCAACGCCTTCCGCCGGGAGAACCTCTCCTCGTTCATCTCCGCGTCCAGCGACCCGGAGACCTACGGGGAGATCCAGGTGCTGCGGCTGCCGGGCAACACGCCGTTCCGCGGTCCGCAGCAGGTGCAGCAGTCGTTCAACACCAACGACCAGGTCCGGCCGGACGTGACCCTGTTCAACAGCCAGGAGTCGCGGGCGGTCTTCGGCAACCTGCTGACCCTGCCCATCGGCGGCGACGGGCTGCTCTACGTGCAGCCGCTCTACGTCGAGGGCACCGGGGACAACTCCTTCCCGCTGCTGCGGAAGGTGCTGGTCAACTACGGCGGCCGGGTGGGGTACGCCAACACCCTCGCCGAGGCCCTCGACCAGGTCTTCGGCGCCGGGGCGGGGGAGTCGGCGACCGACAGCGACGAGACGCCGGAGGAGCCCGCCACGCCCACCCCGGCGCCGACGACCACGCCCGCGCCGACGACCACCCCGGCACCCCCGGCGGACGGCGGGACGGCGAGCACGCCCGAGCTCCAGTCGGCCGTGGACGCGATCAACTCCGCGCTGCAGGCGCTGGAGAACGCGCAGCGCTCGGGCGACTTCGCGGCGCAGGGGCAGGCGCTCGAGGACCTGCAGGCCGCCGTCGACTCCTACGAGGCGGCGCAGGCGGCGTCCGGCGGCGGGTGACGCTCAGGTCGGGACGGGGCGTGGGCCTCGTCCCGGCCTGTGGTGGGGCCCACCCCGGAGCCGCGTGCACGCCGCCGCGGAGTAGGGGTATGGTGGTCTCACCGACGCGGGGTGGAGCAGCTCGGTAGCTCGCTGGGCTCATAACCCAGAGGTCGCAGGTTCGAATCCTGCCCCCGCTACCAGGTACAGGGGCCCTCACAGTGACTGTGAGGGCCCCTGTCGTCTGTGCACGGATCTCCGGGCAGCCTCATGGCGACGGCGAGTGACGTGCTGCTGCAGGGTGTCGCGCCCTTTCCGTTGCTGTGGGGGACCACTGGCAGCGCGACCCGGGAGCGGCAGTGTGGTGGTGACCGCGGCGGCGCCGCTACGGGCGGCCCGCCCCGCGCTGCTTCCGACTCCTGGTTGCCCGGGGGCCGCGGTGGTACCTCGAGGTCGTCGACGGACTGACGCGGGCCGACTGTGGCTCCGCTGTCCGGCGCGGCCTGGTCGCCGGGCGCCGTCCGGCCGGTAGGCGTGCGACGGCGGGGCCGTCTGCGGATCGCTCGCTCGGCGACCGCCAGGTTCAGGTACACGCCGCTGATCCCGGCCAGCGCCAGTGCGGCCATCAAGACCTTGAAGGTGTTGCGGACCGCCACCTCGGTGGTGGTGATCGAGTCCAGGTCCAGCGGGGGATGGGCGATCTGGACCCCGACGAAGAGCACGCCCGCGGCGACCGCCGCCGCCCCGGCTGCCCGGATGAGAAGGGCCGGGCTGACCGCCGACTCGCGCTCCCGGTGATGGCGCTGGCGTGGTGAGTACATCTGAGGCTCCTGTGCTCGAGAGGCGAGTGGGCGACGACCGGGCGCCTGCGTGGCGCCCGCCGCATTCACGGCGCGCCCGGGCCGGTCGCGTACCGAATGCCGGCGCGCCACTCGCCGGTCGGCCATCGGGCCTACTCGAACCGAGCACCGCAGTATCGGCGGACGTCGTCGTGCAGCGCCCCCGCACGGTGCGCGGCGAGTCGAAGCTCCGACGGCCAGGGTTCTCATCCAGCACGTCCGGTCGACGGCCGGTGCGTTCCCGACCGTGCGCACCGCACCACGGCAGGTATCGGCTGAGTGGGACCACGCCCTGGCGACGGCTGCCGGTGCCCGCTCGACGTCGAGCGTCCCCTCTGCGACCCGCTGGGTCGGGCCCGCAAGTAGGTGAGCACGGCGAGCACCCGCCGGGTGGCGCTCGCCCGTACTCGTAGTGCCCTCTTCGCCCGCGATGGCGGCGAGGATCCGGGTGACCCGGGTGGCCTACAACCCCGACGCCTGGGAGACCGCCCCGCGCCGACTGGCAGCCGACGGCCGGATCATCCGCCTGGGGTGGTCCCGGAGCATCGACCCGCAGATCCTGGGCCTGACCGGAGACACCACCCGCAGCCGGCTCGACCTGCTCGTCGTTCCCGCGGACGCGCCGGCGGCAGCGGCGGGCCAAGCCTTCACCGCCGCGTCCGACCGCGCCAACCGGCGCACACCCACCGCCGAGCTCGCCCCTCAACACCAGGCCGCGGAGCCGGTGCCACCTTCACGGCAGGCCGTCGACCGGGTGCCCGCGAGGAATGCCGCCCCGGCTGGGACGGCGGCGACGGCAGTGTGGGACTCCGAAAGGGGGCCACCCGCTCAGCTGAAGGTGACCGTCGACTGCCGCGTCGACGCGTCGAACATGCACACGACCACCGCGGCCCCCGGCTCCCAGCCCCGACACGGTGCCGTCGACTCTCGCGGACAGCATCGGGACGCCGCCGCGGGAGCCTGGCACCAACGCAGAACGGGGACCGCGGCGCGAGCTGCACCGCGGTCCCCGTCCCGGTCGATCAGAGCGCGCGGACGTTCTCCGCCTGCGGGCCCTTCTGACCCTGCGTGACGTCGAACTCGACGCGCTGCGCCTCGTCCAGCGATCGGTAGCCGGTACCGGTGATCGCCGAGAAGTGGCAGAAGACGTCGGGGCCACCGCCGTCCTGCTCGAGGAATCCGAAGCCCTTCTCCGCGTTGAACCACTTCACAGTGCCCTGAGCCATGTCGTTCTCATCTCGTGCTGGGTGTCAGGGCCGACGGGCGCCGGCCCTGGGTCGCCGCACCGACCGGCAGGACCGAGAGGAACGTCAGGCAGAGACGACTGCGGACGTCCGTGAACGAAGCAGAGGCACAACAGCGACCAGGCGCAACGGTACGCGATCTTCACCGATGCCGGCCGTAGCCGGATGGGGGAGGTGGACCTCGTCGAGGACGGGTCCGGTTGCTGTCCGGGCCCGAGGTGGGTGCCTGCGGAGACCCGTCGGCTGGCTCACCGTGATGGCGGATGTGACCCCGGACGCAGAGATCGAGCTCTACCCCGCCGGCCGTGTGCTGGCGGTCACCGATCTGCGTGAGGTCGGCATGCCCGGCCATCGGTCCAGTGGCGACGGCTGAGCGCGACCTGGCGAGCCGAGCGGTGCCCGCACCTGTCACCAGCGGAGGGGGTGGGTCAGCCGGGACTGTGCCGTGCGGCAGGCCCGGCAGTAGCCCCATGTGAGGATGGCCAGCGGCGTCGTGGCAGCGCCGCACTCGGGGCAGTCGACGGGCTCACCGGAGCGGGCGCGAGCCTCGGTGATCTGGCGGGACCTCTCCTCGTGGATCGTCTCGTCGCCCCGGCAAGGGCACCCCAGGTGAGCTTCTGCGCAGCGTCCACTGTGTGCGGCGATGGTGCCCCCTCGTGTCGGCGTCGACGTTAGTCGCTGGGTGCTGTCCCGACGTGGAGGCGGCCGTGCTCAGTCCTGACCGGCGGGCACCGGTGGGTGAGCTCGTCGATGTCGGAGATCCGAGCGGGACGACGGCACGCCGCTGTCCCCCGGCCTCGAGCGGATTCCTGCGGCTGGGCGCCTACCCCGGTTCCGAGGGGGGGCGATCGCTCCGGCGGGTCAGGAGGCCTCGTGCCGCCCCGGGCCGGTCCTCGGTGGGACGTGTTGCGGGTCGTCCCACGGGTTGCGGTAGGGGGCCAGGCTGGGGCAGCCGAGCTCCCACAGGGTCTCGTTGAGGGTATGGGCGAGGATGTTGTGCGCTGTGACCGGCCAGGTGGCGGTGCCGCGCAGGTAGTCGGCGAGTGCCGTGCGGGAACTCATCCCGCCCAGCGCGACGGGGTCCAGCCACAGGTCTTCGAGGGTCAGGCCGCCCAGCCGCCACGCGATGACGGTCAGCGGGCAGGCAGGGGCGGTAGGCACCGGCGTCCTTACCGCGCAGGGGACCGCGCACCGTCGGCGCAGGACCGAGCTGCGCCGGTCGACAGTGAGGCGGATGCGCGGCCGGTTGCTGAGCCGGGCTGGTCCTCGCAGCTCGTCGAGCCGCGACCGCCGGACCAGTGTGCTCCCTTCGGGCTCCGGCGAGTCGATCGGGGCCCGGGGCGGACCTTGCCGTCGGGCCGGCCGGCGCGCACCGGCCGGGCGCTCACCTGGGAACGAACCGACGTCGGTGCGACCGCGGTCAGGGCGGCTGCGCGGGTGGGGTCGGGTGGTCAGCCGGTTTCCTGCTCGCGGCGAGGTGGCGCCGCCGTCGAGGACCGGCTCCACCTGCTGTTCGACAACGCCGGCGTCGGGATGGGCGGGCCGGTCGAGGAGCTGGCACTGGCGCACTGGGACCGGGCCATCGACGTCAACCTGCGCGGGGTGGTGCACGGGGTGCACGCCGCCTACCCGGTGATGGTGCGCCAGAGGTACGGGCACATCGTCGACACGGCGTCCCTGGCCGGCCGCTGCCCACCCCGGGGTCCGCGCCGTACGGCACGACGAAGTGGGCCGTGGTCGGGCTCTCGCTGAGCCTGCGGGGGGAGGGCACACCCCGTGGCCTCCGGGTCAGCGTGGTCTGCCCGGGTGGTGTGGACACCCCGATCCTGGACAAGGGCATGCCGCCGGACCTGCCCCGGGTCCCGGGTGCCGAGGGCGTGGACGCCCGCGCGCTCATCACCAGGATGGTGGAGGGCGGCTCTACAGCGCCGACGCCCTGGCGCTCGACGTGCTCCGGGGTGTCGACCGGAAGCGCGCGGTCGTCGTCGCGCCGCGCCAGGCGCGGGTGCAGTGGCGGCTGATGCGCCTGCCCCGTCGCTGCTGATGCGACTCGGTGCGGCGATGGCGGCGCGCGACCCCGACCTCGCTCGGATCCGTCGCGGCCCGGTCTCCGCGCCGAGGACCGAGGTGGCCGCCGACGTGGCCGCGCACCCGCGCTGACGGTGCCCGGACAGGTGGTCACCCAGGACCGCGGTCACGGCGCCCGGAACAGCTGCGCCGACGCGGCCGGACCGGCGTTGGCGGTGACGACCTCGGCGAGACCGACCTCGTGGCTGATCCCGTACTCGCCGGCGATGCGGTCGAGCTCGGGGTCGTTGCCGTAGAAGTACCGGTCCCCGTCGCGCAGCGCTGTGAACTGGCGCACCCACAGCGCCGTCTGGAGCGCGCCGAGCTCGGAGCCCGGCAGGTGTGGCTCGGACACCATCCCGGTGAAGGCGTCCACGGCGTCCACCTGTCCGTAGACGGCCTGCAGGCGCGCCGCCGTGGTGGTGCGGCGGGTCCCGGACACCGCGCTGTCGTCGGCCTCCGGGGTGCCGGGCGTCAGCGTCGTCCCCTCGGCGTCGGCCAGGTGGGTGAACTCCAGGATCCGCGGGTCGTCGATCGACGTGTCGGCAGGCAGCTGCGCCGAGGACTCACCGGTGATCTCCTCGAACCGCTCGACCGCCGGGAGGCCGAGCGCCCGGCGCAGGTCGGTGTAGCCCGGGATGCCGTGGTCCCGTCCTCGCAGCACGTCGATGGCCCCGAGGTCGGTGAGCGTCGAGAAGCAGTCCGGGACCTCGGCGGGTTCGGCGCAGCCGGCGGGGTCCGTGCCCGGGCGCGGGACCTGGAACAGCACGCTGCGCAGCGCGTCGTCGATCTGCTCGTCGTTGCGGTACTGCACCTCCGAGAGGCTGCTGAACAGGGTGTCGAGGCCGACCGACCGGATGAGCTTTGGGTTGCCGAAGGCGACGGCGAGCGGGATGGCGATGGCCAGGCCGTCGTCCTCCTCCGTCACCACCACCCCGGCAGCGGTCAGCTCGTCGAGCACGTCGTCGGGCAGGGCGCCGGCGGGCAGGTCGACCTCGAACTCGCCGTGCACCATGCTGTGGCCGCGGAAGCCGGTGGTGGCGAACTCGTTGGTCAGCGTCGGGTCCACCGTCGGGTCGTAGCCCCGGTAGGGCGGCAGCGAGACGCCCATGGCCGGCAGGAACTCGGTGTAGGTGATGTGGGCGATCTCCGCGCCGACCACCCGCCGGGCGATCTCGAACCGCTCGTCGTCCGGCAACCCGGCCGGCAGGCGGTCGACGATCCGGTTGTGCTCGCGCGCGAAGAGCGTGTGCAGGGCGGTGAGGGCGACGTTCTCGTTGGCTCGCACGTCGCCGGTGACGACCGCCGAGGCGGGGTCGCCGTGCTGCGTCGCGAAGAGGTCCATCGGCGGGGCGTTGCTCGTGTCGCCCCGTGCGTCGGCGTGGGGCAGGAACCCGTCGGGCAGCAGCAGGTGCGCCCCGTCGCGGAGCCAGGCCAGCCGGTCCGCCGTGGTCCCGTAGACCTGGGAGCCGTCCAGGAAGCTGCTCGCGGTGTTGACCTGCTCGCGCGGCACGGCCCCCGTCCCGGTGCCCGGTGCGGCGGGGGTGCGGGCGAAGCCCAGGTCCGGGCGGTCGGAGGCGAAGCCCTCCAGCGGGTCCGCGCCGTCGTGGGGGAGGGCCATGGGTTCGGCGTGCCGCGTGTCCCGCAGCCCCATGTCGTGGTCGACGAACTGCGCCCAGACCCAGCCCCACTGCGTCACGGCGTTCTCGGAGAACAGGTTCTGCCCGGTGTCGTTGAAGACGCGGTTGCTGATCCAGCGCGCCGGTGGTCCGGCGACGGGTGCACCGGTGCCGTCGGTGTACGCCGGCGCGGTGATCCGCAGGTAGCCCTCGCCGGCGCGGCCCCAGCCCGCGTTCACCTCGTTGTTGCCGCTGCCGTCGAGGCTGCGCGGCATTGCCGGGGCCTCCCGCCGCAGCGCGTCCCCGGCGGCGGAGGACCCGACGGGCGTCACGACGGTGATCCCCGCAACGAGCGCAGCACAGCAGAGCCCGAACTTGTTCAGCATGTCTGTTCCAGAGGTGTGGCCGGGAGCGGGCGCCACTGGGCGCGCTTCTCCCTCGAGTCGGCGAGTGCCTTCGCCCGGATCAGGCGGTGCTCACCGCCGATGCTGGGTGTTGACGGTCGTCCTCGCACCGCATCGCCGTCAAGGCGGACGGCGAAGTCTGGGAAGATCCTGTGAGGACTCCGCCCGCCCGGGCCGTCGTCTCCGCCGCCCGTTCAGCGATGCTGCCACGCGGCTGCGCTGCGCGCCGCCCAGGTCAGGCGGGTGGCGGCGGCGCCGGCGAGCCGTCGGACCGTCGGACCGACCGGGCCGCCGCCGACGTGGACGGGGACGGCGTGGACACCGCGTACCCCGTTCGGGTACGGCGTGGCGTGGTCTTCCTCCTGCCACTGACCGGCCGCGGTCCGGCAGCGGACCCGCAGGTCGTGCCGGCCGGGCGCAGCCGACCACTCGGCCGACCAGGGCCGCCAGGCGTCCGGGCCGAGGTCGGCGCCGAGGGTGGCGTCGGTCCACGCGCCGTCGTCGACCTGCAGCTGGACCCGGTCGACGCCGACGGGGGGTGCCCAGGCGTAGCCGCGGACGGCGACCCGGCCGGGCGCCATCCGGGCGTGCGTGCCGGGGACGTCGATGCGGGCGGCCGGGTGCACCGGGTAGGTGCCGTCGGCCCAGCCGCGCCGGCCCCAGTACGACGGCGGCGGAGCGGCGGTGACGGTGAGCCGCCGCAACCACTTGAGGCTGCCGTCCTGCCCGTGCCGGCCCGGGACGAGCAGCCGGGCGGGGCTGCCGTGCTCGCGTGGCAGCGGCTCCCCGGCCATGCCGACAGCGAGGAAGCCGTGGGCGCGGGCGACCGGGAGCGGCAGCACGTTGGTGTAGCCGTCGACGGCCTCGGCGACCAGCCAGCCGCCGTCGCCGGGGACGCCGGCCCGCTCCAGCAGGTCGGCCAGGCCGATGCCGGTCCAGCGGGCGCAGCCCATCCGGGTGCCGCCGACGGGGTTGTGCACGCAGACCACGAGCAGGTCGCGCTCCTCCAGCGGCACCGCCAGCAGCTGGTCCAGGCTCAGCGACAGCGGGTGGGCGACGTCGCCGTCCACGTCGAGCCGCCAGGTGCCCGGGTCGATCCGCGGCTCGGGCACGGTGACGTCGATGACGACCAGCTCGCCGGGCTGGGCGAGCAGCGGGGCGACGCCCGGCTGCCGTGCGGCGGCGGCCGCCGGCACCGGTGGGAGCGGCCGGGCGGGCGCCGGCAGCGTCACCTGCTCGCGCAGCGCGGCGGCAGCCCGGCGGCGGGCTCGCCGGTCCGCGACGAGGACCGCGGTGGTGGCGGCCGCGGTGGTGGCGAGCACCGTCCGCGGCCGGACCCGCAGCGGGGCGACCGCGGTCGTGGAGACCAGCAGGCCGGCGGCGGTCGCGGCGGCGGTGTCCCGGAGCGAGCCGTCCCCGCGGCGCAGCGCGAGGGAGCCGCCGAGGGTGTGCGGCAGGGCTGCGACGATGGCGCCGAGCACCGGCCGTCGGCCGCCCAGGCTGCCGCCGACGGCCCCGGCGAGCCCGCCGGCCCCGGCGGCGAGCACGGCCAGCCCGGGTTTGTCGGCCCGGCCGACGAGGGCGACGCCGCCATCGACCAGCACCGCCGGTGCGACGTCGACCAGGCCGCGGGCCAGCCCGGAGGACGGCGACCGGCCGCGCCGGGACGCGGACGCGGTCAGCTCGCCGGCGGCGACGGCCAGCAACCCGGCGAGCAGGCCGGCCCGGCCCGGTCGCGGGCGGGGGGTGCGGGAGGCGGGCATCGAGTTCTCCTCGGGGTGTGGACGGCTCGGCGAGTGCCGGCGGTCGGGCGGTCAGGGGCGGGCGGACGGCCCGGCGAGTGCCGGCGGTCGGGTGACCATCGCCAGCGCGACGGCCAGCACGGTGCCCACGGGTCCCCACAGCGCGAGCCCGGCCGGCGACAGCCCGTCGACCGCGGCCGAGCCGGCCGGCACGCCGAGCGGGAGCCCGACGACCGCGAGCACGGTGCCGGCGCGCCAGCCGCGACGGTGCAGCCAGGCGGCGACGGCCGGCACCCAGCCGGTGACCAGCGCGAGGGCGGCCGCCCAGGAGTCGCCGGCGAGCCGGTGCCATCCGAGCTCGAGCGCGACGACGGCGACCAGCAGTGGCAGCAGCGTGGCGCTGTAGCGGATGACGAACAGGTGAGCGGCCGTGGGGGCGCCGCCCGCGGGCAGCGGCGACGGCACCGGCCGGGCGATGACGGACGGGGTGGTTCCGGTGGGCACCGGTTGCTCCTTCGGCCGAGGGCGGGCGCTGGGGACGGGGGTGTCAGGCCGGCGAGGCCGCCGGGCGCGCCGCCCGGGAGGACGTGGGAGCCTGCTGCCCCGGGCGTCGGGCGTCGGCGGCCATGCGGGCGGACAGGGCCGCGGCGTCGGCGCCGACGAAGCCGAGCAGCGCCGAGCCGCGGCAGGTCTGCCAGGGCAGCCCGAGGAAGTACAGGCCGGGCACGTCGGTGACCCCGGCCCGGTGGCGGACCTGCCCGTCGACGACGACGCCGGGCACGTGCAGCCACGAGTGGTCCGGCCGGAAGCCGGTGGCCCACACGACGGCGTCCAGGTCGCCGGTGCGGCCGTCGGCGAAGGTGGCGGTGCGGCCGGTGATCCCGATCAGCCGGGCCCGGAACTCGACGCCGCGCCTGCGCAGCTCGCTGCTGCGGGTGCCGATGACGATGTCGCCGCGGGCGCGCAGCCGACGGGCGATGCGGGTGTGCGCGGGCACGGTGAAGAACCGGGCCGCGGTCAGCCAGGTGAACAGGTCGCGGCCGGCGATGCGCTGGGGCAACTCGGTCGGCCGGGTGCCGACCGCGACGGTGACCGAGCACCGCCCGGCGAGCTCGGCGGCGATCTGCAGGCCGGAGTTGGCTGCCCCGACGACGAGCACCCGGGTGCCGGCGGGCAGCTGGCCGGGGTTGCGGTACTCGGCGCTGTGCAGCTGCGGGACCAGCGGGTCGAGCTGCTGGGCCAGGGCAGGGACGTGCGGGCTCTGGAACGGCCCGGTGGCGACGACGACCTGCCTCGCGGTCAGGGTCCCCGTGGGGGTGGTGGCGGCGAAGGAGCCGTTCCCGTCGCGGCGCAGGCTCACCACCGGCGAGTCCAGCCGCACCGGCAGGGCGAAGTGGGCGGCGTAGGCGGCGAGGTAGTCGGCGACGTCGTCCTTGCTGGGGTGGGTGTCGAACGGTGCGGGGAAGGGCAGGCCGGGCAGCGAGTCGTACTGGGCGGGGCTGAACAGCCGCAGCGAGTCCCAGCGGGCGCGCCAGGAGGAACCGATCTCCGGGCCGGCGTCGAGCAGCAGGAAGTCCGCGTCGCGGCGGGCAAGGTGGGCGCCGAGGGCGAGGCCGGCCTGACCGGCGCCGATGACCAGGACGTCGAGGGGCGTGGGCACGGGGGTCTCCTGACGAGGCGAGGGAGGGCGCGAGTGGCTACACGAGGCCGACGGTGAGCAGCGCGGTGGCGAGCAGGAGGTCGGCGACCAGGCAGGTCTCGGCGTACCAGCGCGGCACGACCCGGCCGATGCGGTGGTGGACCACGTCCCACGCGGCGTGGGCCAGCCAGCCGGCGGCGAGCACGTGGCGGGCCGCGGCCGGCTCGGCGACGACCGCGGCGATCGCGACGGCGCCGAAGCCGAGCACGGCGGCGGTCTGCCCGGTCAGCAGGATCCGGGAGCCGAGCTCACCGCGGGCGGTGCCCCAGGTCAGGTAGACGACCGCGGCGAGCAGGACGCACCAGGCGCTGACCCAGGTCTGCACCCGGTCGGGCAGCGGCGAGAGCAGGGTCAGGCTGGCGGCGGTCGCGACGACGGCGACCCCGGTGGGCCAGCGTCGCGCCAGGGCGCCGGACGGGCCGGTGCGCCGGCGAGCGGTGGTCGGCGTGGAAACGGTGCTGCTCATGGGGCTCCTTCGTCGCTGGTGCGTGGTCTGCACCGGACGCTAGGAACGGGTCGCCGGCCTCACGCCGGGGAAACCGCCAGGTTCGGCGTCCGACCCGCGACGGGGAGCCCGCGTCAGAGGCCGAGCGGCAGGGCGGTGAGCTCGGCGCGCGAACTGATCCCGAGCTTGCTGAACACGTTGCGCAGGTGGAAGTCGACCGTGCGGGGGCTGACGAACAGCCGTGCGGCGGCGTCCCGGTTCGACAGGCCCTGCCGGACCAGCGCGGCGACCTGGCGCTCCTGCGCGGTGAGGTCGGTGGCGGTGGAGACGTCGCGGCGGCGGGCGGTCTCCCCGGAGGCGCGCAGCTCCTGCGCCGCGCGGGCGGCCCAGCGGGCGGCGCCCAGGTCCTCGAAGACCTCCAGCGCGTCCCGCAGGTGAGCGCGGGCGTCGACCCGGCGGCGGGCGCGCCGCAGGTACTCGCCGTAGCCGAGGCGGATGCGGGCCCCGTCGAACCGGTGCCCGGCGGCGTCGGCGTGCTTGACCGCCTGGGCGAACTCCGCCTCGGCGTCGGCGCCCTCGGCCAGCAGCGCGCGGCCGTACGCGGCGGCGGCCCGCGCCCAGTCGGCGCCGACCGCGGTGCCGAAGTCCTCGAGCTCGTCGGCCCAGGCGCGGGCCAGCTCCGGGCGGTCGGCCCGGACCGCGGCCTCGAGCCGGTCGATGCCGGCCAGCCGCCGGACGATTCCGGTCCTGCCCTGCTCCAGATGGTGCAGCGCGGCGGCCGGGGTGTCCGCGGTGAGGGCGCGCGCCCAGCGGGCCAGGTCGTCGACCAGCGGCCCGGTCACGCCGGTACCGGGTCGGCGGTCCAGCACCTCCAGGTGGGTGGCCAGGTCCTCGCGGTCGTCACGGAGGGCGGCGAGCAGCGCCAGCCAGCCGTGCGGGAACCGGGTCAGCGCCGGCTGGCCGCTGCCGGTGGCCAGGTCGAGGGCCTCGGCGGCGCCGGCGGCGGCAGCACGCCAGTCGCCGATGGCGAGCTCGCCGAACGCGCGCCGGGTGAGCGCGTAGACGACGAGGACCAGCGCGCCGGAAGAGCGGGCATCGGCGAGCAGCCGAGCGTGGTGCGTGAGCACCATGTCGGTGTCGCCGAACTGGAAGGCGGCGACGCCGAGGTTGGACCGCAGGTCGGTGTCGTCCCCCGGATCGCAGTCGAGCGCGGGGGAGAACTGCGCGGCGGCCTCGGCCAACCGCCCGTGCCGCAGGTGCACGAACCCGGACAGCAGCCGGGCGTAGCAGCGGGCGCGGTCGTCCGCCGCGCCGGCCGGGTCGCCGAGGCCGGCGACGTGCTCGCTCATGTCCTCGGCGCCTTCGTCGGCGACCGAGCTGACCGCGGCGGCCAGCATGGTCATCGCCCGCGCCCGGTCGACGTCGACGGCGGCGACCTCGGCGGCGGCCTGGAGCAGGATCCGGTGCCCGACCAGCGGCGAGCCGACGTTCCACTCCACCCGGGCGCGCAGCCGGTCGAGGTCGGCGCGCAGCAGCGGGTCGGTCGCCAGCGGGCGCGCCGTGTCGGCCAGCGAGCGAGCGCGGCCGGGCTGCGCCGCCAGCCAGGCCGCGGAGGCCGCAGACGCCAGCCGGCGGGCTCGTGCCGCCGGGTCCACGGTGAGCTCCGCGGCGCGCGCCCACGCGGACGACGCCGCCTCGTGCCCGCCCCGGCCCGTGGCCCGCTCGGCCACGCCGTCCAGTGCGGTGACGACCCGCTCGTCGGGCCGGTCGGCGGCGGCGCTCAGGTGCCAGGCCCGCCGGTCGGGGTCGGTGCCGAGCGCGTCGGCCAGCGCGCGGTGCGCGGCGCGGCGCTGCGTGCTGGTGGCCGCCCGGTAGACCGCGGAGCGCACCAGCGGGTGGTACAGGTCGACAGCGTCGCCGTCCACGTGCAGCAGCCCGGCGCGTTCCACGGCGTCGAGCGCCTCGTCGCCGGTGCCGAGGCGTTCGGCGGCGTCCCGCACCACGGGGAGCCGGCCGGTGTCGTCGGCCGCGGCGACGAGCAGGTAGCGCTGCGCGGGCTCGTCCAGCCGCCGGAAGCGGTCCAGGAAGGCCCGCTCGACGCCGCCGGTCAGCGGCAGCGGCGCGGGCAGCGGCGCCCGGCCGGCCAGCTGGTCGCCGGTCAGCGCCCCGGCGAGCTCGCCCAGCGCGAGCGGGTTGCCGCCGGTCGCCCGCACCAGCCGGTCGCGCACGGCAGGGTCGACCGCCCCGCCGGCGCGGGCCGACAGCAGCGCGTCGGCGTCCTGCCCGGTCACGCCCCCGAGGACGACGGTCGGCAGGTCGGGGGCGTCGAAGCGGCGGGCGTCGCCGTCCCGGGCCGCGAACAGCAACGCCACCCGTTCGGCCTGCAGCCGGCGGGCGACGAACAGCAGCGCGGCCGCGGAGGCGTCGTCGAGCCAGTGGGCGTCGTCGACGACGGCGAGGACCGGGGACTCCTCGGCGGCGTCGGCGAGCAGGCTCAGCGTCCCGAGGAAGGCCAGGAACCGGTCGCCCTCGCCCTCGGCCTCACCCAGCGCGGCGCGCAGCGCGGCCCGCTGCGGTCCGGGCAGGACGTCGAGGCGGGCGCGCAGCGGCCACAGCAGCCGCTGCAGCGCGGCGAACGCCAGCGGGGACTCGGACTCCACGCCCGACGTGCGCAGCACCGTCGTGCCCGCGCGGGCGACGGCGTCGGTCAGCAGCGTCGACTTGCCCGCCCCCGCCACGCCGCGGACCACCAGGGCGCCGCCGCTGCCGGTGCGCGCGGCGTCGAGCAGGGCGGCGATCGCCGCGCGTTCGGGGTTCCGTCCGGCCAGCACGGCCAGACCGTACCGAGCGGAACGGACAGGTCCGGGCGGCGCGACCCCGGCGAAACCACCGGCGTGAGCGATCGCGCCGGGCCGCGACCGTGACTGCCGACCCGAACCCCCCGCTCCCGAGGAGGACAGATGTCGGCCCATCCCGCCGTCCACCCACACCCCGACCACCCGGCGCCGGCCACCGGCGAGCTCCGCCGGCCGTGGACGGTCTTCGCGCTGATGATCGCCGCCCAGTTCATGGTCGTCCTGGACGTGTCGGTGGTGAACGTCGCGCTGCCCTCCATCAGCGACGGCCTGCGGCTGTCCGCGACCGACTACCAGTGGGCGATCAGCGCCTACGTGCTGCTGTCCGGCGGGCTGCTGCTGCTCGGTGGGCGGATCGCCGACCTGCTCGACCGCCGCCGCGCCTTCCTCGCCGGCGTCGGCCTGTTCACCGCCGCCTCGCTGGCCAGCGGCCTGGCGCAGACCCCGCTCACGCTGATCCTGTCCCGGGCCGCGCAGGGCGCCGGCGCGGCGCTGCTCACCCCGGCCGCGCTGTCGATCGTCATGACCGCCTACGCCGGCCGGCAGCGACAGACCGCGCTGGCCGTCTGGGGCACCGTCGGCAGCCTCGGCATCGCCGCGGGGGTCCTCTTCGGCGGGGCGCTGACCAGCGCACTGGGCTGGCGCGCCGTCTTCGCGATCAACGTGCCGATCGGCGCGGCCGTCGTCCTCGGCACCCTGCGGACCGTGGCGCGGGGCCGGACCCGGCCGGGTGCGCTGCGCCGGCTCGACGTGCCCGGCGCGCTGACGCTGGTGACCGGGCTGCTGGCGCTGGTGTCCGGCATCGAGGCCACCCGCTCGGCCGGCTGGACCGCCCCCCGCACCTGGCTGGCGCTGGCCGCCGCCGCCGTGCTGCTGACCACGTTCGCGCGGCTGGAGCGGCGCGCCGCCGACCCGCTGGTGCCCCCGGCCACCTGGCGGATGCGCTCGCTGGTCTCCGCCTCGGCGGTGATGGCCGGCGTCACCGGCGTCGTGGTGGGAGCGATCTTCCTGGCGTCGCTGTACCTGCAGGCCGTCGTGGGCGCCTCCCCGGTCGTCGCCGGGCTGCAGTTCCTGCCGTTGGCCGCCGCGATCACGCTCGCCGCAGCCGGAGCGTCGAAGGCCATCGGCCGGGTCGGCGCCCGCACGCTGGTCCTCGGGGGGCTCGTGGTCCTGGCCGCCGGCGTGCTGCTGCTGGCCGCGAACGCCGGCGGCACCTCCTACGCGGCCGACGTCCTGCCTGGGTTCCTGCTCGTCGGCGCCGGCGTCGAGCCGATGTTCGTCGCGATCTCGGTCGCCGCGATGGGCGACGTGCCGGGGGAGCAGTCCGGCCTGGCGAGCGGGCTGATGATGACCGGCCACGAGATCGGCGCCGCCCTCGGCGTCGCCGCCCTCACCGCCGTCGCCGGGGACCTGGCCACCTCCGCCGGCCTGGCCGACGGTTACGGCCGCGCCTTCGTCGCCACGGCGGGCGTCCTCGCCGCCCTGTTCGTGCTCACCCTGCTCGCCGTCCCCGGCGGTGGGCCCGCGGCCGGCACCGCCGGCCACGGGCACCGCCGGCCACGGCGGCTCCGGCCACTGATCCGGCACCCGGCCGATCCCGGCGGGGAACCCGGCGGTTTCCCCGGTGAGAACCCCCGCCCGCCACGGCGACGCTGTGCCTCGACCGACGCACTCCCGAACCGACCAGGAGCTCCCCATGCTGTCCGGCACGCCCCGCACATTCATCGGCTCGACCACCTTCCAGGTCACCGGCATGACCTGCGCGCACTGCCAGCGCGCCGTCACCGACGAGATCGTCGCCGTCGCCGGCGTCGAGTCGGTCGCGGTCGACCTGGCCAGCGGCACCGTCACCGTCACCGCCGACCGTCCCATCGACCGCGCCGACATCGCCGCCGCCGTCGACGAGGCCGGCTGCGCCCTCGTCCCCTGATCCCCGCCGACCTCGACCCCTGGAGACCCGCCGTGCACAGCACGACCCCCACCCCCGCGCACACCGACGACCAGTCCGAGCCCGCCCACCGGCTGAGCACCAAGAGGTTCGTCCTGCACTTCCTCGAGATGGTCGTGGCGATGGCCGTCGGCATGGTGGCCCTGCACCCCGTCTGGACGCTCGTGCTCGACGCCCTCGGCGCTCCCGGCGTGATGCACAACCCCTACTCGGGCGCGCTGATCATGGCGACGAACATGACGGTCGCCATGTCCGCGTGGATGCGCTTCCGCGGCCACCGCTGGCTGCCCGTCGTCGAGATGGCCGCGGCCATGTACCTGCCCTTCCTGGTGCTGTTCGTCCCGCTCGCACTCGGGCTCATCGGCGAGGGCGCCCTGATGCTCTGGGGCCACGTGCTCATGCTCCCGGCGATGGCCGCGGCGATGCTGCTGCGCCCGCACGAGTACGCCCACTGCTGATCCCCGTCAGTCCCCGTCCCCCGTGGCGCGGCGGGAGCGGTCCGCCCGCTCCCGCCGCGCCCCTCCCACGACCTCTCCCGGAGCCCGCCATGACCGAGTCCGTCACCATCCGTCGCGCGACCCCCGCGGACGCCGCGCCCGTCGCCGCGATGGTCCGCGAGATCGCCGCCCACCAGGACCAGACCGCGCACGTGCACGTCAGGGACCAGCACTGGCGAGCGCTGCTCGAGCGGCCCGAGGTGGTCGTGCTGCTGGCCGAGCGCGACGGGAGCGCGGTCGGCTACGTCTCCGCCGTCCGCCAGCTGCACCTGTGGACCGGCGGCGACGTCCTCGCTCTCGACGACCTGTACGTGCGGCCCGGGCACCGCGACGGCGGCGTCGGCCGCCGGCTCATGGCCGCCCTCGCCCGGCTCGCGGCACCCGAGCAGCTGGTCGTCCGCTGGGGGATGGAGGTCGACAACGTCGACGCCCAGCGCTTCTACCGCCGCCTCGGCGCCACGCTGCGCCCCAAGGTCCTCGTCGCCTGGACGCCGGTGGCCTACGCGGCCGTCCAGGGCTGACTGCGGACGAACCCGGCGGTTCCCCCGGTCCGACCCCCCGCCCGCGCACCGAGGCTCGACCCCGACCCCACCAGCCCGACGACCAGGAGATCGACGATGACGACCACCGCGCCGCCACCCACCGTGTGCACGCTCGAGATCGGCGGGATGACCTGCGCCTCCTGCGTGGGCCGGGTGGAGCGGGCCCTCAGCCGCGTCGACGGCGTGACCGAGGCCCAGGTCAACCTGGCCACCGAGGTGGCCACCGTCCGCTTCGACCCGGAGCTGACCGGTCCCGGCGAGCTGACCGCCGCCGTGGCCCGCGCCGGCTACACCGCCACCCCCCGCCGTGAGGCGCAGCCGGCCCCGGAGACGGTCCCGGCCGAGGACGACGACGGCGACGACGCCGCCCTGGCCGCGCTGAGGCGGAAGTGGCAGGCCACCCTCGCCGTCGGCCTCGGGCTGATGGGCCTGATGTACGTGCCGCTGTACCTGGACACGATGGACTGGCTGATGCCGGCGATCCTCGTGGTCGCCACCGTCGTGCAGTCCTGGGCCGGCAAGGACGTCTACCGCGCCGCCTGGGCCGCTGCCCGGCACGGGTCGACGAACATGAACACGCTCGTGGCGCTCGGCACCGGGGTCGCCTACGGCTACAGCGCCTTCGTCACCCTCTGGCCGGCCGCGGCCGAGCGCTGGGGCCTGCCGCTGCACGTCTACTTCGAGACCTCGCTGGTCATCCTCGCCCTGGTCCTGGCCGGCCGGTGGATGGAGGGGCGGGCGAGGAAGCGCACCGCCTCGGCGATCACGGCGCTGGTCGGGCTGGCCCCGAGGACCGCGCGGGTGCTGCGCGACGGCACCGAGGTCGACGTCCCCGTCGAGCGGGTCGTCGTCGGTGACCTCGTGCGGGTGCGGCCGGGGGAGAAGGTGCCGGTCGACGGCGTCGTCACCGACGGCGCGACCGCGGTGGACGAGAGCATGCTGACCGGCGAGAGCCTGCCGGTGGAGAAGGTCGCCGGCGATCCCGTCATCGGCGCCACGCTCAACCGCACCGGCACCGTGGTGTTGCGGGCCACCGCGGTCGGCGAGGACACCGCGCTGGCGCAGATCGTCCGCCTGGTCGAGGACGCGCAGGGCGCCAAGGTGCCGATGCAGCGGCTCGCCGACCGGGTCTCGGCCTGGTTCGTGCCGGTCGTGCTGCTGTTGGCCGCGGCGACGTTCGCGGCGTGGGCGCTGGCCGGCCCGGACACCGGCCGGCTGACGATGGCGATCACGACGACGATCGCCGTGCTGATCATCGCCTGCCCGTGCGCGCTGGGTCTGGCCACCCCGACGGCGGTCATGGTCGGCACCGGCCGCGCGGCCGAGCTGGGGATCCTCATCGGCAACGGCGACGCGCTGGAGACCGCCCGACGGGTGACCACCGTCGTGCTGGACAAGACCGGCACGATCACCCGGGGCACGCCCGCCGTGGCCTCGGTGACCCCCGTCGGCGGCTGGCGCGAGGACGCCGTGCTGGCGCTGGTCGCCGCCGCCGAGACCGGCAGCGAGCACCCCGTCGGCGGGGCGATCGTCACCGCCGCCGCCGAGCGTGGGCTGCGCCTGCCGGCGGTGCGGTCCTTCGACGCCGTTCCCGGGCACGGCATCGACGCCGTGGTCGAGGGCCGCACGGTGGCCGTGGGCAACCGGGCGATGATGGCCGCGCGGGGAGTCGACGTCTCCGCGCTCGCCGGTGCCGCCGCGCGGGCCGCCGCGGCCGGGCAGACCGGGGTGTTCGTCGCGGTCGACGGCGAGCCGGCGGCGACGATCGCCGTCGCCGACACGGTCAAGCCGGGGTCCGCCGAGGCGGTGGCCCAGCTCCGGGCGCTCGGCGTCGAGGTCTGGATGCTCACCGGCGACGACGCCGCCACCGCGCGGGCCATCGGCGCCGAGGTCGGCATCGAGCACGTGCTCGCCGAGGTGCTGCCCGCCGAGAAGGCGGCGCAGGTCCGCGCGCTGCAGGAGCGGGGCTCCGTCGTCGCGATGGCCGGCGACGGCGTCAACGACGCCGCCGCCCTGGCGGCCGCCGACGTCGGCATCGCGATCGGCACCGGCGCCGACGTGGCGATCGCCGCCTCCGACGTCACCCTCGTCGGCGGCGACCTGCGCGGCGTCGTCTCGGCGATCGCGCTGTCCCGGCGCACCGTCACGACGATGAAGCAGGGCCTGGGCTGGGCGTTCGGCTACAACCTGCTGCTCGTGCCGGTGGCCGCCGGTGCCCTGTACTGGTGGAACGGCCTGCTGCTCGACCCGGTGCTCGCCTCGGCCGCGATGGCGATGAGCTCGGTCAGCGTGCTCACCAACGCGCTGCGGCTGCGCCGGTTCCGCCGCCCGGCCACCGTCGACGAGATCCTGTCCCCGCCGCTGCGGACGCGTGCGGGCCAGTACGCCTACCTGACCGGCGTCGCGGTCGTCGCGCTCGCCCTGGGCGCGGGCCTCACCGCGCTCAGCCGCACGGACGTCGCCGAACGCGGCATGAACGGCCAGCTGGCCTGGGCGCAGGGCACCGGCATGCCGATGCGCCCCGCGATGAGCGAGATGATGACCGCCGAGGTGCCGGCGACCGAGGCCGCCGACGCCGGGCTCGAGGTGCGGCTCGACGTCCCGCCGACGGCGCGGCCGGCCCGGCCGACGCGGGTGGTCGCCACCGTCGTCGACGCCGCGACGGGGGAGCCGGTCGAGGACCTCACCCGCAGCCACGAGGCGTGGATGCACCTGATCGCCACCCGCGCGGACCTCGGCACGTTCGCCCACGTCCACCCGCAGCCGACCGGCGAGCCCGGGCAGCTCGCCGTGGACGTCACGTTCCCCACCGCCGGCCGGTACGTCGTCAACACCGAGTTCCGGCGGCAGGGCGAGATGGGCGACGTCCACTCCCGGCAGGTGGTCACCGTCGCCGGCACCGCGCCGGAGCCTGCGACCCTGGCGGCCGGGCCGCGCGCCGTGGTCGTGGACGGGGTGCGCGTCGAGCTCGGGGGCGACGCGGAGGCCGGCGGGGTCAGCGACCTGGACCTCTCGCTCACCGACGCGGACTCCGGTCGGCCGGTCGACGACCTGCAGCCCTACCTGGCCGCCGCCGGCCACGTGGTGGTCGTGCGGGCGGACGGCGCGACGTTCGCCCACGAGCACGCCGAGGTGACCGACGCCGACGGCCGACCGGTGTTCGCCCTCCCCGGGCAGACGTTCGGCCCGGAACTCGACCTGCACGCGGAGTTCCCGACCGCCGGCACCTACCGGCTGTGGGCGCAGTTCCGGCTCGCCGACGGCCGGGTGATCACCGCGCCGTTCACCGTCCGGGCGGCCTGAGCGCCGCGAGGAGCGTCCCCGCACGCCGGACGGCCGGCGTCCGGGGACGCTCCTCGCCCTCCGGACACCCCGGGCCGGGGGAAGCCCGTGGCGGACCGTTCGAGTAGCGGACGACCGGCGACGGTGGCCGGGCGGTGTGCCCGTCGGTCCTCTCGGTCGCCGGGACCGACGGGCCGTCGCACGGTCACCCGGATGCGGCCACCAGCTCGTAGTCAGCGACGTCGAGCTCCGCGGTGCGCTTGCGGTAGTCCTCGACGCTGCCGGACCAGTTGTTGGTGATGCGCCCGTCGGGCGTCTTGTACCAGCTGTTGCAGTTGCCGGCGAAGGAGCTGTCCCGGAGCTCGTCCTGCAGCTGTGCGTTGTAGTGCTCGAGGACCTCGGGTCGCAGGTCCAGCGCGGCGCCCTTCTGCTTCGCGGTCTGCAGGGCCTGGAGCACGTAGTCGAACTGGCACTCGAGCATGGCGATGATCGAGTTGTGGCCGAGGTTGGTGTTCGGCCCGTAGAGGATGAACAGGTTCGGGAAGCCGGACACGGTCATCCCGAGGTAGGCCTCCGGGCCCTCCCGCCATGCGTCCCTCAGGGACACGCCCTCGCCGTGGCGCGGGGGCCAGCTCTTCGGCGAGCGGCCGATGATCTCGACGTGTCCGATGAAGGACAGCGTCTCGAAGCCGGTGGCGTAGATGATCACGTCCATCTCGTGCAGCCGGCCGTCGGCCGTGCGGACGCCCCGGGGCTCGATCCGGTCGATCCGCTCGGTGACCAGCTCGACGTCGTCCCGCATGAAGGTCGGGTAGAAGGTGTCGGCGATGATGATGCGCTTGCAGCCGATGGGGTAGTCCGGCCAGAGCTTCTCGCGCAGCTCGGGGTCGGGGATCTGGCTCTCGAGGTGCTCCCGGGCGACGCGGGTGAACTCCTGGGCGACCGGGTTGTCCTCGAGCTTCATGGCGCCGATCCAGCCCTCGTGCTCCCAGTAGAAGCCGTCCCGGCTCTCCTGGAGCTTCGCCGGGTCCGCCAGGAACACCCGCCGCTCTTCCTCGGTGTACGGCCGGTCCAACCGGGGGACGACGTAGTTCGGGGTGCGCTGGAACACCGTCAGGTGGCCCGCGAGCTCGGCCACCTCGGGTATGAACTGCACGGCGCTGGCGCCGTTGCCGATGCTCGCGACCCGCTTGCCGGACAGGTCGACGTCGTGCCGCCACCGCGCCGAGTGCCAGGAGTCGCCGTCGAAGTGCTCCCGGCCCTCGATGCCCTTGAAGCTGGGCCGGTTGAGCTGGCCCCACGCGGCGACGAAGGCGCGGGCCCGGACCTGCTCACCGGACAGCGTGGTGATCAGCCAGTGCCCGACCTCCTCCAGCCACACGGCCTCGGTGACCTCGGCGCCCAGCCGGATGTGGTGGTTGAGCCCGCGCCGGGCGACCAGCCGCTCGATGTTGGCCTGGATCTCCGGCTGCATGGCGTAGACCCGGCTCCAGTCGGGTTGCTCGTCGAACGAGAACCAGTACAGGTGCGACTGCACGTCGCAGCTGGCGCCGGGATAGCTGTTGTCCCGCCAGGTGCCGCCGACGCGGTCGGCCTTCTCCAGTATGACGAACGAGTCCTCACCCGCCATCTTCAGCTTCATCCCCATCCCCAGGCCGGCCAGGCCGGCGCCGAGGATGGCGACCTCGTAGACCTCGGTGTCCATGGTCTCCCCTTCTGTGGCGTGCTCTGTGGAGTGGTCCACTGCCGGCCGGGCGCCGGTGTCCTCGGCCGTGGCGTCTGTGGCGCCGGAGGGCGGCCGGTCAGTCCTGGACGGGGTTCTCGGCGAGGAAGTCGGTGACGACGCGCACCAGGTCCTCGGGCCGCTCGAGGTGCAGGCAGTGGCTCGAGCCGGGTCCGGTGATGAGCTCGTACCGGGCGCCGGGGATCCGGTCGGCCACCGCCTTGGACTGCCACGGTGGGGTGAGCAGGTCCTGCTCACCCACGACCACGAGGGTCGGCGCAGTGATCCCGCCGAGCCGGTCGAGCGTGTCGTGCGCCAGGTCGGCGTCCCACTGCTCCGTGGTGACCGCCATCTGCTCCTCGTTCTGCGGGAAGAAGGGCGCCATCGGTTCCAGGAGCTGCAGGAAGTCGGGGTGGTCGAGGAGCTGCGGTGAGAAGGCGAGTCCGGCGACCGCCAGCGCGGCTTCCATGTCACGCGTGGCGTACGGATGCCGGAGCGCGGTGAAGATGCTGCGCTGGAAGCCGTCGCAGCGGCCCCACGTGGCGTACAGCACGGCCGAGGCCACCTGCTCCGGGTGGGCCAGCGCCATCTCCTGGGCCACGGCCGAGCCGAGCGACCAACCGACGACGTGCGCTCTCGGGACCTCCAGGGCCTCCAGCAACGCGCAGGCGTCCTCCGCCATGGACGCGGCCGTGATGGCTCCCTCCCCGCGCTCGCTGCCCCCCAGGCCGCGGTTGTCGAAGGCGATCACCCGGTGTCGCTCGGCGAGCCGGGGGACCTTCTCCGCCCAGAGGCCGAGCGACCCCGACGTCCCCATCACCAGGAGGACCGGCTCTCCCTCCCCGCTGATGTCGTAGTGCAGGCCGACACCGGTACGGACACGCGCCAGCGGCATGCCGTGACCATGCCCGGCGGTGGCCGGTGAGCGCTTGAACCTCAGGTCAGCCCGATTTGAAGAAACGTGCTGGCGCCGGGCGTGCGGTCGGCGACGGTGTCGGAACGAGCGGCTGCGTGACCCACGTCACCGGACCTACGCTCTGAGAGCTCGTCGGCGTTGCCGTGCGCTGCGGACCCCGGAGGCCACCATGGCGCAGCAGTTGATCGCCCCCGACCAGCTGCCGGCCTGGGTCCCTGGACGGCTGACCGTCCACAACCCCGACGCGGGCTGGGAAGGGGTGTCGGTCCGCGGGTACCGCTATGGACCCTCCGACGTCCTCGTCCCGCCCCTGCGGGACCACGCCGTCGTCGCCTACCGGCGGGGGACCACTCCGATGCGCCGGCGCGTCTCCGCGACCTGGACGAGCGGGGACCTGCGTCCGGGCGACGTCTCACTGCTCACACGCGCCGTCGAGTCCCACTGGGTGTGGCCGCGCGACATCGAGGTCGTGCACGTCTACCTGACGCAGGACGAGCTCGCCAGGACGTGTCGCCAGATGTACGAGCGCGACGTGGAGGACGTCGAGCTGCACGACACCGTCAAGGCCGAGGACCCGGCGATCCACCGCACGGTCATGCAGATCGCCCAGGAAGCCGTCCAGGGTGCCTCCGGCAGCAAGCTGATGGTCGACTCACTGTCCTGCCAACTCGCCGTGCAGATCCTGAGGAAGCACGCGCACGTCCTCTTCCGGGAGTCCGGCGGGTCCGACGGGCTCACCTTCGAGCAGGACCGCGCGGTCCGCGACCACGTCCACGAACACCTCGGCGAGACCCTCTCCCTGGACGATCTCGCCGCCGTCGCCGGGCTGAGCCGCTTCCACTTCGCCCGCAAGTTCCGGACGACGTTCGGTACGACGCCCCACGCGTTCGTCCTCCAGCAGCGCGTCGAGCGCGCCCGCACGCTCCTGGAGCGCACCGGCGACCTGCTCCCCGACATCGCTGCGAGCTGCGGCTTCGCCGACCAGCCGCATCTGACCCGCGAGTTCAAGAAGCGGATCGGCGTCACGCCGGGCCGGTACCGGAGCCGGCAGCGCTAGCCCGCTGCGCGGACACGCCGGACGCCGGCGGCTCCGTCCGGCTGCGGCAGTCCCTCCGGTAGCAGCCCGGGCCACGGTCCCGAGGACGGGCGGTCGGGTGCGGCTCAGCCAGCGCGTCGTCCGGTCCGGGTGATGCCGGACGGCGCGGTCCGGGCGAGCGTGCCGGGATGGCCGTTGCGACTCCGCCCGAGACGGGCACCGCGCCCCGGCGGGCCGGGCTGGTCCTCGCCTCCCTGATCCTGGTCGCCGCGGTGGCGAACCTGAACCTCTCGGTGGCGAACGTGGCGCTGCCGTCGATCGGTCGCCAGTTCGACTCCAGCCAGACGGCGCTGGACCTGATCGCGGTGGGCTACTCGCTGGGCCTCGCGTGCTCGGTGCTGTGGCTGGGCGCGCTGGGCGACCGGTACGGGCGCAAGCTCATGCTCCTCTCGGGCACCGGCCTCGCCGTCCCGATGTCGCTGCTGGCGGCCTACGCCCCCAGCGACGGGGTGCTGTTCCTGGCCCGTCTGGGCGGTGGCATCGCGGCCGGGATGGCCTTCCCGACGACGCTGGCGCTGGTCACCGCGCTGTGGAGCGGTCCCGGCCGGACGAAGGCGATCGCGCTGTGGTCCGGCGTCGGGGGCGCGATCGCCGCGCTGGGCCCGGTCTGCTCGGGACTGCTGCTGGACTCGTTCTGGTGGGGGTCGGTCTTCCTGCTCACCCTGCCCCTGGCCGTGCTCGCCGTCGTCATGGCGTGGGCGCTGGTGCCGGCGCACGTCAACGAGGCGACCGGCTCGGTCGACAACTGGGGCGGGCTGCTGTCGCTGGTGCTCGTCGGCTCGCTGATCCTGTCGATCAACTTCGCGCCGGTGCCGAGTGCGAGCACGCTGACCCTCGCGCTCGCCGCCCTCGCGCTGGTCGCGCTGGTGGTGTTCGTCCTCCGGCAGCGCCGCGCGCGCGAACCGCTGTACGACCTGGCGGTGGCCGCCCGACCGACCTTCTGGGTCGCCGCCTGCGCCGGGGTGATCGTCTTCGGCTCGCTGATGGGCGCCATGTTCATCGGCCAGCAGTACCTGCAGAACGTGCTCGGCTACTCCACGTTCGAGGCCGGGCTGGCCATCCTGCCCGCCGCGGCGCTGATGGTGCTGGTGGCACCGCGCTCGGCGGCGCTCGTCGAGTCGCACGGTGCCCGGTTCACGCTGCTGTGCGGCTACGCGTTCGTGCTGCTCGGCTTCCTCGTGATGCTGCTGCTGTGGGGGGAGGACGCCGGCTACTGGCGGGTGGGGCTCGGCTACGCCGTGATCGGGATCGGCGTCGGGCTGGCCGGCACCCCGGCCTCGCACTCGCTGACGGGGTCGGTGCCGGTGCACCGGGTCGGCATGGCGTCCGGTACCGCGGACCTGCAGCGGGATCTCGGCGGGGCGGTCATGCAGTCGGTCTTCGGTGCGCTGCTCACCGCCGGCTACGCCGCGGCCGCCACCGCCGAGCTCACCGCGTCCGGCGGGGACGTTTCCAGCAGCGTGCAGAACGAGCTGACCAAGTCCTTCGCCAGTGCGGCGGACACCGCGCAGCGGTACCCCGCGCAGGCCGACGAGATCGTGGCCGCGGCCCGGACCGCGTTCCTGCAGGGCGACCAGTGGGCCTATCTCGCGGGGATCATCGCCGTGCTGCTCGGCGCGGCGCTGGTGTTCCTCCGGTTCCCGAAGCGGGACGCGGAGCGCCGGCTGCTGGCGAGCTACCGGGACGACGACCCACCGCCCGTCGGCGCGGCTCCGGAGGCGAGCCCGGCGGAGCGCGCAGCCGCGGGCCCGGACGTCCCGGCACCGCGCCCGCCCGCCGAGCCCCCCGCCGGTGGTGGCCGGCACCGCGCGGAGGAGCGCCTCCCCGACGGAGCTCCGGCTGCGGAACCCCAGCGGCCGGACCGGGACCGGTAGCGGTCCTGCTCCGGTTCCGCGTGACCGCGGGTAGCTCACGCTCGAGGTCCCCTGCGGGACGGATGCCACCGCTCCCGGGCACGGCCCGGACAGGTGCTCGCCCTGCTGCCGCCTGGCCGGTGGAGTCCTCATCCGGGCCCGCACCGGCCCACCTCCTGGCACCTGCCTCACCCGCGGGGGGCGATGCCTCGCCGCCGCGGACCGCCCAGATTCACGGCCATGACCACAGCGATCCCGGCAGCCTCGCGGCCGTGACGCGCGGCAGCGGCGCCGTCGTGCCGTGCGCGGCCGGTGCTCATCACCCGAGGGGGTGGGCCGAGTGATCTCGGTGCTCGAGACGGGTGCACTCGAGACGTATGCAGCGGCGTCGTCCGTCGACCCCGTCCCCTGGGCACGGGCCCAGATGGCCTTCACCCTGATGTGCCACATCATCCTGGTGCCGTTGGGCGTCTCGTGGGCGTTCATGACCCTGGTGGCGAACTACCGGGCGGTCAGGCACAACGACCGCGACGCCCTGGTGATCGCGCAGCGCTGGTCGAAGTACATGGCGGTGACCTTCGCGGTCGGAGCGGTGACCGGAACGGTCCTCAGCTTCGAGTTCGGCCTGCTCTGGCCCCGGTTCATGGGTCAGTGGGGCGCGGCGTTCGGGGTGCCCTTCGCCTTCGAGGGGATCTTCTTCTTCACCGAGGCCGTCTTCATCTCGATCTACATCTTCGGTTGGCGGCGGCTGAGACCCTGGGTGCACTTCTGGACCGGCGTCCCGATCGTGCTGGCCGGGATCTTCGGCAGCATGTCGGTGGTCGCGGCCAACGCGTGGATGAACTCGCCGTCCGGCTTCACGCTCGACGCGGCCGGCAACGTGACCGCGGTGGACCCGATCGGCGTGGTCTTCAACGAGTCCATGCCGCTGCAGGCGGCGCACATGCTCGTCGCCACCTACCTCGTGGGCGGCTTCCTGGTCGCCTCGGTCTACGCCGCGGGCATGCTGCGCGGACGCACCGACCGCTACCACCGGCTGGCCTTCACCATCGCCTTCACGGTGGCCGCGATCGCCACCCCGATCCAGATGGCGGTCGGGGACTCGCTCGCGCGCTGGGTCTACAACAACCAGCCGGTGAAGTTCGCCGCGATCGAGCTGGTCCCGAAGACGAGCAGCGACGTCCCGGAGACGCTGCTGGGTCACCTGAACGAGGACGGGACCGTCAGCGGCGGCATCCCGATCCCCGGGCTCGCCTCGTGGCTGTCGGACCCCAGCACCGGCAGGGCGACCGTCGTGCAGGGGCTCGACACCGTCCCCGCGGACCAGGCCCCGACCCTCCAGGAGGTCAACATCGTCCACCTGGCCTGGGACGTGATGGTCGGCCTCGGCACACTCCTGTTCCTCCTGACCCTCTGGTACGGCGCCAGCTGGCTGTTCCGCCGGCGGATGCCCGCGTCCCGGTGGTTCCTGCGCGCAGCGGCCTGTTCCGGCGTGCTGGGCGTGCTGGCCATGGAGGCCGGGTGGATCGTCACCGAGGTCGGCCGCCAGCCGTGGATCGTCTACGAGTACACGAGGGTCGAGGACGCCGCGACGGGCAACACCGGGGTCTGGATCACGTTCGTCGCTGTGGTCCTGCTCTACCTCGCCGTGGCCCTGACGACGATCCTCGTGCTGCGCCGCATGAGCCGGCGGTTCCGCGAGTCCGGCGGCTTCACCGACAGCGACACCCCGTACGGCGCCGACGACGTGCCGCCTCCGGCCGTCGTCCGCCAGGAGGAGACCGTGTCATGAGCACCACGGTCGCCGTCGTCCTGCTCGCGGCCGTGCTGGCCTATGCGCTGTTCGGCGGCGCCGACTTCGGGGCCGGCTTCTGGGAGCTCACCGCCGGCGAGGGCGCGGCCGGTGAACGGCCGCGCCGGGTGATCGAGAGATCGATCGGGCCGGTGTGGGAGGCCAACCACGTCTGGCTCGTCTTCGTCTTCGTCCTCCTGTGGACCTCGTTCCCCGAGGCCTACGCCTCGATCATGCTGACGCTGTTCGTCCCGCTCACCCTCGCCGCCCTGGGCGTCGTGTTCCGCGGTGCCAGCTTCGCCTTCCGCAAGACCGTCGACGTCTCCCGGAACAGGCGTGTGCTGGGCCGGGCGTTCGCCCTGTCGTCGCTCCTGGTGCCCTACTTCCTCGGAGCGGTCGCCGGTGGCATCGCGTCCGGCCGCGTGCCCGCGGGCGGCAGGGCGGGCGACCCGGTGGACAGCTGGGTCAACCCCACCTCGGTGCTCGGTGGGACGCTCGCCGTCGCCGCGGTGGCGTACCTGGCCGCCGTCTACCTCGTGTGGGACGCCCGGCGGTTCGGTGACGTGGACATGGCGCGCTACTTCCGGCGCCGGGCCATCGGGGCCGCGGTCGCGGTCGCGGTGGTCGGTGTCGTCGGTGTCGCCGTGCTGCGCTCCGACGCCCGGTACCTGTTCGACGGGCTCGCCTCGAACGCCCTCCCGCTGGTCGTCTTGAGCGTGCTCTCCGGCGTGGGCGCCCTCGGGCTGTTGCTCCGCGATGCGACCCGAGGTGCGCGCCTGCTCGCCGTCCTCGCGGTGGCGAGCGTCGTGGGCGCCTGGGCAGTGGCGCAGTGGCCCTACCTGCTCCCCGAGAGCCTCACCTTCGCGGCTGCCGCCGCGCCGACCGGCACGCTGACCGCGGTGCTCGTCGCGTTCGGGGTCGCCGTGGTGCTCGTCGTGCCCGGTTTCGTCCTGCTCTACGTCCTGGACCAGAAGGGCCTCCTGCCCGAGGAGGGCGTCGCGGACGTCGGGGACCCGAGGGTGGGCCCGTCGGCGGCCGGAGAACGGCCTCCTGTGGACTCGAGCCGCCCCGGGGTCGGTGGAGTCTCGGTGGTGCCCCCACCCAGGACGGCCGGGCCGGCGCCCACAGGTCAGGACCGGAGGACGACCGTCGAGGAGCCGTGATCACCCACGCCGCCCGCGGCCGCGCCACGCGCCTCACGCACGCGGTCCGCGTGCTCGCCCGCGCTCAGCCCGCCGGGACCGTCGTCGGGGCGGGCGCGCGCGGGGCCGGGACGTCGGCGGCCTCGCTCCAGTCGATGGTGGCGGCCGAGGGGTGGTCGATCAGGCCGGGTGACCGGTTGCCGCTGAAGTAGTCCCAGCCCCAGGAGACGAACGCGTCGACCCGGCTGCGGACGCCGCTCATCAGCCACGCGTGCACGCCGAGCCAGGACGCGAAGGCGATCGAGCCGTGCAGCTCGTGGCGCTTGTGCCCCATCTCGGCCACGGCGGCCCCGCGGCCGATCATGGCCATGATCCCCTTGTCGTGGTAGTGGAAGGCCCGGCGCGGCTGGCCGGCCAGGTCGCGCCGGATGTTCTTGGCCGTCCACTGCCCCTGCTGCAGGGCGACCGACCCGAGCTGCGGGTAGGGGGACCCGTCCGGACTCTCCACCGCGGCGACGTCACCGAGGACGAACACGCGCGGGTGCCCCTCCACGGACAGGTCGTGGCCGACCCGGAGGCGGCCGCCTCGCCCGCGGGGGAGCCCGCAGCGTGCCGCCACGTCGGCGGCCTGGACGCCCCCGGCCCAGATCACGCACCGGGTGGGCAGCGTCGTCCCGCCCTCCAGCCGGACGGCGGCGGGCGTCACCTCCTCGACGCCCGTGCCCAGGTGCAGCCGCACCCCGTCGCGCTGCAGCACCTTCGCCGCGTACTCGTGGGCCTGCTGGGAGAAGGGGCCCAGCAGCGTGTTGCCGTGGTCGACCAGGTGGATCCGCGCCTGGTGCACCGCGAGGTCGTGGTACTCCTCCGGGACCACGGTGTTGACGAAGTCCGCCAGCGCCCCGGCGATCTCGACCCCGGTGGCGCCGCCGCCGACCACGACGAAGGTCAGCGCCCCCCTGTCGATCAGGCGCGGGTCCCGGTCGGCGGCGTCGAACGCCTCCAGGATGCGGGAGCGCAGCCGCTCGGCGTCCGGCAGGGAGTACAGCGGCAGGCTGTGCTCGGCCGCGCCGGGGGTGCGGTAGAAGTTCGGCTGGGCGCCCGTGGCCAGGACCAGGTGGTCGCCGGTCCAACGGAGCCCGTCGGCCGTGCTGACGGTCCGGCTGTCGACGTCGACCTCGCTGACCTCGGCCTGCTTGACGTCGATGTTCCCCTGCTTGCGGAACATGGTCCGCAGCGGCGTGCCGACGTCGACGGGAGCCAGCTGGGCGGTGGCCACCTGGTAGAGCAGCGGCTGGAACTGGTGGTAGTTGTTCCGGTCGATCAGGGTCACGTCGACGTCCGCGTCGGCCAGCTCGCGGGCGCAGCCCACGCCCGCGAACCCGCCGCCGACGATCACCACCCGCGGGCGCGCGCCGGTGGGAGCCGGGTCATCAGCGGGGGTCATGCCAGGTCTCTCCCTCGGGGAGCAGACGGTCGGCCTCGCTCGGGCCCCACGTCCCGCGCGCGTAGGGCCGCACCGGCACCGCGTCGCCCAGGATCGGGTCGACGACCCGCCAGGCGGCCTCCACGGCGTCCTGCCGGGCGAACGGCAGCCGCCGGCCGTCCAGTGCGGCGCCGATGAGCCGGTCGTAGGGACGCATGTTCGAGCCGGGGTCCTCGGCGAAGGTCAGTTCCTGCAACTGGGGGACCAGGCCCGGGCCGGGCTTCTTGCCGGCCAGGGTCAGCGTGACCTGCACCCCGGGCCAGATCCGGAACCGGATCGCGTTGGGCACCGTCGGGGTCTCGACGCCGAAGAACTGCCCGAGGATGTCGTGCGGCGGACGCCGGAAGCGGATCTCGACCTCGGTTGCGGTGACCGGCATGGTCTTGCCGGCCCGGATCAGGACGGGCACGCCGGCCCAACGCCACGAGTCCATCTCCAGCCGGACCGCGGCGTAGGTCTCGGTCGTGGACCCCGGGGCGACACCGGCCACGTCGGAGTAGCCCTCGTACTGCCCGAAGACGGTCGTGGCGGGGGTCAGCGGTCGCAGCGACTCGATCACCCGGGTCTTGGCGTCGAGCCACGCGTCGACGGTGCGCCCGGTCGGGGGGTCGGCCACGACGCTGGCCAGGACCTGCAGCATGTGGTTCTGCACCACGTCGCGGATGGCGCCGGTGCGGTCGTAGAACCGGCCGCGGTCGGCGACGTCGAACGCCTCGGCCATCGTGATCTGGATGCTGCCGACGTGGGTGCGGTTCAGCAGCGGCTCGAGGATGGAGTTGGCGAACCGGACGGTCAGCACGTTGTCGAGCGGGTCGAGCCCGAGCCAGTGGTCGACGCGGTAGATCGCGTCCTCCGGGAAGACGGCGTGCATGGTCGCGTTGAGCGCCTGGGCGCTGGCGAGGTCCGTGCCGAACGGCTTCTCCACCATCACCCGGGAACCGGTCGCCAGTCCCGCCCGGGCCAGGCCCTGCGCGATCGTGCCGAACAGCGGCGGCGGGACCTCCAGGTAGAACAGGGCAGGCCCGGGCGGCACGAGCGCGGCCAGCGCGGAGTAGGTGGCGTCGTCGGTGAGGTCGCCGTCGACGTACTGCAGGAGGTCGAGCATCCGCTTGGCCGGATCGGCGTCCGGGTCGATACCGTTGAGCCGCAGCGAGTCGGTCGCGTAGGCGCGGAACTGCTCCAGCCCCCAGCCGCTCTTGGCCACCCCGACGATGGGCACGTCCAGCACGTCGCGGTCGACCAGACCCACCAGCGCCGGGAAGGTCTCGAGCTTTGCGAGGTCCCCGGTCGCGCCGAACACGACGAGCGCGCTCAACTGCGTGGTTGCCATCCTGCTGTCCTCTCGTTCGGCCGGGTGCTCGCGGTCTCCGGGCGGAGCGCGAGGCGGCCCACGTCCCGAGGTCCACGGTGGCGCCGCGTGGTGGGGTGTCATCGTCCGTAGCGGGTGACCCCGCCGAGGTCCCGGCGGCTCCCGGCCCGTTCCGGCGGAGGGTGACGACGTCGGGCCGTCGTGCCGCGGGTCACCCGGGGCGGGGGATGGCGCCGGAGGCGTGAGCGGGGAGCGTGCGGCTGCGTGACCCCGGCTCCGCGGCCGCCACCGCGCACGCGGAGCCGCGCCGGCGATCGACCGGCGGCTCCTCCGGGAGTCCCGCCCGGCGCGGCGTCAGCTCGACCTGCCCGCCGACGACTGCGGAGTCCCCGTGCCGGTGGACCGATGCGACGTCAGCCGGCGGTCAGCCAGTCCACGAGGCCCGAGCGCCGGGGCCGGGGGAGGGGCGCGGCCTGCTGGTGCCGCTCCCACGCGGGCAGCAGCGGGTGCCGCCCGGTGTCGTCGTCCGCGGTGGGCCGGGGGGCCGGGACGGCGGCGGGGGGAGCGGGCGCGTCGTCTTCCGGGGCCGGGACGTCGGCCGTCGGCAGGCGCAGGTGGGCCAGGTCAGTCCAGGCGGTGTGCCGGAGGCCGCCCACCACGCAGCGGACCCGCACGCGGCAGTTGCCGTCCTCCTCGAATCGCCAGCCCAGGAGCTCGCCGGGGAACCAGACGCCGGCGTGGAGGACCTCCACCGGCTGCGGGTCGCCGACGAAGCTGCTCGTCGCCACCTCCGCCACGGCGGCGACTGTAGGTCGCGAGAGCTGGACACAGGGTGAGGCGCGCGAGTGAGGGGGTCCGGCGGCACCGCTCTCGACGGCGTGTATGGTGGAGGTGCGACGCGGGGTGGAGCAGCTCGGTAGCTCGCTGGGCTCATAACCCAGAGGTCACAGGTTCGAATCCTGTCCCCGCTACTCCTCCGGAGGGCCCGGCCACCACGGTGGCCGGGCCCTCCGTCGTCCCGGGACCGTGTTGTGCGTTCCGTCTCCTCCTCTCTAGCGTGACCGGTCACCGCTGACCGTTCGCAGGAGGAGCCGTGACCGTCGACGCCACCGCACCGGACACCGTCGACCTGGACGCGCTGGACCTCTCCGACCGGGAGTGGTGGCTGCGCCCGCCGGCCGAGCGGTACGCCGCCTTCGCCGCGCTGCGCCGGGAGCGGCCGTTCGCCTTCTTCGCCGAGCCCGAGATCCCGATGCTGCCGACCGGCCCGGGTTACTGGGCGGTGACCCGCTACGCCGACGTCGAGGCGATCAGCTCGCAGCCGGCCGTCTTCTGCTCGAGGCGGGGCGCGGTGTCCATCCAGGACATCCCGGCCGACCTCAACGAGTTCTACGGCTCGCTGATCAGCATGGACGACCCCCGGCACGCCAAGATCCGCCGCATCGTGTCCAAGACGTTCACCCCGCGCATGCTCGAGCGGACCGTGGACTCGGTGCGCACGGTGGTCGACGACGTCCTCGCGCGGGCCCGGCGGACGGCGGCTGCACAGGACGGGCGGATCGACGTCGTGGCCGACGTCGCCGCGCCGATCCCGCTGCAGGTCATCTGCGACATGATGGGGATCCCCGAGGCCGACCGGCCGATGGTCCTGGCCCACTCGAACGTCATCCTCTCCGGCGGCGACCCGGAGCTCGTCGAGGACCAGGACGACCCGATGACCGCCGTCCTGCAGGCCGGCATCGACCTGGCCGCGCTCATGGAGCGACTGGCCGCCGAGCGGCTGACCGACCCCCGCGACGACCTCACCACCGCCCTGGTCACGACCGAGGTGGACGGCGAGCGGCTGTCGCACCAGGAGATCGCGTCGTTCTTCATCCTGCTGCTGGTCGCCGGCAACGAGACCACCCGCAACGCCATCTCCCAGGGCGTCCTGGCCCTCGCCGAGCACCCGCAGCAGCGCGCCCGCTGGATGGCCGACCCCGGGCTGGACCGCACCGCCGTCGAGGAGGTGGTGCGCTGGGCGAGCCCGGTCACCTGGATGCGGCGCACGGCCACCCGGGACGGCGAGGTGAACGGCCACCGGTTCTCCGCCGGCGACAAGTTCCTGCTGTTCTACGCCGCCGCCAACCGGGACCCCGCCGCCTTCCGCGACCCGGAGGTCTTCGACCTCGCCCGCGACCCCAACCCGCACGTGGGCTTCGGGTCGCGCGGCCCGCACTACTGCCTGGGTGCCCACCTGGCCCGCCGGGAGCTCGCGGTGACCTTCCGGGCGCTGTTCGACCAGCTGCCCGACCTCGAGGTGGCCGGCCCCCCGGACCGGCTGCGCTCCTCCTTCGTCAACGGGGTCAAGCGGCTGCCCGCCCGGCTGACCGGGGCCGCGTGATGCGGGTCGTCGCGGACCTCGACCGCTGCGTCGGCTCCGGCCAGTGCGAGCTCCTGGTCCCGGAGGTCTTCGAGGTCGGGGACGACGGCGTGGTCACCGTGCTCCAGCCGGAGCCGGGCGCGGACCAGGAGGCCGCGGTCCGGGACGCCGTCGCCCGGTGCCCCACCGAGGCGCTGTCCCTCACCGACTGAGGAACAACGTCGCCGGGCCGGGTGGTTGCCGCCCGCATGGAGCTCACCGTCACCGACGTCCCGGAGGCCGACCGCTACGAGGTCCGCGACGGCGACCGGGTGCTGGGCCTGGCCGCCTACCGGCGGCACGGGGACCGCGTCGTGTTCACCCACACCGAGGTCGACCCCGACCAGGAGGGCAGCGGAGTCGGCAGCACGTTGGCCCGCGGTGCGCTGGACGACGTCCGGGCGCGGGGGCTGCGGGCGGTGCCCCGGTGCCCGTTCATCCGCGGCTGGATCGCCCGGCACCCGGACTACGCCGACCTGGTCGACGCGCCCCAGCACTGACGGGGCGCCAGCGGAGTGCAGCAGTGCAGGAAGGCTGCGTTCCCGCACCCCGTTTCAGGCGAGGGCCTGGTCGAGGTCGGCCAGCAGGTCCTCGACGTCCTCGATGCCGACCGACAGGCGCACCAGGTCGCCGGGCACCTCCAGCGGTGAACCGGCCGCGCTGGCGTGGGTCATCCGGGCCGGGTGCTCGATCAGCGACTCCACGCCGCCGAGGGACTCCGCGAGGGTGAACACCCGCGCCCGCTCGCACACCCGCAGCGCGGCGTCCTCACCGCCGGCCAGCCGGAACGACAGCATCCCGCCGAAGCCGGACATCTGCTCGACCGCGACGTCGTGGCCGGGGTGGTCGGGCAGCCCCGGGTAGAGCACCGAGGTCACAGCGGGGGAGCCGAGCAGGAACTCGGCGACGCGGGCGGCGTTGGCCTGGTGCCGGTCCATCCGGACGCCGAGGGTCTTGATGCCGCGCAGCACCAGCCAGGAGTCGAACGGCCCGGCCACGGCGCCCATCGCGTTGTGGGAGAAGGCCAGCCGCTCGGCGAGGTCGGCGTCGTCCCCGACCACCAGGGCGCCGCCGACGACGTCGGAGTGCCCGCCGAGGTACTTGGTCGTCGAGTGGACGACGACGTCCGCCCCGAGGGTCAGCGGCTGCTGCAGGTAGGGCGAGGCGAAGGTGTTGTCGACGACGAGCAGCGCCCCCGCCTCGTGCGCGACCTCGGCCAGCAGCGCGACGTCGGCGATGTTGAGCAGCGGGTTGGTCGGCGTCTCGCACCAGACCACCCGCGTCGTCGGCCGGATCGCCGCCCGCAGCGCGTCGACGTCGTTCAGGTCCGCCGGGGTGTGCTCGACGCCCCAGCGCGAGGCCACCTTCGAGATCAGCCGGAACGTGCCGCCGTAGGCGTCCCCGCCCAGGACGACGTGGCTGCCCGGCTCGCAGACCGTCCGCAGCAGGGTGTCCTCCGCGGCCAGCCCGGAGGCGAAGGCCAGCCCGTGCCGGCCCTGCTCGAGCGCGGCGAGCGCCTCCTGCAGTGCCGTCCGGGTGGGGTTGCCGCTGCGGCTGTACTCGTAGCCGCCGCGCAGCCCGCCGACGCCGTCCTGCTTGTACGTCGTCGTCAGGTGCACCGGGACGATCACCGCGCCGGTCGCGGGGTCCGGGTCCTGCCCGGCGTGGATGGCGCGGGTGTTGAAGCCGGGCAGCCGCGGGGAGGAGGTCATGCGCCGACCGTAGGCGCGAGGCCGGCCAGGTGACCGAGCACGTCCTGGCGGGTGACCACGCCGGCCGGCTTGCCGTCCTCGTGCACGAGCAGCGCGTCGGCCTCGCCCAGGGCGGCGACCGCGGCGCTCACCGGCTCGCCGGACCCGATGATCGGCAGCGGCTCGGACATGTGCCGCTCGACCCGGTCGGACAGGCTGGCCCGCCCGCCGAACAGCGCGTCCAGCAGCGCCTTCTCCGACACCGACCCGACCACCTCGCCGGCGGTCACCGGCGGCTCGGCCCGGACGACGGGCAGCTGGCTCACGCCGTACTCGCGGAGGATGTCGATCGCCTCGCGCACCGTCTCGTTGGGGTGGGTGTGCACCAGCTGCGGGGTGGCTCCGGACTTCGTGGCGAGCAGCTCGCCGACGCTCTCCCCGCCGGTCTCCTCGAGGAAGCCGTAGTCGGCCATCCACTCGTCGTTGAAGATCTTGTTCAGGTAGCCGCGGCCGCCGTCGGGCAGCAGGACGACGACGACGTCGTCCGCGGTCAGCCGCGCGGCGGCGTGCAGCGCGGCCACCACCGCCATCCCGCACGAGCCGCCGACGAGCAGCCCCTCCTCGCGGGCCAGCCGGCGGGTCATCGCGAAGGAGTCCGCGTCGCTGACGGCGATGATCTCGTCGGCCACGGTGCGGTCGTAGGCCGACGGCCAGAAGTCCTCACCGACCCCCTCGACCAGGTAGGGCCGGCCGGTGCCGCCCGAGTAGACCGAGCCCTCGGGGTCGGCGCCGACGACCCGCACCCGCCCTCCGGAGGCCTCCTTGAGGTAGCGGCCGGTGCCGCTGATCGTCCCGCCGGTGCCGACGCCGGTGACGAAGCAGGTGACCCGGCCCCCGGTCTGCGCCCAGATCTCCGGGCCGGTGGTCTCGTAGTGCGACTGCGGGTTGGCCGGGTTGGAGTACTGGTCGGGTTTCCACCCGCCGGGCAGCTCGCGCGCCAGCCGGTCGGACACCGAGTAGTAGGAGCGCGGGTCCGCCGGGTCGACGGCGGTGGGGCACACGTGCACCTCGGCCCCGTAGGCCTTCAGCACGTTGATCTTCTCCTGGCCGACCTTGTCCGGGCAGACGAAGACGCAGCGGTAGCCGCGCTGCTGGGCGACCAGGGCCAGGCCGATGCCGGTGTTGCCGCTGGTCGGCTCCACGATCGTGCCGCCCGGCTGCAGCGCGCCGCTGGCCTCCGCGGCGTCGACCATGCGCACGGCGATCCGGTCCTTCACCGACCCACCGGGGTTGAGGTACTCGACCTTGGCCAGCACCAGCGGCGCGTCCGGCCCCAGGTCGCGGGAGACCGAGCTCAGCCGCACCAGCGGGGTGTCGCCGACCAGGTCGACGACGGACTCGGCGTACTGCACGGGAGGCCCTCCTCGGCGGCCGGCCGGTCGCCGGCCCGTCGCGGTCCATCCCACCAGACGGGACGCGCCCGCGCGGGGTGTCACTCGGCGCGGTGGCGGGCACCGGCCGGGCATGACCGAGACCGTCCCCGCGGTGCCGCTCTCCGGCGGCGGCGCCATGCCGCTGCTCGGCTTCGGCACCTGGCAGCTGACCGGCCCCGGCTGCTACGACGCCGTCCGCACCGCCCTGGACGCTGGCTACCGGCACCTGGACACCGCGACGATGTACCGCAACGAGGCCGAGGTCGGGCGGGCGCTGCGCGACTCCGGCGTCGACCGGGACGAGGTCTTCGTGACCACCAAGCTGCCGCCCCGCGAGGCCGGCCGGGCCGACCGGACCCTGGCGGCGTCGCTGGCCGCGCTCGGGATCGACGTCGTCGACCTGTGGCTGGTCCACTGGCCGCCCGGCGGCGGGAGCGAGGCGGCGTGGGAGCGCTTCGTCGCCGCCCGCGAGGCCGGCCGGGCCCGGGCGATCGGCGTCAGCAACCACTCGCTCGCGCAGGTCGACCGGCTGACGCAGGCGACCGGCGTGACTCCGCAGGTCAACCAGGTCAGCTGGGCGCCGGCGAAGTACGACGCGGCGGTCGAGGCGGGGCACCGGGAGCGGGGCGTCGTCCTGGAGGGCTACAGCCCGTTCAAGAACACCGACCTCGGGGACCCGGTGCTGCGGGAGGTCGCCGACGCGCACGGCGTCACCCCCGCGCAGGTGGTGCTGCGCTGGCACGTGGAGCACGGCGTCGTCGTCATCCCGAAGTCGGCCACGCCCGAGCGGATCCGCACCAACCTGGCGATCGGGGACTTCTCCCTGACCGACGACGAGGTGCGCCGGATCGACCGCCTGTCCCGGGCGTGAGCGGAGCCGGACGACGACACCCCCGTTGCGCCTTGCCGCCCGGGCCCCCGGACCCGACGCTGGGCCGATGAGCAGGCTGAGGCAGCGGTGCCCGAGGTGACGACGGTCGACGACTCGGTCTTCGAGGGCTCCTTCTGGCGGGACCCCTACCCCGCCTACGAGCGGCTGCGCGCGCAGACCCCGGTGCGCGAGGTGGCGCTGCCCCGGGGCGGCAGCACGTGGATGATCACCCGTTACGACGACGTGCGCGCGGCCTTCACCGACCCGCGGCTGGTCAAGGACCACCGGGCGCTCCTGCCGCCGGAGGCCCGCGCGCAGGCCCCGCGCCTGCCGGGCCCCTTCGGGTCGATGATGATCCTGCTCGACCCGCCGGACCACACGCGGCTGCGCCGGCTGGTCGCCCGCGCCTTCACCCCGCGGCGCACCGCCGAGCTGCGTCCGCGCATCGAGGCCCTGGCCGCCGCCCTCCTCGACGCCCTGCCCCGCGACGAGCCGGTCGACCTGCTGGCCGGCTACGCGGTGCCGCTGCCCATGGCCGTCATCTGCGAGCTGCTCGGGGTGCCCGACACCGACCGCGACGCCTTCGGCACCTGGTCGCGCGCCCTGGTCGACGACCACGACGACGTCGACGAGCAGCAGGCCACCGCGGGCCTGGCCGACCACCTGTCCGCCCTCGTCGAGGACAAGCGGCGCAACCCGGACGGCGCCCTGGTCTCGGCCCTGGTCGAGGTGTCGGAGGCCGGTGACCAGCTCAGCACCGAGGAGGTCGTCGCGATGGGCGTGCTGCTGCTCATCGCCGGCCACGAGACCACGGCCAACCTCATCGGCAACGCGGTGCTGGGCGTGGCGACCGACGACGCGCTCCGCGAGCGCCTGCTCGCCGACCCGCAGCGGGTCCCCGCGGCGGTCGAGGAGTTCCTGCGCTGGGACGGCCCCGTGCACAACGCCCCGCTGCGCTTCGCCGCCGAGGACGTCGAGTACTCGGGCACCACCATCCCCGCGGGGTCGGTGGTGACGCTCTCGGTGGGCGCGGCCAACCGCGACCCGGAACGCTTCGACCGTCCCGCACTGCTCGACCCCGACCGCGATCACGCGGGGCACCTGGCCTTCGGGCACGGGCTGCACTACTGCCTGGGTGCCCCGCTGGCGCGGCTCGAGGGTGAGGTCGCCCTGCGGTCGCTGCTCGACCGGTTCCCGGGCCTGCGCCTGGCCGTGCCCCCGGAGGACCTGCGCCACCGGCGCAGCGTCATCGTCCACGGCCTGGAGCGGCTGCCGGTGCTCCTCCCTCCGGCCGCCGGCTGAGCGAGGATGCGGCGGTGACCTCCTCTGCCTACGGCGACCGCCCGGAGCGTGCCCGATGACCGACCCGAACTGCGGGGTGGCCCACGGGGCGCCGTCCTCCGAGGCAACCGGCCGGACCCTCGTCGCCGTCTTCGCCTCCCCGGTGGCCGAGGTGCTGGGGAGGTGGGCGCCCGAGCTGGGCTTCCGCACCGTGCTGCTCGACCCCGACCCGGCCCGCGGCGCCGACGTCCCCGCCCTCGCCGAGCTGGACGGCGACCTGGCCGACGCCGACGTCGTCGTCACCGACCACCACCGTCCCGAGCTCGGGGAGGTGCTTCGGGACGCGCTGGCCCGGCCGGTCCGCTGGGTGGGCGTCATGGGCAACCCGCGGCACGAGGGCCCGCACGTGGCGGCGCTGGCCGCGCTCGGCGTGCCGCCGGAGGAGGTCGCGCGGGTGCACCGGCCCATCGGGCTGGACATCGGCTCCCGGACCCCGGCGGAGATCGCGCTGAGCACGCTCGCCGGGCTGCTGGCCGACCGCAACGGCCGCACCGGCGGGTTCGCGCACCGGCCCCGGTGAGCGGCGTCCTGCTCGGCGCCGACCTCGGCACGAGCGGGCTCAAGCTGGTCGTCCTCGACCCCGACGGCACCGTGCTCGCTGAAGGCGAGGCCGGCTACCCGCTCGACCGGCCGCGGCCCGGGTGGGCGCAGACCGACCCGGCCGCCTGGCGCCGCGCCCTCGACGACGCCCTGGCGCAGGTGGCCCCGGCGCTGGCCGGCCGGCGGATCGGCGGCCTGGGCCTGTCCGGGCAGATGCACGGCACCGTCCTGGCCGACGCCGCGGGGCGGCCGCTGGCGCCGGCGGTGCTGTGGCCGGACGCCCGCGCCACCGACGAGGTGGCCCGCTGGCGCGCCCTGCCGGATGCCGACCGGGCCGCGCTGGCCAACCCGCTGGTCCCCGGCATGACCGGGCCGGTGCTGGCCTGGCTGGCCGCGCACGACCCCGCCCTGGTCCGGCGGGCGGCCACGGTCCTCCTCCCCAAGGACGCGCTGCGCAGCGAGCTGGTGCCCGACGCCGACCCGCGGATCACCGACCGCAGCGACGCCTCCGGGACGCTGCTCTGGGACGTCGTCGCCGACGCCTGGTCGGCGCCGGCGGCGCGGGCCGCCGGGATCGAAGCGGAGCTGCTGCCCGCCGTGCGGCCGTCGGCCGAGGTCGTGGGCGACGCCCGTCTCCCGGTCGGGGGGGTACCCGTGGTCGTGGGCGGTGCCGACACCCCGCTGGCCCTGCTCGCTGCCGGGACGGGAACCGCCCGCCAGGTCAACCTGGGCACCGGCGCGCAGGTGCTGCGGCCCGGGGCGGTGCCGGCGCCGGCCGACGACCCGCCGGTGCACTGCTATGCCGACGTCGAGGGCGGCTGGTACGCGATGGCCGCGCTGCAGAACGGCGGGCTGGCCTGGTCGTGGGTGTGCGACGTCCTGGGGCTGACCAGCGCGGAGCTGTTCGCCGCCGCGGCCGGCGTCCCCGCCGGCGCCGGGGGAGTGGGGTTCCGGCCGTTCCTCACCGGCGAGCGCGGCGGTGTGGCCGACCCGGCCGACCGGGGCAGCTGGACCGGGCTGTCCGCGGGCACGACCCGCGCCGACCTGGCCCGCGCCGCCGTCGAGGGGGTCGTGTTCGCGGTCGGGGCGGCGGCCGACCTGCTCGGCGGCCGCGGTCCGGTGCTCCTCACCGGGGGCGGGGGCCGCGCGCCGGTCGTCCAGCAACTGGTCGCCGACGTCCTCGGGGAGCCGGTGCGCCCCGTCGCGATCCGCAGCGCGTCGGCGGTGGGGGCCGCGCTGCTCGCCGGACGGGGGACCGGTGCGGACGTCGCCGCCCCACCGGCGACCGGCCCGGTCGTCGAGCCGCGTCCGTCCCCGGAGCTGCGGGCGGCGCTGGAGCGCTGGCGCGAGGAGTGACCGGAACGGCTGCGGGATACGACCCGTTGACCGGACGAGTCCCGTCCCCGAGTGCCGAGGAGGCGATCGCGACATGGCGTCGCTGTTCACCAAGTTCACCCAGTTCGCCAACACGCCCAAGGGCCGGCAGGTCATCCAGCAGGCGACCGAGAAGGCCCAGCAGCTGGCCCGGGACCCGCGGACCCGCGCGAAGATCGACGAGGCCCGCCGTCGGTTCCAGGGCGGCCGCGGTGCCGGGAACACCGACCGCGGCTGGGGCGTCGGCCACTGACGAAGGACCACCCTCCTCCCCACGCCTCGCACGCGCAGGCGGAGGGCCCCTGGAGGGTGGCCGTTCCAGTACGTCACCTCGGCCGGGCCCGTCGGGGCCCGGCCGGGGTCGTCAGGCGCGCGGGCGGAGCAGCTCCAGCGCCGCGTCGTGCAGCGTGCCGTTGGTGGCCAGGGCGCTGCCACCCGCCGGCCCCGGCGCGCCGGTGAGGTCGGTGAACCGGCCACCGGCCTCCCGCACGATGACGTCGAGCGCGGCCAGGTCCCACAGCGAGACCTCCGGCTCGCAGGCGACGTCGACCGCGCCCTCCGCGAGCAGCACGTAGCTCCAGAAGTCGCCGTAGGCGCGGGTCCGCCACACGCCACGGGTCAGGTCGAGGAAGCCGTCGAGCAGCCCGCGCTCCTCCCAGCCCGCCAGGCTCGAGTAGCTCAGGCTCGCGTCCTCCAGCGAGCCGACCTTCGACACGGTGCAGCGGGTCGCGGACTCCAGCCGTCGGCCGGTCCAGGCACCGACGCCCTTGGCCGCCCACCAGCGCCGGTTGAGCGCCGGCGCCGAGACCAGCCCCACCACCGGCTCGTCGCCGTCGAACAGCGCGATGAGCGTCGCCCACACCGGCACCCCGCGGACGAAGTTCTTCGTCCCGTCGATCGGGTCGAGCACCCAGCGCCGCGGCCCGTGGCCGGTCACGCCCATCTCCTCGCCGAGCACCGCGTCGCGGGTGCGCGCCCGCGCCAGGGTGATCCGCAGCTGCTCCTCGACCGCCCGGTCGGCGTCGGTGACCGGCGTGAGGTCCGGCTTGGTGTCGACCTGGAGGTCGAGCGCGCGGAAGCGGTCCATGCTGATCGCGTCTGCCTGATCGGCGAGCACGTGCGCGAGGTGCATGTCCCCCGTGTAGTCCCGGCCCGGTGTCATGGGCACCGAACCTAGCGGGCGCCCGGCCGAACCCCGCGGAGCCGACCCCGCTCGGGCCCCCCGGGTGGTCGGTCCCGGGCGGCGCCTCCTGGACGCCGAGGGGGGTCACCACGTGCCGGGTCCGCCCCCGGCCGGGCCGCGGCATACCGTCGCGGTGTGGACGCCGCGACGATCGCCGGGCTGCTGGCCGATCCGGCCCGCCTCAAGGTGGTCGCCGCGCTGGCCCTCGGTGCCGGCACGATCGAGGAGGTCGCGCAGGCCTCCGGGCTCCCGCTCAAGGACGTCGCCCTGGCCGCCCGCCGGCTGGCCCGCGCCGGCCTGGTGCGCCGTGACCGGCACGACCTCACGCTGCTCACCGACCGGTTCGGCGCCGCGGCCCGCGCCGCCGCGGAGGCCGCGCCGCCGCCCACGCCGCTCTCCGACGACCCGGCCGAGGACGCCGTCCTGTCCGCGTTCGTCCGCGGCGGGCGGCTGGTCTCCATCCCGGCGCAGCAGAGCAAGCGGCGCGTGGTCCTGGAGCACCTGGTGCGGGTGTTCGACGTCGGCGTCCGGTACCCCGAGCGGGAGGTGAACGCGCTGCTGGCCGTCTGGCACCCCGACACCGCCGCGCTGCGCCGCTACCTGGTCGACGAGGGGCTGCTCTCCCGCGAGGCAGGGCAGTACTGGCGCACCGGCGGGTGGGTCGACGTCTGAGCCGGTGCCGATCGGCGCGGTCGGCGCACGCTGCTCCGCCCGGCTCGAGCGGGTCCGCGCCCGCGCCGACCGGTCCGGTCGGCGCCGGCGCGGACGTCAGGTCAGGCGACCGTGGTCAACGCGGTGGTGTCGACCCGTCCGAAGACGTCCACGACGACGTCCGCCACGTCGGCCGAGTACACCGACTGCGTCACCTGGAAGAACAGCGGGATGACCGGCATGTCCTCGAGCAGCACGTCCTCGGCCCGGTTGTAGGCGGCGACCGCCTGCGCGTCGCTGGGAGCGGCGTTGCCCTCGGCGACGAGCGCGTCGACGTCCGGGTTGCTGTAGAAGCTCACGTTCGACCCCGCCGGCGGCTGGGCGTGCGTCGTGTAGAGCGGCTCCAGGTAGCTCTGCGGGCTCGGGTAGTCCATCGCCCAGCCCATGCGGAACGGGCCGGACATGCCCTGCTCGTCCATGAGCGGGCCGTACTCGGCTGGCGCGAGGTCGCCGCGCAGGACGTACTCGATCCCCAGGTTGCTGCGCAGCTGGTTGCCGAGGGCCTCCGTCCAGGCGTCGTTGCCGGCGCCGGCGTTGAACCACAGCTCGATCGGCTCACCGCGGTCGAACCCGGCCTCGTCGAGCAGGGCGTCGGCGCGGGCGACGTCCAGGACGCAGTACCCGCAGGCCCCGTCGCGGTGCCCCGGGACGACCGGCGCCACCAGCGAGTCCGCGGGACGGCGGGTGCCGGAGAAGAGGGCCTCGGTGATCGCCTCCCGGTCGATGGCCATCGAGAGCGCCTGGCGGACGCGACGGTCGGCGTAGCGGTCGTCGTAGAGGGGCAGCGCGAGGAAGGTGAAGGCGGAGGCCTCGGTCTCGAGGTAGCGGCCGGCGAAGTCCTCCTCCGCCGTGCCGGCGGCCTCGGCCGGGACGTTGGGGACGACGTCGAGCCCGCCGGCCAGGGCGTCGGTGTAGGCCGTCGCGAGGTCGGTGTAGACGCGGTACTCCACGGCGTCGACCGTGGCCGCACGCGGGCCGGCGTAGTCCTCGTAGCGCGCCAGCGTGATGCCCTCTCCCGGCACGTAGCCCCCCTCGGCCCGGAACGGCCCGTTGCCGATCGGTCGGAGACCGAAGCCCTCGGGGTCCTCGAAGTAGGCCCGGGGCAGCGGGAGGAACGGGCTGTAGCCGACGGTCACCGGGAACTGCGCGAACGGCGCGCTGAGCGTCACGGTGAAGGTCCGGTCGTCGACGACGCGCAGCCCGCTCATCTCGGTCGCGAGCGGTTCGCCGGTCGGCTCGCCGTCCTCGCCGACGGGCGCCTGCAGGTCGTCGTAGCCCATGACGTTGGCGAAGAAGTAGGACCCGGCCATCGCGTGGGGGCTGTAGGCGGTGGCGTTCCACGCGTCCACGAACGACGACGAGGTGACCGGGGAGCCGTCGTGGAAGGTCCAGCCGTCGTGCAGCCGGACCGTCCAGGTCGTGTTGTCGGCCGACTCGATGGACTCGGCCACCCCCGTGTACTCGACCGAACCGTCGGACGCGTACTCGACCAGCCCGGTCCACAGCGACTCGAGGACCTGGGTGCCGTACTCCTCGACGGTGTTCCCCGGCACCAGCGGGCTCTCCGGCTCGCCGATGGCGATGCTCACCGCCTCGGGAGCGGGGTCCGCCGCTGACGGCGACCCGCAGGCGGTCAGCAGGAGGCCGGCGGTGGCGAGCGCCACCAGTCCGGCGGAACGACGTCCGGTGTGCATGGGTGTCCTTCTCACGGCGATCGGGCTCGGAGGCTCGCGGCAGGGTGGGCGGTCGCCCGGTCGGAGGGAGCCGCTCGCGGTCGAGACGGCGGTCCCCGTAGACGACGGCGGGTTGTGGTGCCCCCCGGAGGCCGCGTCCCGTACCGGTCACCCGAAGGAGGGAGCCGCCGGTCCCACCGGCCGACCCCGAGCCGCGCCCGCCGCTGCGCGACGTCGGGAGCCGGGGCGACGGGTGGCGAGTCCGCGTGAAACCGGTGGTCCGCGCGGCGACCGGGCCCCACACTTCCCGCGTGCCCGACGCCGCCGCGTTCCGCGCCCTCGCCCGGTCCTCGCCGTGGCGCTGGTCGACGCTGCGGTTCACCGTGCGCCGGCCGGGCCACCCGTGGCGGCCGGACAGCCTGCGGGCCTGGCTGCGCCGCCCCGCCGACCTCCGGGTCGAGTCGCTGGACGGCGTCCTGCTGCAGGTCGTCCACGAGCCGCCGCAGCAGGTCGGCGTCCTGACCTCGGACGGCGGACGCACGGTGACGCTGCCGTGGCCGGCCGAGGGCCCGCCCCCGGTGTACCGGCCCGACGGGCTGGTCGCGCACCGCCCCGACAGCCTCGCCTACGACGCGCCGATGTACCAGAGCTACGACTGGGTGGCGATGCTCGATCCGGTCGAGCTCGCCGACGGCCGCGACCCCGGCACCGGGGCGCCGGGGCCGGCCGGGACCGCGATCGACTCGGTGACCGAGGTCGAGCACGGCGGCCGGCCGGCGTGGGAGGCGCTGGTCCGGACGACGCCGGCCTACGACCCGCGCTGCACCTGCTGCACCCTGCTCCGCTCGCGGCACGTCGACGAGGCGGAGGCCACCGCGGGTGGCGGCGACGCGGTGCTCGCCGAGTACCCCGAGCGGTACCGGGTGCGGCTCGACGCGGGCACGGGCGTCTGCGTGTGGATCGACGACCCCGAGAGCCTGGCCCCCGGGCTGGACCTGCGCATCGAGGCCGTCGACGAGCCGATGGACGACGCGCTGTTCCGCTGACGGCCTCCCTGCAGGGTCCCGCCGCGAGCGCGCGAGCGGTGGGGGGCAGGGAGGTCCTCTCAGTAGCCGGGGCCGAGCTGTCCGACGGCGTCGAGCAGCCGGCGCAGGCTCTCCAGCCGCTCCTTGCGGGCCGGGGGGCCGGCGCCGGCCCAGGCGTCCAGTGCGCAGTCGGGGTCGTCGGCGGTGTGCCCGCACCCGGGCGGGCAGTCGACGGCGGCCTCGGCGACGTCGTCGAACGCGGCGACCACGTCCTCCGCGGTGACGTGCGCCAGGCCGAACGAGCGGATGCCCGGGGTGTCGATGACGGTGCCGCCACCGGGCAGGTCCAGCAGCACCGCCGACGACGAGGTGTGCCGGCCCTTGCCGACCTTGGTCACCTCTCCGGTCGCCCGGTCGGCGTCGGGCACGAGGCGGTTGACCAGGGTCGACTTGCCGACACCGGACTGGCCCACCAGCACGCTCATCCGGCCCTCGAGGCGGCTGAGCAGCCCGTCCAGCGGGGTCTCCCGCGACATCGGGACGGCGTCCACCTCGAGCCCGGCGTAGCGGTCCAGCAGCGGCTGGGGGCTGGCCAGGTCGGTCTTGGTGAGGCAGAGCAGCGGCTCCAGGCCACCGGCGTAGGCGGCCACCAGGCAGCGGTCGAGGAAGCCCAGCGCCGGGTCGGGGTCGGTGACGGAGGTGACGACCACCAGCTGGTCGGCGTTGGCCACCACCACCCGCTCGGTCGGGTCGGTGTCGTCGGCGGTGCGCCGCAGCGACGTCGCGCGGTCCTCGATGACGACGATGCGCGCGAGGGTGTCCGGCCGGCCGGTCGTGTCGCCCACGATCCGGACCCGGTCACCGACGACCACCCCGTGCCGGCCCAGCTCGCGGGCGCGCATCGCGGTGACGTCGACCGGCGCGCCGTCGGGCCCCTGGATCCGCACCGTCATCCGGCCGCGGTCGACCGCGACCACCAGCCCCGGGACGGCGTCGTCGTGCGCGGGCCGGGTGCGCGTGCGCGGCCGGGACCCGCGGCGGTTGGGCCGGACCCGGACGTCGTCCTCGTCCATCCGGCGGTCGTTGCGGCGGGGACTCAGGGCCGGGCTCCCGCCACCGTCGTGCTCAGCATCGCGTTCCACCGCTCGACGAAGTCGGGCAGCGTCTTGGTCACCGCGCCCGGGTCGGCCACCTCGACCCCGTCGATCGCCAGCCCGAGGACGGCGGCCGCGTGCACCATGCGGTGGTCGGCGTAGGAGTCCAGGCGGGCCGGACGGCGGGGGCCCGGCGAGATGACCAGCCCGTCGGGCAGCTGCTCCACCGTCGCCCCCACGGCGGTGAGCACCTCGTCGAGGGCCTGCAGCCGGTCGGTCTCGTGGCCGCGCAGGTGGCCGATGCCGGTCAGCCGCGACGGCTCGTCGGCCAGCGCGCACAGGGCGGCCAGCACCGGGGTCAGCTCGCCGACCTCGCCCAGGTCGGCGACGAGCGGCCCGATGCGGCCGGGCCCGGTGACCCGCAGGCCGTCGTCCGCCCGGACCACCGACGCGCCCATCGAGGTCAGCAGGCGGTCCAGCTGCCCACCGGGCTGGGTGGTCCGCGCCGGCCAGTCGCGGACGGTGACCCGGCCGCCGGTGACCAGCGCCGCCGCGAGGAAGGGCGCGGCGTTGGACAGGTCCGGCTCCAGCACCTCGTCGCGGGCGGCGATCGGGCCGGGGGACACCCGCCAGCCGCGCTCGGTGGTGGCCACCTCGACGCCGTGCTCCCGCAGCGACTCGACGGTCATCTCCACGTGCGGCATCGAGGGCAGCCCGCCGGCGAGGGTGAGGTCGACGCCCTCGTCGAAGCGGGTGGCGGCCAGCAGCAGGCCGGAGACGATCTGCGAGGACTCGCTCGCGTCCACCGTCACCGCGCCGCCGCGCACCCGCCCGGTGCCGTGCACGGTGAACGGCGCCCGGCCGCGGCCGCCGTCGTCCACCTCGACGCCCAGGTCGCGCAGCGCCGCGAGCAGGCCGGCGTTGGGGCGCTCGCGCAGCCGGGGGTCGCCGTCGAGCCGCACCGGTCCGGTGGCCAGCGCGGCGACCGGCGGCAGGAAGCGGAGGACCGTGCCGGCCAGCCCGGCGTCCACCTCGGCCGGGCCGCGCAGCTCCCCGGGGGTGACCAGCCAGTCCTCGGCGTCGTCCTCGACCCGGACGCCGAGCGCGCGCAGCCCGGCGGCCATGAGCTCGGTGTCGCGGGCCCGCAGCGGGCGCACCAGGCGGCTGGACCCGCCGGCCAGCGCCGCGAGCACGAGCGCGCGGGCGGTCAGCGACTTGGAGCCGGGCAGGGCCACGACGGCGTCCACCGGCGTGCGCCGGTGCGGCGTCGTCCAGACCTCGCTCATGAGGGCCATCCTGCCCTGTCGCGCCGACGGGCCGGCCGGCGCGACAGGGCAGGGAGGGCTCAGCCCGCGGCCGCGGCATCCGCGGGCTTGGCCGTCTTGGCCCCGGCCACGCGCACCAGGCGGCGGTTGGCGAACTCGAACATGCCGAGCTCGGAGAGCTCCCGGCCGTAGCCGGAGTTCTTCACCCCGCCGAAGGGCAGCTCCGGCGAGGTCCCGGACGGCGAGTTGATCCAGACCATGCCGGAGTCGACCTGGTCGGCGACCTTGCGGGCGCGCTCGACGTCGCTGCTGAAGACGGTGGCGGACAGCCCGTACGGGGTGTCGTTGGCCAGCCGGACCGCCTCCTCCTCGCTGGAGACGCGGTAGACGACGCCGACCGGGCCGAACAGCTCCTCGCGGTAGGCCCGCATCTCCGGCGTGACGTCGGCCAGCAGGGTGGCGTGGACGTAGGCGCCCTCGCGGTCGGGGCGGCCGCCCCCGGCGAGCACCGTCGCGCCCTTGTCGACCGCGTCCTGCACCTGGGCGGTGAGGTCGGCCGCGGCCCGCTCGGAGGACAGCGGGCCGAGCCGGGTGGACGGGTCGCGGGGGTCGCCCGGCTGCAGGCCCTGGAAGACCTCGGTCAGGCCGCTGACGAACTCGTCGTAGACGTCGTCCATCACGATGAACCGCTTGGCGGCGATGCACGCCTGCCCGGCGTTCATCGTCCGGGACATCGCGGCGGCCTTGACCGTCCTCTGCACCTCGGGGGCGTCCAGGACGATGAACGGGTCGCTGCCGCCGAGCTCGAGCACCGACTTCTTCAGGTACTTGCCCGCCAGCGAGGCCACGGCGCTGCCCGCCCGGTCGCTGCCGGTCAGCGTCACGCCGGCCACGTGCCGGTGCGCGATCACCTTCTCGACGTCGGAGATGCGCAGGAACAGGTTGGTGTAGACGCCCTCGGGGACGCCGGCGTCGGAGAACAGCCGCTCCAGGGCGAGCGCGGTCTGCGGGTTGTTCTCGGCGTGCTTGAGCAGGATCGTGTTGCCCAGGACCAGGTTGGGGGCCGCCACGCGGGCGACCTGGTAGAGCGGGAAGTTCCACGGCTCGATGGCCAGCAGGACGCCGGTCGGCTCGTTGACGACGACCGCCTCGCCGTCCATGACGTCGATCGGCCGGGGCTCCAGGAAGCGCGGGCCGTTCTTCGCGTAGTAGTCGAAGATGCCGGCGACCAGCATGGCCTCGCCGGCGGCCTCGCGGACCGGCTTGCCCATCTCGCGGGTGATGAGCGCGGCCAGCTCGTCGCGGCGCTCGGTCATCAGCTCGCCGATCCGGCCGACGATCGCGGCGCGCTCCTCGACCGGCCGGCGGCGCCACTCCTGGAAGGCCGCGTGCGCCCTCTCGACGACGCCCTCGACCTCGTTGCTGTCGAGGAAGGGGAACTCCTTCTCGGTCTGCCCGGTGGCCGGGTTGACGGTCGCGTAGGGCCGGTCGCCGGTGGTGCCGGCCGTCTTGCCGGCCGGGACGGTCTTGGTGGTGGTCACTGCGGTGTGCCTCCGTCGCGGTGCTCGGGTGTGTCCGGTCCGTCCTACCCCTCGCCCCTGGGGGCACGCGCCGGGGACGCCGGATGTCGGGAGGGCGATCTAGGCTCGCGACCACGGTCCGCCGGGCCGCCGCCCGCAGTCGCCCGCCGTCCGCCCGCAGGGAGGAGTGCCGCCGTGTGTGGCCGCTACGCCGCCAGCCGCCGTCCCGAGGACCTCGTCCTCGAGTTCGAGGCGGTCCGCGCCGAGGGGCAGACCGCGCTCCCGGCCGACTACAACGTCGCCCCGACCAAGGACGTCTACGTCGTGCGGCACAAGAAGGAGCGGGACGCCGGGGGGAGCCCCACCGGCGCCGGGCACCGCGAGCTGCGCAGCGTGCGCTGGGGCCTGGTGCCCTCCTGGGCCAAGGACGCCTCGGTGGGCAACCGGATGCTCAACGCCCGCGTGGAGTCGCTGACCGAGAAGCCGGCGTTCCGCTCCGCGGCCCGCTCCCGCCGCTGCCTGGTGCCCGCCGACGGCTGGTACGAGTGGGCCAAGCGGCTGGACGAGCCCGGCAAGCAGCCGTACTACATCACCCCGCAGGACGGCTCGGTGCTCGCCTTCGCCGGGCTGTGGGAGGTGTGGGGGAAGGGCGACGACCGCCTCTACACCTGCACGATCGTCACCGAGCCGGCCGTCGGGGCGCTCACCGAGATCCACGAGCGGATGCCGCTGGTCCTGCCCCGGGACCGCTGGGCGGCCTGGCTCGACCCCGCCCGCGACGACGTCGACGCGCTCACCGCGCCGACCCCGCCGGAGGTGGTCGAGGGCCTGGAGCTGCGGCCGGTGGGCAACGCGGTGAACAACGTGCACAACAACGGCCCGGAGCTCGAGGCCCGCGTCGACACGGTGAGCCCGCCGGCCGACCAGCCCGCCCTCTTCTGAGGTGGCCGGCATCGAGGAGGCCCTGCCGCCGGTCGCGCGGGAGAGCCGGCCGGGCGCGCTGCCCGGCTGGGTGGCCGCGGTCGTCACGTTCCTGTCCTCCGGAGCGGTGCTCGTGCTGGAGATCGCCGGGCTGCGGCTGATCGCCCCCTACGTCGGGATCACGCTGCAGACCAACACCGCGGTCATCGGGTTCGCGCTGGCCGCGATCGCCGTCGGCGCGTGGGCTGGCGGTGCGGCCGCCGACCGCACCGACCCGCGGCGGATGATCGCGCCGCTCATGGTCGCCGGGGGCGCGCTCGTCGTCGCCGTCCTCCCGCTGGTGCGCTTCGCCGGGTCGTGGCTGACCGGGCCCGAGGCGGGCAGCGTGCTGCTGCTGGCCGCGGTCGCCGTCGTCGTCCCGGCCGCGCTGCTGTCCGCGGTGCCGCCCATGGTGGTGAAGCTGCAGCTGGCCAGCCTGGAGGAGACCGGCTCGGTGGTCGGCCGGCTGTCGGGCATCGGCACCCTCGGCGGCATCGCGGCCACCTTCGTCACCGGCTTCCTGCTCATCGCGGTCTTCCCGACCAGCGGCATCCTCGTCGGCACCGGCGTCGTGACCGCGGCCGTCGGGCTGGTCGTCGGGGTCCTGCTGCGCCGGCGGTCCGCGGGCGGGGCCGGCCGGGTGCCGGTCGCGCTGCTGCTGCTCGGCGTCGTCGGGGCGCTGCTGGCGGCGGTCGCGCCCACGCCCTGCCAGTCCGAGACCGCCTACCACTGCGCCCGCGTGCTGGCCGACCCGGAGCGGGACACCGGCCGGGTGCTGATGCTGGACACGCTGCGGCACTCCTACGTCGACCTCGCCGACCCGACGTACTTGCAGTTCGAGTACGTCCGGGCGATCGCCGCGGTGGTCGAGGGGACGCGACCGGAGGGGCAGCCGCTGTCCGCGCTGCACCTCGGCGGGGGTGGGCTGACCCTGCCGCGGTACCTGGCCGCGACCCGGCCCGGCACCGAGAGCCTGGTGCTGGAGGTCGACCCGGGCGTGGTCGACATGGACCGCGAGCAGCTGAACCTGGCCGAGTCCGAGCAGCTGCGGGTGCGCGTCGCCGACGCCCGCGTCGGCCTGGCCGACGAGGCCCCCGGGGAGCGCGACGTCGTCGTCGGGGACGCCTTCGGCGGCCTGTCCGTCCCGTGGCAGCTGACCACCGTCGAGGCCCTGCAGCTGGTCGACGAGGCCCTCGCCGAGGACGGCGTGTACGTCGCCAACCTCATCGACCGCCCCCCGCTGGGCTTCCTCAGGGCCGAGCTGGCCACGCTGCGGGAGGTGTTCCCGCACGTGCTGCTGCTGGCCCGCGCGCCGGTGCTGGCGGGGGAGGACGGCGGTAACGTCGTCGCGGTGGCCTCCCAGCAGCCGCTGCCCGCCGACGCCATCGAGGCCGCCCTGCGCGCGCAGGACCTCGCCTGGCAGGTGGCTCAGGGCGAGGAGCTGACGGCCTTCGTCGGGGACGCCGACGTGCTCACCGACGACCACGCGCCGGTCGACCAGATGCTCACCACCTACTCGCGCCCGACCGGCTGAGCGGCATCAACGGCCGATCGGGGCCGTGCGCGCCCGCGTGAGCCGGACCAGGTCGGCCGGGGCCAGCTCCACCTGCAGCCCGCGCTTGCCGGCGCTCACCATGACCGTGTCGAAGCCCAGCGCCGTCTCGTCCACGACCGTCGGCAGCGCCTTCTTCTGGCCCAGCGGGCTGATCCCGCCCCGCACGTAGCCCGTCGTCCGCTCGGCGTCGGCCGGGTCGGCCATGGCCGCCTTGCGGCCACCCGTGGCAGCGGCCAGGGCCTTGAGGTCCAGGGTGCCGCTGACGGGGACGACGGCGATCGTGAGGACGCCGTCGACGCGAGCCACCAGGGTCTTGAACACCTGGCGCGGGTCGGCGCCGAGCGCGGCCACCGCCGCCTCGCCGTGCCCCTGGTCCGACGGGTGCTCGGGGTTGTAGGGGTGCAGGGTGTGCGCCACGCGGGCCTTCTCCAGAGCCCGCACCGCGGGGGTCGCCGCCACGGCGCCGCAGCGTAGCCAGGGGTCGCCGTGATCTGCCTCTGTGTGGGAATGGAGCCCGGCTGCGACGCGGTTGGACAGGCCGTGAGCAGCACCCTCTCCACCAGCACCCGCCCGCGGGTCGCGCACCGGCGTCCCCCGGGCCGTCCGGATGCGGCGCGGCTAGGATCGGCCGAGGCGGTGTCCCGCGTCCGGGGCCCGCAGAGAGGACGGTCGGTGCCCGAGGAGTCCGCGGACCAGACGCCCCAGGTGGAGTCGGCCGACCCGGCCGCCGCCGCGCCCGTGGAGGTACCCGAGGCGCGCGAGGGCGGCAGCCGGACCGAGGTGGCCGAGACCCGCGCCGAGCGCGACGCCCGCTTCGAGCGGGATGCGTTGCCCTACCTCGACCAGCTCTACCCCGCGGCCCTGCGCATGACCCGCAACCCGGCCGACGCCGAGGACCTCGTCCAGGAGACGTTCGTCAAGGCCTACTCGGCGTTCCACCAGTTCGCCGAGGGCACCAACCTCAAGGCCTGGCTGTACCGGATCCTGACCAACACCTACATCAACAGCTACCGCAAGAAGCAGCGCCAGCCGCAGCAGTACCCCACCGACCAGGTGCAGGACTGGCAGCTCTACGCCGCCGAGGAGCACACCTCCAGCGGCCTGCGGTCGGCGGAGATCGAGGCGCTGGACCACCTGCCGGACTCCGACATCAAGGAGGCTCTGCAGCAGCTGCCCGAGGACTTCCGCCTGGCGGTCTACCTCGCCGACGTCGAGGGCTTCGCCTACAAGGAGATCGCCGAGATCATGGGCACGCCCATTGGCACGGTGATGTCCCGCCTGCACCGCGGCCGCCGGGGACTGCAGAAGCTGCTGGCCGACTACGCACGTGAGCGCGGGTTCGTCCGCGCCGGGGCCGGGGAGGAGGCGAGCCACTCGTGACCGACGACGTTCGCGGGGGCGGCGAGCCCATCGAGATCCACTCGTGTGACGACGTCCTGTCCCACGTCTTCGAGTTCCTCGACCACGAGACCGACGACGCGCGGCGCGACGTCATCGCCGAGCACCTCGAGGAGTGCTCGCCGTGCCTGCGCCAGTTCGGCATCGAGCAGGAGTTCAAGGCGCTGGTCCGCCGCCGCTGCGGGGGTGACACCCCGCCGCCGGGTCTGCGCGACCGGATCAAGCTGCAGCTGACGAGCGTCTCGTTCGAGGAGGACGGCACACAGGTCAGCGTCGAGAAGCTCACCGTCGAGCGGACGCAGGAGAGCCCCACCGCCTGAGAACGCAGCAGCGGGCCCCCCCCCCCGCCCGCGGGGGGGGGGGGGGGTGGGCCGCCCCCCGGCGCGCCCCCTGCGCCGCCGCAGGCCGGGGGGCGCCCGGGGTCCCTACCGCGT